>CAZMNU010000099.1:0-8565 GCA_964567725.1 uncultured Desulfobulbus sp. | reverse complement strand
GGCCATGCGCTCCTGCGCCCTGGCCGCCCAGACCCTGATGCTGGCGGCGCAGAGCATGGGCTACGACTCCTGTCCCATGACCGGTTTCGATTTCGGGCGGGTGGGCGAGTTGATCCACCTGCCCGCGGACCATGTGCTGGTCATGGCCGTGGCCATCGGCCGGGGCGTGGAGACGGCGCCGCCGCGTGCCGGCCGGCTGGCCCTGGGCGAGGTGGCGGTCAGCGACCGGTTCTGAAAAAGAAACGGGGTGGCGGGACAGTCCCGCCGCCCCGCTGAGACAGGACGAAACGATGCTCGAGAAACTGCTGGCCGACAGCGCCGGCTACCTGCTGGTGCTGGCCGGCCTGGTCACCGTGGTCACGGTGGGGGTGATGTCCATCCTCCTGCCGTTTCTGGTGTTTAAAATCATGAACGAGGTGGCCGGTCTCAACCGGAAAATGGACCGGATCATCACCCTGCTCGGCGAGCAGGGACTGGAGCGGCGGGAGGCTGTGCCGCACCCGCGGACCGATGGTCGGCTGGGACCGACCGCGCCCCGGCGGAGCGCATCGGATGCGGTCGGCGACAAGCCGCTCCGTTTCCAGTGAGCACGACCGAGGGCGCAGGCCGGCAGGACCCGTCGCCCGCCATCCGGTCCGGCCGTCTGCCGAACCGGCGGGAGGGGCTCACTCGGAGAAGCGCTTGATGATCCGGCTGTACGTCTCCTTCAACTCGTCGCCGACGATCTTGGCCTTGGCGATGTAGTCTTCCGAGGTGTCGACGGCCTCGTCGGCGATCTCGGCCATCTTGACCTTGACCTGCTGCCATTTCTCCTCCGCCTCGGAGAATTCCTCCCTGGCCTCCATGGAGGCGAGATGCAGCTTCACCTTGATTTCATCCCGCTCGGTCTTCAGTTTTTCCACCAGGTTGTCAAACTCTTCCTTCACGTTCATGCGGCACCTCCCGGTTGCGTAGGGGAAGGATCGACAGGCGATCCGATGTGCAATCCTTACACTGCCGGGCAAAGCGGTGTCAATCGCCGCGCACGGCCCTCGATCGCCAGGGGGCAGGGCGGTGCCGACCCGCCGGCACGCGGCGGTTTGCTTTTCTGTCGCCGGATGGTACAAGAGGCGTTCGCGCCGCGGCCCCCTGTCCGGACCTTTTTTTAAGCGATACCGACGTGTTCGGCAAACCACATGCACAATCGGATTCTCGTGACCGTCGTCCTCGCGGTCTTCATCGCCCTGTTGGGCATCGGCATCATCATCCCGGTGCTGCCGCTTTGGGCCACCGAACTGGGCGCCACCGGTTTCACCCTGGGGGTGATCACCGCGGTCTTCTCGGTGAGCCGCGGCCTGTGCCAGCCGCTGGTCGGCAGCCTCTCCGACCGCTGGGGGCGCAAGGGCTTCCTCATCAGCGGGCTGTTCATCTACGGTCTGGTCGGCCTGCTCGTGCCCCATGCCGAAAGCGTCACTCAACTGGTGTTCATCCGCCTCTTCCAGGGCGTGGGCGCGGCCATGGTCGTGCCCGTGGCCATGGCCTACGCGAGCATGCTCGCCCCGCCCGGGGAGGAGGGCCGCTCCATGAGCACCATCAACATCGCCATCTTCTGCGGCATCGGCGCCGGCCCGGTGCTCGGCGGCCTGTTCGCCGACGCCTTCGGGCTGGCCTCGGTGTTCTACGTGATGGCCGGGCTCTGCTTTGTCGCCTTCCTGCTCGTGGTCCGCAACCTGCCGGCCTGCAGTTCCCTCGACCGCCCCTCCCGGGACGGCCTGTTACGGAGCGTCGGCCGCATGCTGCGGCGCCGGCGGACCGTGGGCATCCTCCTGGCCCGCTTCGCCACCGTGCTCATGATGGTGCCGACCATGGCCTTCCTGCCGCTGATGATGGCCGACTGGCCGGGAAGCGGCAGCGTGCAGGCCGGTGTGGTCATCGCCGGGCGAACGGTGATGAACGCCGTGCTCCAGGCACCCTTCGGCAGGCTGACGGACCGCTGTGACAAGGTACGGCTGCTGGTCGCCGGCTGTGTGTGCATGAGTGTGGCCATCTGGATGGTCCCGGAGATGACCGGTTTTGCCACCATGCTGGGGGTCTACCTGTTCCTGGGTTTCGGCGAGGCGGTGCTCTGGCCGGTGCTGGGCGCCTGGGCAGCGGAGGAGGGGCGCACCCATTTCGGTCACGGCACCATGATGGGCGTGTTCAACCTGGCCATGAGCGCGGGCGTGTTCACCGGCGCCATGCTCGCCGGCCTGAGCATGGATTCCTGGGGCATGCGCCACGCCTTTCACCTGACCGCGGCGGCGGTGCTCGTGCTGCCGCTGGTCGCGGCCGTGCTCATCAGGGCAGGGGAGCGGGCTGGCGAACACCGGCCCGCCGGCGGGGCTGCGCCGACATCGTCCTAATCTCCTAAATTTGCTGGAATTCCACCTTTTTTCGGTGCGGGATGACTTGACGCCGGCCGTTATCTTGGTTATTAGTCACCGTTTATTGTACGCGAGAGTGGCGAAACTGGTAGACGCACTGGACTTAGGATCCAGCGGGCCTCGCTCATGGGGGTTCGACTCCCCCCTCTCGCACCAGCCGCACCGCACCGATCCGACCACGCGCCCCCCGGCACAGGGAGGGTGCACCATACAGCAGAACGCTGCCGGGGTCATATCCGCCCACAACTGAACAAAAGGAACCGCAGTCCATGGAAATCGCTGTCGAAAATCTCTCCGACCTGACCAGGAAGCTGACCATCACCCTCCCCAAGGAAACCGTGGGCCCGGCGCTTGACAAGGCCTACGCCAAGATCAACAAAGATGTCAAGCTGAAGGGCTTCCGCCGCGGCAAGATCCCGCAGAGCGTGCTGGAGAAGAATTTCCGCGACCAGATCCAGGCCGAGGTCGGTGAGAAACTGGTGCAGGAGACCTATTTCGACGCGGTCGAGAAGGAGGGGCTGGAGCCGGTGGTGCACCCCGAAATCGCCGAGCACCGCTTCCCGGAGGACGGCACCTTTGTCTACGTGGCCATGGTGGACATCAAGCCGCAGATCGAGCTCAAGGAGTACAAGGGACTGGAGGTCGAGAAGCCGGTGCTGACCGTGAGCGAGGAGGAGGTCGACAAGGAACTGACCCTGCTGCAGCGGCACCAGGCGGCCCTGCAGACTGCCGAGGAGGGCCATGTGATCGCCATGGACGACGTGGCCGTGGTCGATTTCCAGGGCTTCCACAACGGCAAGGCCATGAAAGAGGTGCGCAACGAGAATTACAGCGTCGACATCGGCATGAACCGGCTGGGCAAGGACTTCGAGGAGAAGCTCATCGGCATGAAGAAGGGCGACAAGGCCCTGTACGAGGTGGATTTCCCGGCCGACTACCCCAACCCGTTGCTCGCCGGCAAGAAGGTCGAGTTCAAGGTGGACGTCAAGGACGTCAAGGTGCGGGTCAAGCCGGAGCTGGATGACGAGTTCGCCAAGGACATCAAGCCCGAGCTGACCACCCTCCAGGCCCTGCGCGACGACATCCGCGCCCGCCTGCAGAAGGCCAAGGACGACGCCCTGCAGGGTGACCTGGACGACCGCATCATGAACAAGCTGATCGAACTGAACCCGTTCGAGGTACCGCAGCGGCTGGTCAACTACGAGATCCAGGAGATGCTCAAGCAGACCGAAGAAAATCTCAAGCGCAGCGGATTGTCATTCGAGTCGGCCGGCATTAACTTGGAAGAACTGGTCGAAAAGAACCGGGATGTGGCTGCCAAGCGGGTCAAGGGCGATTTCCTGTTGAAGAAGATCGCCGAGGTCGAGGAGATCAAGATCGCCGACGAGGACATCCAGCGCGGCTACCAGCGCATCGCCGACCAGTACCGGATGACCGTCGACGAGGTGAAGAAGTACTTCCAGCGGCGGGAAGAGATCCTGCCCTTCATGAACGAGCTGCACAACGAGAAGGTACTCAACTTCCTCCGCGAGCAGGCCCATTTCACCGAGGTGGCGGCGGCCGAGAGCGGGGCCGGCGAAGAGGCGGCCTGAGTCCTGCGGCCAGCCGGCCGACAGAGAAAGAGTACGCCTGCAGCGGCCCGGCCGCTGCAGGCTCAGTTTGACGGAGAGACACGCATGAATCTGGTTCCCATGGTCATCGAGCAGAGTCCGCGCGGCGAGCGGGCCTTCGATATTTATTCGCGCCTGCTCAAGGAGCGCATCATCTTTCTCGGCAGCCAGGTGAACGACGACGTCGCCAGTCTCGTCATCGCCCAGCTGCTGTTCCTCGAGGCCGATGACCCGGACAAGGACATCACCTTCTACATCAACTCGCCCGGCGGCTCGGTGACCGCGGGCATGGCCATCTACGACACCATGCAGTACATCCGCTCCGACGTGGCCACCCTGTGCATGGGCCAGGCCGCCTCCATGGGCGCGCTGCTGCTGGCTGCCGGCGCGGCGGGCAAACGGTTCGCCCTGCCCAACTCGCGCATCATGATCCACCAGCCCATGGGCGGCTTCCAGGGCCAGGCCACGGACATCGACATTCATGCCCGGGAGATCCTGCGCATGCGTCACGACCTGAACACCATTCTGGCCAGACATACCGGTAAATCCCTCAAGAAGGTCCAGGCCGATACCGAGCGCGACAATTTCATGAGCGCGGCCGAGGCCTGCAAGTACGGCCTCATCGACAAGGTGCTGGCCAGCCGCGGGGAACTGGACGGGGAGAAGTGAGCGTGAAAAACGATTTCAACGACGATCACGGCCTCACCTGCTCCTGCTCGTTTTGCGGCAAGACCCAGGCCGAGGTCAACAAGCTGATCGCCGGCCAGAGCGGCTACATCTGCGACGAGTGCATCGAGCTGTGCAACGAGATCATGGCCGAGAACCCGGACGAGGGCGACAACCTCGCCGAACTCGGCCCGCAGCTGCTCAAGCCCAAGGAGATCAAGGCCTACCTGGACGAGTACGTCATCGGCCAGGAGCACGCCAAGCGCATCCTGTCGGTGGCGGTGCACAACCACTACAAGCGCATCACCGCGCCGCCGACCACGGACAACGACGATGTCGAGCTGCAGAAGTCCAACATCATCCTCATCGGCCCCACCGGCAGCGGCAAGACCCTGGTGGCGCAGACCCTTGCCCGGCTGCTCAACGTGCCGTTCACCATCGCCGACGCCACCACCCTCACCGAGGCCGGTTACGTGGGCGAGGACGTGGAGAACATTCTCGTCAGCCTGCTGCAGGCGGCCGATTACGACATCGACCGGGCCCAGCGGGGCATCGTCTACATCGACGAGATCGACAAGATCGCCCGCAAGTCCGATTCCGCCTCGCTCACCCGCGACGTTTCCGGCGAGGGCGTGCAGCAGGCCCTGCTCAAGATCATCGAGGGCACCATGGCCTCGGTGCCGCCCAAGGGCGGCCGCAAGCACCCGCAGCAGGAACTGACCCGCATCGATACCACCAATATCCTGTTCATCGTCGGCGGCGCCTTTGTCGGCCTGGACAACGTCATCAAGCGGCGCACCGGCACCCAGGCCATCGGCTTCGGCGCCAGGGTGGTCAGCCAGACCGAACGCTCCTTCGGCGAGGTGCTGGCCTCGATTCAGCCCGAGGACCTGCTCAAGTTCGGCCTGATCCCGGAACTGGTCGGCCGTCTGCCGGTGATCGCCACCATGGAGGAGCTGGTCGAGGAAGACCTGATCCGCATCCTCAAGGAGCCGAAGAACGCGCTCAGCAAACAGTACCAGAAGCTGTTCGCCTACGAGGGCATCACCCTGCGCTTCACCGAGGGCGCCTACAAGGCCATCGCCCAGAAGGCCATCGCCCGCAAGTCCGGGGCGCGCGGCCTGCGCTCGGTGATGGAGGAGTGCATGCTCGACGTGATGTATGAGCTGCCCTCGGACGAGCACGCCACCGAATGCGTGATCAACGAGCAGGTGATCACCAGCGGTGAGTACCCGGTGATCCTCTACGACAATGCCGACCAGCAAAAGCTCGCCTGAACCCGACCGCCGGCGAGCACAACCCACCGATGACTGCCTTGACCGCTGAAACCTATCCCCTCATGCCGCTGCGGGACATTGTCCTGTTCCCGGGCATGGTCGCCCCGCTGGTGGTCGGCCGGAAGAAGTCCATCGCCGCCCTGGAGGCGGCTATGGCCGACCGTTCGCCGGTCTTCCTGGTCACCCAGAAGGACGCCCGGGTCGACGATCCCGACCACCGCCACCTGTACACCCTGGGCACCCTGGCCTCGGTGATGCAGCTGCTGCGCCTGCCCGACGGCACCATCAAGGCCCTGGTCGAGGGCAAGAGCCGCGCCCTGGTGGTGGGCGGGTTCGAGGGCGGCGAGGGGGAGGAGGCGTTCTACTCGGTCCGCCTGGTCGAGGCCCCGGACACGGATGTGGACCGGGCCGACGTGCCCGCTTACGTGCGCGAACTGGGCAAAACCTTCGAGCAGTTCGCGGTCAGCAACAAGAAGCTGCCGCGTGAGGTGCTCAAGTCCATCACCTCCCTGGAAGACCCCTCGCGCATGGTGGACCTGATCGCCTCGCATATCCCCCTGCGCACCGAGGAGAAGCAGGAGATCCTGGAGATCGTCTCCCTGCCGCAGCGCATCGCCAAGGTGCTGGAGATTCTCTACCGGGAGATGGAACTCGCCGAGATGGAGCGGGACATCCACGCCCGGGTGAAGAAGAAGATGGGCTCAACCCAGCGCAACTACTACCTCTCCGAGAAGATGCGCGCCATCCAGGAAGAGATGGGGCAGGGCGAGGGCGGCGACGACCTGGGCGAACTGCAGCAGGCCATCGACCGCAAGAGCCTGCCCAAGGCGGCGCGCGACAAGGTGGTCAAGGAGTTCAAGAAGCTCCGCCAGATGCCGGCCATGTCGGCCGAGACCACGGTGGTGCGCAACTATATCGACGCCATTCTCAGCCTGCCCTGGCGGAAGAAGTCCCGCGCCCGGATCGACATCGACCGGGCCGAGACCGTGCTCAACGAGGACCACTACGGCCTGGAAAAACCCAAGGAGCGCATCCTCGAATACCTGGCCGTGCAGGCCCAGGTGAAGAAGATCAGGGGACCGATTCTCTGCCTGGTCGGCCCGCCCGGCGTGGGCAAGACCTCGGTGTGCCGCTCCATCGCCCGCGCCATGGGCCGGCAGTTCATCCGCCTGTCGCTCGGCGGGGTGCGTGACGAGGCGGAGATCCGCGGCCACCGCCGCACCTACATCGGCGCCATGCCGGGCAAGATCATCCTGTCCATGCAGAAGGCCGGGGTGATCAACCCGGTGTTCTGCCTGGACGAGGTGGACAAGATGAGCGTCGATTTCCGCGGCGATCCCTCGTCGGCCCTGCTCGAGGTGCTCGACCCGGAGCAGAACTTCGCCTTCAACGATCATTACCTGGACCTGGACTACGATCTCTCCGAGGTGTTCTTCATCACCACCGCCAACAACCTGCAGGGCATCCCGGTGCCCCTGCAGGACCGCATGGAGATCATCCAGCTGAACGGCTACACCGAGGAGGAAAAGCTGCACATCGCCACCGGTTTCCTCCTGCCCAAACAGCTCGAGGCCAACGGTTTCAAGCCGGGCGAGATCACCATCGGCGAGCCGGCCATCCTCGAGATCATCCGCCGCTACACCCGCGAGGCCGGGGTGCGCAGCCTGGAGCGGACCATTGCCAAGGTGTGCCGCAAGGTGGCCCGGGAACGGCTGAAAAACAAGGAGCCGCGCCGGAAGTACCGGATCGCGCCCGAGGACATCGAGGGGTACCTGGGCGTGGCCAAGTACCGTTTCGGCCTGGCCGAGGAACGCGACGAGGTCGGCCTGGCCACCGGCATGGCCTGGACCGAGGTGGGCGGTGAGCTGCTGCAGATCGAGGCCACGGTCCTTCCCGGCTCGGGCAAGCTGACCATCACCGGCAAACTCGGCGACGTGATGCAGGAATCGGCCCGCGCGGCCCTGTCCTACGTGCGTTCGCGGGCCCTGCGCCTGGGGCTGGACAGCGATTTCTACCAGAAGATCGACATCCACGTGCACGTGCCCGAAGGCGCCATTCCCAAGGACGGACCGTCCGCGGGCATCACCATCGCCACCTCCATCGCCTCGGCCATCCTCAGGCTGCCGGTGGACCGCAGCCTGGCCATGACCGGCGAGATCACCCTGCGCGGGCGGGTGCTGCCCATCGGCGGCCTGACCGAGAAACTGCTGGCGGCCCGCCGCGGCAACATCACCAACGTGCTCATCCCGCGCGACAACGAGCGCAACCTGCGCGAGGTGCCGCAGAATGTGCGCGACAGCCTGCATATCGAACTGGTGGATACGGTCGACGAGGTGCTGCAGCGGGCGCTGATCGTCCGCGAGGGCGAGACCCTGTTCAAGGATCTGCCCCTGGACCCCCTGTTCAGCGACTTTCCCATCGCCTCGCACGACACCCCGGCACAGTAGCCGCCGGGGCGCCGGGGAGGGCGGTCGGACCCCGGTAATACTTTGTCGGGCTTCTGTTTTTTGCTTGACTGGGGCAGGCCGACCTGATAAATACACACCGCATCGCACGGGGCGAATAGCTCAGCTGGGAGAGCATCGGCCTTACAAGCCGAGGGTCACAGGT
>CAZMNU010000098.1:5685-8632 GCA_964567725.1 uncultured Desulfobulbus sp. | reverse complement strand
CCCTGCTCACCGATCTGCTTGATCCGCTGCACGTCGTAGGCGGTGAGGCCGACGAACACGAGCACGCCGATCATGGAGATGCCCCAGTACAGGGCCGGGCTTTTCAGGAAGATATTGACGATGGAGGCGAGGATGACACCGATCAGCCCCATGAACAGGAACGAGCCCAGGCCGGACAGGTCGCGTTTGGTGACCAGGCCGTACACCGCCATGGCGGCGAACATGCCGGCGGTGATGAGAAAGGTGCCGGCGATGGAGGTGCGGGTGTAGGCGAGGAAGATGGTGGACAGGGTCAGGCCGTTGAGCACCGAGTAGCCGAGAAACAGGCCGGTGGCCGTGGTTGGCTGCATCTTTTCAATCCGCGCCGACAGGTAGAAGACCATGCCCAGTTCGGCGAGCACGAGGATGAAGAACAGCGGACTGGCCACCAGGCTCAGGGCCAGGCCGGTTGATGCGGTCAGGTAGGCGACCACGCCGGTCAGCGCCAGGCCGATGGCCATCCAGTTGAAAACCTTGGCGAGGAAAACGGTCGAGGCCTCCTGCCTCGCTTTTTCGATGGTCAGGGTCGGTGTTCCGATCCGGGTCTGCATGGTCTACGCTCCTTGGTGTGTTCAGGGGTCGAGTGTGATTGCAACGCCCCATACAATAACAATTCCACCGGCAAAGGCAACGAGAGTCGCCCCTGTTCCCGAACGATTTCCCGGCCGGGGACGGGCCGGCGAAACCGTGCGCCTTCAGTAGGCGCCCTTGCCGGTGAAGATACAGGCGATGGTTTTGGCAATGATCTTCAGATCGGTTTTCAGCGAATAGTTGAGCACGTACCAGTCGTCCAGTTCCACCCGCTCCTGGTAGTCCTCGGTGTCGGAGCGCTTCATCACCTGCCAGGGCCCGGTGATGCCCGGCTTCATCGAGCAGTAGCGGCCGGCGCTCTCCTCGCCGTTGCCCTTGTAGTAATCCTCCAGTTCACGGCCGACCACGGGCCGGGCACCGACCACGCTCATCTCGCCCTTGAGCACGTTGACGAACTGGGGCAGCTCGTCCAGGCTGGTGCGGCGAAGAACCCGGCCGATGCGGGTGATGCGCGGGTCGTTCTTCAACTTGAAATGCTGCGCCCACTCCTGCCGCAGCTCCGGGTTTTCCTCGAGCAGCTGTTCCAGCCGCTTGTCCGCGTCGACCACCATGGTCCGGAACTTGAGGCAGAAGAACTCCCGGCCGGTGGCCATGATCCGCCGGTGGCGGAACAGCACCGGCCCCCGGCTGTCGAGCTTGATGAAGAGGGCAATGAGCAGGAACAGCGGCGAACAGAGCACGAGCACCAGCAGGGAGAAGACCACGTCGAAACTCCTTTTCCACTCGGTGTCCGGGTTGAAGCTGAGCACGAGCATCTCGCCCAGCGACTGGATCTCCGCGTGGTGCAGGCCGAAGATGTAGATATCGGGCACGAGGAAGATCTGCGCGCCGAGGTCGCGGCATTCCTGCAGGATCTTGAAGATCTTGCGCTCCGCCCGCATGGGCAGGGCGATGTAGACGTAGTCGATGTCGTTGTCCCGGAGGAAGTCCTGCACCTCGTCGGTGCGGCCAATCAGCGGCTTGTCGAGACCGGTCAGCCGCTCCTGGCATTCGAGCTTGTCGTCGAAGAAGCCGACCACGTCAATTCCGGCCCAGGGGATGTCCTCGATGCGGCGGGCCGTGCGGACGCCCAGGTCGCCGGCGCCGATGATCACCGCATGGCGGATGTTCTTGCCCCGGGCCCGGTAGACGTGGAGAATTTTGCGCACCAGCAGGTGGGTAAGAAAAATGAGGAAGGGCGTGGCCACCGACCAGACGATGAACACCACCCGCGAATAGGCCTCGGATATCTTGAACAGGAAGAAATAGGTGAGCAGCACGGCGATGACCACCGCCCAGGCCTTGAGGATCACCAGGAATTCGCGGTAGTACTTCCACCCCCGCCAGGAGCGGTAGAGCTGGAAGGAGTGGAAGCTGACGAAGCAGGTGCCCAGCACAATCCACTCCAGGCGGGTGTAGTAGGGGCTCCACGGCACCTGGTAGAGCCTGACGCACAGCCAGAGGAACAGGCAGACCAGACCGCAGTCGACCAGGTGCAGGATGCGATAGATGAACGAGCTGCGCTCGCGCAGGTTCCAGGAAAGAAGAGGCGCCATGGCGGGGACGGGTCAGGGGGTCAGTCCCACCACAGCGGGTGCAGACTGAGCGACCGGGCCAGCCGCCGCGGCAGCCGGTGGGCACGCCGGCCGAGCAGGTAGGCGGTCAGTTTCAGGCCGTTGCGGACAAGACTCTCGGGAATGCGCATGGGGTGTCGTTCCTTCAGCAGGTAGGCGATCTCGGAGCGGACATAGCGGCTGCCGGCGCCGGTGGGAGCGCCGAATCGGCCGAGTACGGCCCACTCGCGGGCGTGAAAGGCGCCGATGTCGAAATAGCGTTTGCACTCCTGCCAGAGGGTATAGTTGTGGGAGTGATACACCCGGGCGTCGCTGGCGTAGGCGACACAGTACCCCAGTTCCAGGAGTTTCGCCACCGTGTAGGTATCTTCCCCGAAGAGCAGCTTTTCCGGGAAGCAGCCGACCCGCTCCAGCGGTCCCCGCCGGTAGGCGGCGAACGAATTGGAGATGAAGATGGTCTTGAAGCCGAGACGGTGCCGGTCGTCCAGGGAGCGCACCGCGCTCTCGGGCGGGTAGTTGAACAGCCGCAGGTGGGCGGCGCAGGGGGTGGCGTCGGGGTTGGCCAACTGCCGGCCGTAGGCGGCGGCGATCAGCGCATCCTCGGCGAACGGGTGCACCAGCCGGGCAAGGGCCTCCCGGTCCGCCGGAACCGCGTCCTGGGTGAGAAAGACGAGCAGATCGCCCTGCACCTGGCGGACCGCCAGGCTGCGCGTGCCGCCGTGATCGAAGCTGCCGGGCGGGATTTCGAGCAGGTGGACGCCATG
>CAZMNU010000098.1:0-5585 GCA_964567725.1 uncultured Desulfobulbus sp. | reverse complement strand
GAGGGGTGACGCTGGTACAGGCGGACCTCGTTGGCCGCGGCCGCGAGCCGCAATGCGTAGGGCATGCGCCTGCGCTCGCGCTGCCAGCCGCGGCAGTGGTACACGGTCAGGCCCGGGTGGTAGAGGATGGACCAACCGCCTCGGCGCAGGCGCAGGCTGAGTTCGATGTCCTCCTTGTACAGGAAAAACTCCGGGGCGAACACGGCCTTGCCGGCCAGGACGGTCTCGTCCAGGGCGCCGCGCCGACAGAAAAGAAAGGCGCCGCAGGCAGCCGGCACCGTTTCGACCCGGTCGTACTGGCCGGAGAACAGCTCGCCCTGGCCGCGGTCGTACCAGCGGCCGTACCAGCGGCGGAAGATGCCAGCCGAATCGATGCGGCCGCTGGGCCGGTCGGCCTCCATATCCCAACCGAGCAGGAGACCGGTCAGGCAGCCGACGCGCGGGTGCGCCGCCAGGATCGCCCGGGCCCGGGCCAGGGTGCCCGGTTCGAGGAAGGCATCCGGGTTGAGGAAGACGACACATTCCGTCTCTTCCGGGATGGCCCGGTAACCCAGGTTGTTGGCCGCGGCAAAGCCGATGTTGGTGGTGCGGAGGAGCTGCGTCCCGGGCCGGGCGTCGAGCCCGTCCAGGTAGGCGGTTTGACTGGAACCGGCGTCCACCACGATGCACTGCACCTCTTCCTGCTGATCGGACAGGCGTGCCAGGCAACGGCCAAGGCAGCACTCGCTGTTGTGGGTGACGAGGACAACCGCGATCCGGGCCATCAGAGAAAAACCCGCCGGTACAGCCGCAGGAGCCGGTTGCCCCTGCCCTGCCCGGCCCGCCTCCGCATGATCGAATCGATCACCTCGCCCTCGGCCCGACAGAGCCGCTCCCGCCAGGCGGCCGGGCCGCCCGCCGGTTGACCGGCCTGTTCGCGGCAGGCGCGCCGCATCCGCCCCAGGCCGCGCAGCCCCTCGGCCAGCCCCGCCAGGTAGGGGCGCAGCTGGCCCTTCTTGAGCACGAACACGAGCCACAGCCCCTGGTAGACGGCGATGACCAGGCTCCAGCGCACGAGCAGCCCGGCTGGGTAGTTTTTGGCCAGCACCCAGAGGGAGTTGCGGGTGGACAGGCGGATGGTCAGGTCGTTGAACTTGGAGCCGCTGGTGGCGCTGCCGATGTGGTAGACCCGGGCCTCGGGCACGTACCGGCAGCGCAGGCCCGCCAGGCCCGCGCGCAGGTTGAGGTCCACGTCCTCCAGGTAGGCGAAGAAGGCGTCGTCGAACCAGCCCAGCGCCGTGAACGGCTCCCGCCGGTAGAGCGCGGCCCCGGCGCAGGCGCCGAACACCTCCCGCGCCCGGTCATAGGGGGATCCGTCCACTTCCAGGGTGCCCAGCCGGTAGCCGGCGCCGCCGCGCAGGTAGCCCTCCCCTGCCCCGTCGAGCAGGTGGCGCTGATGAAAGCTGAGCATGCGCGGGGCGAAGAAGGCGTGGTCGGGCTGCGCCTGAGCGGCGCGCACGAACTGTTCCAGGCAGTCATCGGCGAGTTCGGTGTCGTTGTTGAGCAGGAAGACGAGCGGTCGGGACCCGGCGCGGATGCCCAGGTTCACCGCCGGGCTGAAGCCGGTGTTCGCCGCCAGGGCGATCAGCTGCACCTCGGGGTGGTGCGTCCGCAGCCAGTCGACGGAGCCGTCGGTGGAGCCGTTGTCCACCACGATCACCCGCCAGTCGCCCCAGGTCTGCCGGCGGATGGAATCGAGGCAGCCGGCCAGCATGTGGCGGCCGTTGAGGTTGGGGATGACGATGTCGACCGAGAAGGGGCCGGGGACCATCGGCACAGCTCAGCCTTCCGCTTCGGCCGGCTCTCCGAGCACCTTGCGCACGTAGTAGATCGGCTTCTTCTGCGACTCGTGGTAGGTGCGCACCACCAGTTCGGCCAGCAGGCCGATGGTGATGAACTGGATGCCCATGAAGATGAGCAGCACCGCCAGGAGCAGCAACGGCCGGTTGGCCAGGGCGACGCCGTACATCTGCCGCTGCACGGTCAGCACCAGGGCGATGAGCACGCCGAGCAGGGAGGAGACCACGCCCACGGTGCCGAACACGTGCAGCGGCCGGGTGGCGTAGCTGAGCATGAACTTGACCGTGATCAGGTCGAGCACCACCCGGATGGTCCGCGAAATGCCGTACTTGGAGGTGCCGAAACGGCGCGCCCGGTGGTTGACCTTGACCTCGGTGAAGCTGATGCCCATGCCGCTGGCGATGGCCGGGATGAAGCGGTGCATCTCGCCGTAGAGGTTGATGTTGTCGATCACCTCGCGGCGAAAGGCTTTGAGGGTGCAGCCGTAGTCGTGCAGCCCCACCCCGGTCACCCGGGAGATGAGCCGGTTGGCCAGCTGCGAGGGCAGCCGACGCGAAAGAAAGGCGTCCTGGCGGTCGTGACGCCAGCCGGTGACCACGTCGTAGCCCTCGTTCAGCTTGCCGACGAGCTGGGGGATGTCGTGCGGGTCGTTCTGCAGGTCCCCGTCCATGGTGATGATGACACCGCCGCGGGCATGGTCGAAACCGGCGGTCATGGCCGCGGTCTGGCCGAAGTTGCGGCGCAGGCTGACCACGCGCACGTGGTCGTCGCCGGCCTGGATAGCCTCGAGCTTGGCCAGGGTGGCGTCGCGCGAGCCGTCGTCGACAAAGACGATCTCCGCCTGCTCGGCCATGGTGTCGAGCACGCCCCTGATCTCCTCGTAGAGCAGATGGACATTGTCCTCTTCGTTGTACAGGGGCACGACCACGGAAATATCCACGTTGCTTCTCCGTCAGTGATTGGTTTTGGTCAGAAAGATATCGGGCCAGCAGTCGTTGCCGGTGTGATGGGTCAGGCGGATGGCCTCGGCCGCGGGTCGACCGATCGGCCAGAGAAAGATCTCGTAATCGGCGGTGTCGTGCTCGTGGCCGCCCGTGCTGGCGCCGTAGACGAGCCAGTCGCCGGTGTTGGCCACCCTGGGGAAATATTCGTGACTGAACTCGCCCGGGGCGTCGAACCACAGCTCGGGCTTGAACGTGGCCGGGTCCGTGCGGTAGATGGCGTTCTGCTGGCGGCCGCCATGGTCCACATGGAAGAGGTAGGAGCCGTCGGGCGACCAGGTGAGCTGGCAGCCATCGCCGACTCTGCGAATGGTGCCGTCCGGGTCGATGACCACGGTCGCCCGCCGGCCTACGCGGAAGGTGACCGCCACCGCGCCGCCCTGCGGGGCGAAGGACGGGGTCTCGAGTTGCACGTTGGCCCGCACCCCGAGATTCCGGCCGCTCTCCCATACCACGGCCTCCCTGCCGGACGCAACCTCAAGTTCCACCAACTGGTTGGCGTTGCGCAGGAAAAAGACCCGGCGGCTGTCCGTTGACCAGGTCGGCACATTGCCGTTTTTGGCCAACAGCCGTTCACGGCCGGTGTCCAGGTCCAAGAGGATCACGTCCCAGGGGCGCTTGTTGCGCTGCGACACCCAGGGCTGCTGCGAGCGGGCGAACACCACCCGGCGGCCGTCGGGCGAAACCCGCGGGTAATACTCGGTGTGCGGGTGGGTGGTCAGCTGGCGGAGGGCGCCGTCGGGCAGGCGGCGCAGCCACAGGTCATGGTTGCCGCTGCGGTTGGAACTCCAGACGACAAAGCCCTCCACTCCGGCCACACCCTCCAGTCCCGGGCCGGCCGCCGGCCGTACCTCGCGGCCGCTGTCCGGCGGCTGCAGGGCGCCCAGCTTCTGCAGACTGCGTGCCTCGAACACGAACAGGGCCGCACCGGCCAGGAAAAGCAGGATTGCCGTCAGGCCGTACCAGGAAAACCGCATCGGCCGGGCGATTGCTGTACGCCGCACGGCGGCGCGGGTGAGAATGGCGAAGGTGATCAGGGCCGCACCTCCCAGGGCATAATCGATGATCTGGCTGAGCACGTGCAGGCTCAGCATGATGAGCAGGCTCGCGGCACGATCGGCACCCAGGGCCATCATCGCCAGCATGCCGGCCGCCTCGTAGGAGCCAAAGCCCATGAAGGCGGGCAGCGGCATGCTCGCCCCGGCCTCGGCGCTGATCAGGGCGATGAGGGCGTGCACCGGGTGGGTATCCAACTGGGGAAAGGCGATTGCGGCCACGCCGGCGAACAGGGTGTAAAAGCCCAGGTACTTGGCCGCGCGCACGCCGAGCGACAGGGCCACCAGCCGGCCGAGGATGCCGGCGGCGCGGGTTTTCTCCAGCACCCCAGCCAGCTTGCCACAGAACGCGCCGAACCGGGCGGTCAGACGGCCGGCCGCACCCGGCAACCTCGCGGCCAGGGTCTCGATCAGCCGAGTCATCCAGCGCAGCCCGGGAAAGAGCAGCACCAGCAGGACGGCAAACACCAGCCCGACCATGACCAGGGTGCCGATCACCCAGGGCTCCAGCCCTGAGGAAAAGAGCTGGTGGACGACGATGGCGGCGATGATCAGGCCGAGCGCGGCCAGGTCAAAGGCAAAACTGATGGCCAGCGACGACAGGCAGGCGGGCAACCCCACCCGGTAGCCTCGGTTGAGCATGGCCACGTAGCTCAGTTCGCCCAGGCGGGCGGGGAGCATGTCAACGAACATGTTGCGGCTCGCGGTCACCAGCAGCAGGTGAAAAAACCCCGGGACCGAATCCTCGGTGGCGCCCAGGATGAGGCGGTAGCGGAGCGCCTGGAACACGGTCCGTGCCCCGATGGCCGCCAGGTAGAGGAGCAGGCTGGTGGCGGAAATGGCGGTGACGATCTCCACCATGCGCGGCAGCAGGCTGGTGTCTGCCGAGGCGAGGCTGAACCGGGCCAACAGGGCGAGCAGCAGGCCGGAAACCCCCAGGGCCAGCAGGGTGTGGGCAGCGTAGCGTTGCCAGTCAAGGTGATGCATGTCAATCCTAAGGCACCGTAAAAAGTAAAATCCGCAACAACACGTATCTAAAAACAGCCTGTTACAAAGCAAGAGACGTCGTTCTCGTGGCTTTTTACGAGAACGACAATCCTGCAAGCGAAAGTACGATCGGGGCGAGGGCTCAGGCTCGCCCTTGCTCGGCCGCTTGCCAGGCGCTGTACACCCGGCCGAGGTAGAGCAGGCCGCCGATCAGGGAATAGACAAAGGTCACGGCGAGAAACAGGAGTGCCAGCGACCGGGTCTGGACATCGCTCATCCCGGCCATGCCGAAGAAGAACACGTAGCCCATGTCGCGGATGCCGATGCCGTAGACCGACACCGGTACCGCCTCCATCAGGGTGATGAGCGGCACGAACGCGCCGAAATAGAGCCAGTGTACCGGGGCGTGCAGGGCCAGGGCCATCAGGTAGACGGCAAGGATGAGCAGGAACTGGAACAGGAAGGAGATGGCCATCACCCGCGCCACCACCCGCCGATCCGAACCGTAACGGGCAAAGGTGACGAAGAATTTTTCGGTGATGCGGACCACCGGCGCGAACCGGTCGAGCCGGCTGAGCCGCAGCAGAACGCGCACCCAGGTCCGCTGCCAGAGCAGAAAGAGGACGAGCAGGAGCAGGGCGAGGGCGACCAGCGGCAAGAGGATCAGGCCCGGACGGTCCAGCCGCTGGGCGACGAACACCGA
>CAZMNU010000097.1:4023-8656 GCA_964567725.1 uncultured Desulfobulbus sp. | reverse complement strand
TTAAAAGGCTGTTGCCGCCCGGCAATTCCTGCCGGTAGCCACGATCCCCCACCTCCGCCCTGATCCCTCCACCCTGCCTCGGGCCGCCGCCCGTTCCCCCGGGAAACCGGACAAAACCGCTACAACACTTGTCGGGCAACCGTTTCCACGCCACAGCTCTTCACCGGCCGGTCACAATCTCGACCTCGCCCTGCGGCTGCACTCGAGCCGCTGCACGCACAAACGGCCGGGAGGGGGTGTCCCTCCCGGCCGTGTGCATGGTCCGCCGGTGTCTCTCTTTCCCGGTCCGGCCGGTCCGGAGTTCAGGCCGCGTCCTTGCCGTGCGTGTAGTACGGGGCCGCGGACGGGGCCAGCGGCGTGTTGCCGAGGATCATGTCCGCCGCCTTCTCGGCGATCATCATCACCGGCGCGTAAATGTTGCCGTTGGTGATGTAAGGCATGACGGACGCGTCCACCACCCGCAGGTTGCGCACCCCGTGCACCCTGAGTTCGGCATCCACCACCGCCATGGGGTCGGTGCCCATCTTGCAGGTGCAGCTCGGATGATAGGCGGATTCGCCTTCGCGGCCGATGAAATCGATGATTTCCTCGTCCGTCTGCACATGGTCGCCCGGGGCCAGTTCCGCGCCGCGATAGGCTTCGAAGGCCGGCTGGGTCATGATCCCGCGGGTGAGGCGGATGGCGTCCACCCAGTCCTTTCGCTCCTGCTCGGTGGACAGGTAGTTGAACTGTACCTTGGGGTAGACAAAGGGGTCGGCGCTGTGGATGTGCACCGTGCCGCGCACGTCGGTATTCATGGGACCCACGTGCACCTGGTAACCGTGCCCGCCCTGGGGCGACGAGCCGTCGTAGCGGATGGCGATGGGCAGGAAATGGTACTGCAGGTTGGGGTAGGCCACCTGGTCGTTGGAGCGGATGAAACCGCCGGCCTCGAAGTGGTTGGTGGCGCCGATACCCTTGCGCCCGAACAGCCAGTCGAGCCCCACCTTGGGCTGACGCCACCACTTGAGGTACGGGAAGAGACTGACCGGCTGCTTGCAGGCGTACTGGACGTAGACCTCCAGGTGATCCTGCAGGTTTTCCCCCACCCCGGGCAGATCCCGCACCACCGGGAGCCCCAGCCCTTTAAGCGCCTCGCCGTTGCCGATGCCGGAGAGCTGCAGCAGGGACGGCGAGTTGATGGCGCCGCCGCAGCAGATGATCTCGCCGCCGGTGGCCGTGACCTGTTTCTTGCCCCGCCTGTACTCCACGCCCACGGCCCGATCGCCCTCGAAAAGGATGCGCGTGGCGTGGGCGCGACAGACGACGTCCAGGTTCTCCCGGTTCTTGACCGGATGGACGTAGGCCCGCGCCGCGTTCCAGCGGCGGCCGCGGTAGCAGGTGCGGTCAAAGGAACCGAACCCTTCCTGCTGGAACCCGTTCACATCCTCGGTCAGCGGGTAGCCGGCCTGCTGCACCGCCTGGAAAAAGGCGTCGAACAGGGGATTGGCGCATTTGGCCGTGGTGAGGTAAAGCGGGCCGGAGAAACCATGGTAGGCGTCCGCGCCCTTGAGCCGGGTCTCGTACCGCTGGAAATACGGCAGGCAGTGGGCGAAATCCCACTGCTCGAGCCCCGGTTCCCCGGCCCACTTCTCGTAGTCCAGGGGATTGCTGCGGATGTAGATCATGCCGTTGATGGTGCTCGACCCGCCGAGCACCTTGCCCCGCGGCTGGTAGACGCGGCGGTTGTGCATCCACGGCTCGGGCTCGGATTCGTACCACCAGTTGTAGGTGCGACCGGCCAGTGGATAGGTCAGGGCGGCGGGCATGTGGAGGCGGAAATCCATCCTGTAGTCGGGCAGCCCGGCCTCGAGCACGAGAACCCGGTGGTCCGGGTTGGTGCTCAGCCGGTTGGCCAGGACACTGCCGGCGGAACCGCCGCCGATGATGATGAAATCATAATTCTTTCGAGACATGGTCACTCCTTCTCACTGTTTGGCAATTCGAACGTGGGTACTGCGTCGAGTCCCAGGCGCGCCAGGGTTTGCGGGGTGGGTCGGCCCTGCCGGTCCCAGCCCCGGATGTGGTAATAGTCGGCCTTGAGGCGGGCCATGTCCGCCTCGCTGATGCGTTGCCCCTTGTGCGGACCGCCGGGCAGCGGTTCTTCGACCACGCGGCGGGGCAGCCGGTCGTCCTCGGCGCGCAGCCCCTCGCGCAGGTTGAACAGCCGCGTCTGGTTCCAGATGCGCTCACCGAGTACATGGAAGAAATCGGCGCCCGCCTCCCGACCGGTGGCGGCCTGGAGCAGGCGGGCGTACACCTCGGCCGGCACGGCGAAGGCGCCGAAATCGCACTTGACCAGGGCGTCGGTGCCGGCCAGGTAGTCCTGCTCGCCCTTGAGCATCTCCGCCTTGCCTTCCAGCGAATGGGCCGTCACCGGCCGGCCCCGGTATTTGCGGCCGCCCACTTCGTAGGCGATCATGAAGCCACGCTGGTGGCAGCCGCCCCGGTCGGCGGTCATGTAGGCCAGCCCCATGCCGGGGGTGCCGCGCGGTCCCCAGGCCGGGCTTTCCAGCCCCTTGACGTGCATGGCGTAACGGTCCGTGCCGCGGCCGAGGATTTCGCTGGCGCGCCTGACCCCCTGGCCGAGCAGGCGGCCGAGTGCATCGTCCTGGCGGACCATGGCGTGCAGCAGGTATTCGGCCCCGGCCACGCTGCCGAAATCCAGCACCACCCCGGCCGGCGCCTGGATCACCCCGTTCAGGGCGGCCTCGAAGGCGAAGCCGATCACCCCGGCGGCGCTCATCGAGTCGATGCCGTAGGTGTCGCACAGCTTGACCAGGTGGGCCACCGCGCGCACGTCGTGGATGCCCAGGTTGGCACCCATCAGGGCCGCGGATTCGTACTCGACGATGTCCGTGACCTGGTGGGCGTATGTGCCGGTGCGGATCACGCCCATCTGGCTGCAGCGGATCGGGCAGCCGAAACAGGCGGCCTTGCCGAGGAACAGGTGCTTGTGCTGGGCCAGGTCGCCCAGCCGGTCGGCCAGCGGATCCACCTGGTCCATGTGGTTGCGCACCGGCAGCACGCCCATCTCCGACGCCCATTCCACGCTGGAACTGGTGCCGCCCTCGGTCAGGGCGCGGCACTCGGCATTGGCGGCGATGGCCGCACGGGCCTCCCGGCAGGCGGCCCGGAAGGCTTCCAGGTCGTGCACACGCACGGTGCGCGACCCCTGCACGGCGATGCCCTTGAGATTCTTGGCGCCCATGACCGCCCCCGCCCCGCCGCGACCGGCCTGGCGGTTGTACTCGCAGTTGATCAGGGCAAACGGCAGCCGGTTTTCGCCGCCCTGGCCGATGGTCACCACCATGGCCTGTGGTGCGTTCAGGGCCTTCTTGATGGCCTCGTTGGCCGCCAGCGAACCCTGGCCCCAGATGGACCCGGCCGGCCGGATGGTGACGGTGTCGTCGTCAATCCACAGGTAGACCGGTTCCTCGGCCCGCCCGGTGACAATGATCCCGTCATAGCCGGCGTACTTGATCTCCGGTCCGAAACGGCCGCCGAAGTAGCTGTCCAGGAAGGTCGAGGTGAGCGGCGACTTGGTGACCACGCAGGCCCGCAGGGAGGGCGCTGCCGTGGCCGTGAGCGGCCCGGTGAGGAACATGAGCGGGCACTCGGGCGACAGCGGATCCACCCCGGCCGGGGTCAGGTCGGCCAGCAGCCTGGCGCCGAACCCCTTGCCGCCTACAAAGGTCGCTTCCAGCCAGTCCGGGACGGCGATCACCCGGCTCGTCTGCGCGCTCAGGTCCACCCACAGCAGTTGGCCCATCAGACTGCTCGCCATCACTCGTCCTCCCCCGCCGGTGCCGGAACGCCGATGCGCACCGTTTCCAGCGCACCGGTGGGGCAGGCGGCCACACAGGCCGGCGCACCGCCGCACAGGTCGCACTTGACCGATTTCTTCAGCTCCGCATCCACGCCCACGATGTGCAGCGGACAGTAGCGGTGACACAGGTTGCAGGCGATGCACCTGTCCCGGTCCACCACCAGGGCGCCGGTGGCCGGGTCGCGACCGATGGCCCCCACCGGGCAGACCCGGGCGCAGTAGGCGTTGTCGCACTGGTTGCACACCGTGGGAAAATGATAGAGATTTTCACAGCGGTGCTCGATCTGCAGCAGGGCCCGGTGGGGGTTGTAGCCGCCGAGCAGCCGCTCCGAGCAGGCCAGCTGGCAGATCCCGCAGCCCGTGCACAGGTCGAAATGGGTGATGATGCGTATCCGTTCCATACGATGGTCCAGCCTTCCCTGTTGTCCGGTGGGTCCGGTCAGACCGGCCGGCAACGCGCCCTGGCGCGCCGCCGGCCGGGTTTGATGCGCCTTACCTGATCCAGCGCGGTTTGATGAATTTGAAGGTTTTATACGGCTTGGCCGGTGGGTCGGTGAAGATGGTCACCATCTCGCCGTTCTGGATCTGGTAGTGGCCGAACGGCACGTCGCCGCCGCCGCGCATGACGTGCTCCGCATCCCACTTCCACCAGCCGGTCTCGCCCTTGTAGCCCTTGGTGGCGATGTGCTCGTTCACCGCGGCGTGATCCTTCGCGTCACCCACGGCCTCAACGGCCGCAGCCCAGGCCTTGACGCCGCTGTAGGC
>CAZMNU010000097.1:0-3923 GCA_964567725.1 uncultured Desulfobulbus sp. | reverse complement strand
GCCTCGGGGGTCGGCGCCTCGGGGGTGGGCATGGCGGTGGGCACCTCGCCGATCAGGCCGTCCGCCTCCTTGCCCATGGTTTCCACCACCTCCCGCGGCACGATGGAGTAGCCGTAGCTGAGGATGGAGTTGGTGGGCGCGTTCATGAACTGGCGGAAGAAGGTGATCACCTCGGGCGCGCTGACGATCTCCACGTGGATGATGGCCGGCTTGAGGCGACGGATGCGGGTGAGGATCGGGCCCCATTCGCGGGTGCCGTAGGGCACGGTCTGGCGCAGGGCCACATCCCAGCCGGCGTCCTTGAAGCGGGTCTCCAGGGTGTCGCCCACACCGGTGCCCCAGCCGTCATCCGCGTTGATGATGACCACTTTTTTGTTGGGGTATTCATAGGGCAGGGCCATGAGCACGTTGAACATGCTGGTCGCCTGGTTGACATCGGTGTCGGTCAGCTGGAAGATGTTGCTGTACTGTTCCGGGTTCTGCTTGAACACGTCCACCGCCGCCTGCGAGCCGTCATCGGCGAAGAACGGGGCGGTGTACTTGCCGTAGGCGCGCACGTCCTGGCCCCAGCCGGCCCAGCCGGCGTGCACCGAGTCGACCTTTTCCTTGCCCACCAGGTAGTCGGCGCCCTGGATCACGCGTTCCGGCGAGAACTCCTGGGTGTCGAAGCGGATCGGCTCCAGCTGTTTGCCGAGCAGGCCGCCCTCCTTGTTGATCTCGTCGATGGCCATCCTGATGCCCCGCCAGTAGTTCTCGCCGGTGTCGGCGTAGGGACCGGTCATGGCCAGGGGCACGCCGACCTTGATCACCTCGCCTGCACGGGCGGTGCCGGGCAGGATGAGGACTGCGGTCAGCAACAGAACGATCGGGATGATTCTTTTCACGATACACTCCTTTGACTTGGGTTTTCGTTTCAACCCTGCTGGCCGGGACCCGCGGTCGCCGGTCCGGCCGGGGCCGGAGCGGCCGCGAAGCGACCGGGGACAAGGTTGCGCAACAGACCGATAATGCCGTCGGGAAGGGCCAGCACGAGCACCACCACCAGGGCGCCGAGCACCATGGGCCGGTAGGTGCCCAGCGGGGCCAGCGCCTCGTTGCAGGCCACGGTCAGGATGGCGCCGAGAATGGCGCCGGGAAACTGGCCGATGCCGCCGAGCACCAGCATGATCATGAGCATCACGAACAGGTCGATGCCGAGCATGCGGGTGGACAGCATGCCGATGTAATGGGCGTAGAACCCGCCCGCCAGGCCGGTGAGGAAACTGGTCAGGGCGAACACGGCCAGCTTGTACTTGAAGGCGCTCACCCCCAGGCTGGCGGCGAAGCCGGCCGAATCCTTGAGGGCGAGGAAGGCGGTCCCCCAGGAGGAGCGGATGACCAGCAGGATGATCAGCGAGCAGACCACCGCCAGCACCAGGGCGGCGTAGAACACGGCCACCTTGTTGCCGGCCGCGAAGCTGATGCCGAAGAGTTCCATGGGCGGGATGGTGAGAATGCCCCGCGAACCGCCCGTGCCGAGGGCCCGCCCCATGTCGCTTTTCAGAAACGGTTCGAGGATCATGTGCACGGCAAAGGTGACCAGGGCCACGTAGGCGCCCTTGAGGCGCAGACAGGGCAGGGCCACGAGCACGCCGATGACCGCCGTGACGCCGCCGGCCAGCAGCATGGCCCCGAGCGGATGGATGGCGAAGGTCCTGGCGAGAATGGCCGAGGCGTAGGCGCCGATCACGAAGAAGGCCACCTGGCCGAAGGAGAAGATGCCGGCAAAGCCCATGATCAGGTCCCAGCAGGAGGCCACAACGGCCCAGATCAGGCACATGATGAGGATGTGCATCAGGTGGTCGGTCCCGCCCACGAACAGGGGCAGCAGCGCCATGATGCCGTAGATGATCGCCATGAGGGCGCCCATGCGTTTCCAGTTCATATCAGTCGCTCCCGCCGAGATGAGGTGTCAGAGGTCCGGCCGTTCCGGCCGCCGGACGCCATGGTGCGGTCGTCATCCCCATTTGCCCATCAGCCCCTGGGGCCGGATGGCCAGGGTGACCAGCAGCACGCCGAACAGGGCGAACAGCACCCAGGTCATGCCGAACCAGTAGCCCACGAAGGCCTCGAGCATACCGAGGATGAAGGCCGCCAGCAGGCCGCCGCGGGTGGAGCCCATGCCCCCGAAGGCGGTGATCACCCATGATTTGACCAGGATGTCCCAGCCGCCCATGGGCGAAATGAAGTATTTCTGGGCCAGCAGGATGCCGCCGAGGCCGACCATCACCGTGGACAGGCCGAAGGTGGCGGCGAAGATGCGGTTCTTGGGAATGCCGACGATCTTGGCGCCCACCGGGTTCTGGGCCACCGCGCGCACGGCCATGCCGGTGCGGGTGTTGTTGAGCACCCACCAGAAAGCGAGGATGCCGCTGATGGCCAGCACGAAGATCATGGCGTCCTGGTAGGTCAGGTAGACCGGGCCCAGTTCGAGGGCGCCGGTCATGATCGGCGGCAGGGATTTCATCCCCGGGCCGAACACCACCTGGTAGCCGTTGTCCAGGAACAGGGCCAGCCCCAGGGTGATCATCATCACCTTCACCTCCCAGTCCGACCGCTTGCGCAGGGGCGCGACGATGGCCTTTTCGGTGAGGAAGCCAAAGCCCATGAGAAACGGCAGGGCCAGCAGGACCACGGTGAAATAGCCGCCGCCGAGGCCCAGCTGCACCATGAGCACCCAGGCGAAGTAGCCGCCCAGGCTGTAGAACGAGCCGTAGGCGAAGTTGAAGGCCCGGCTCACGCCGTAGACCAGGGTCAGGCCCACCGCCATCATGGCGTAGACCGAGCCGTTGGTCAGGCCGCTGATGCACACATCCAGATATTCTTCGATATACATGATGTTGTCCCTTCTCCTGGTGCCCGGCGGCGAACCTACATGCCGAGGAAGATCTCGCGCAGCCGTTCGTCCGAATCCGCCTCCTCGGCCGATCCCTGGAAGGTGATGCTGCCCTCCTCGAGGACGTACACCCGGTCGGCCAGGTCGGCGATCTGGGGAATGTTCTGCTCCACGAGCAGGATGGTTTTGCCCTGGCGGTTGATCTCCTTGATAATGTGAAACACCTCGGTGCGCAGGTTGGGCTGCAGCCCGAGCGAGGGTTCGTCGATGCACAGGAAGTCGGCGTTGGACATGAGCCCCCTGGCGATGGCCAGCATGCGCGCCTCACCGCCGCTCATGGTGGCGGCGAGCTGCTTCTTGCGCTCCTGCAGGCGCGGGAACAGCTCGAACACCCGGGCCAGGTTGCGCTTTTCCATCCGGCGCGCATTGCGCGCATAGGCGCCCAGGCGCAGGTTTTCCAGCACGGTCATGTCGCCGAACAGCTCTCGCGTCTCGGCGATGTAGATGACCCCCTGGTTGACCAGCTGCTCGGTGGACCAGCCGGTGATGTCCCGGTCCTTGTAGGTGATGGCGCCGTCCACCCGGTCAAGCAGACCGCACACCGCCTTGAGCAGGGTGCTCTTGCCGTGCCCGTTGGGACCGAGCATGACCACCACCTCGCCCTCGCGCACCTCGCAGGAGACGTCATGGAGCACGTGAAACTGGCCGTAGTAGGCATTCAGGTCAGTTATTTTCAGCATATTCCTCGCCCAGATAGCATTCGATGACGCGGGGGTCGCGGATCACCTCGGCCGGGTCGCCTTCGGCGATGCGGGTACCCGCATCGATGATCAGCAGCGTGGTGGTGAGTTCGGTGAGCACCTTCATGAAGTGTTCGATGATGATGATGGTGATGCCCATCTCCTCGTTGATCTTCCTGATCAGCTCCATCAGGTCGCGGATCTCGTGGGCATTGGAGCCGGCCATGGGTTCGTCGAGCAGCAGCATCTGGGGGCGCGTGGCCAGGGCCGCGCCGATCATCACCTTTTTCTTGCCGAGCAGGTTCAGC
>CAZMNU010000096.1:1828-8714 GCA_964567725.1 uncultured Desulfobulbus sp. | reverse complement strand
CGGCCGTGACGATACGGTCCGTGACCTCACCTACGCGGCCCTCAAGGAAGAGAGCAATCGCTTCGCCAACCTGCTGCACTCCCTGGGCCTGGCCCCGGGCGAACGGGTGTTCTGGCTGGCCGGCCGCAGCCTGGAGTTGTACGCGGTGTTCTTCGGCACGCTCAAATTTCGGGCCGTATTCTGCCCGCTGTTCGCGGCCTTCGGCCCGGAGCCCATCAGCCAGCGGCTGGGGCGCGGCAACGCGCGCGTACTCGTGACCACCACCCGCCAGTACGAGCGCAAGATCAAGGCACTGATCGACACACTGCCCGAACTGGATCACATCCTCCTGGTCGACGCGGACACCCACGTCAACGAGCGCGTGCGCTCGCTGCCCCGCCTCATGGCCGCGGCCGCGCCCGAGTTCGCCATCCCGCCCACCGATCCCGAGGACCCGGCCATCCTCCACTTCACCAGCGGCACCACCGGCCTGCCCAAGGGCGCGCTGCACGTGCACCAGGCCGTGCTCACCCATTTCCTCACCGGCCGCTACGTACTCGACCTGCACCTGGAGGATGTCTTCTGGTGCACCGCCGACCCGGGCTGGGTGACCGGCACCAGCTACGGCATCATCGCGCCGCTGGTGCACGGGGTGACCACCATTGTCGACGAGGCGGACTTCGACGCCGAGCGCTGGTACCAAATCCTCCAGGATCAGCGGGTCACGGTCTGGTACACCGCGCCCACGGCCATCCGCATGCTCATGCGCGCACCCGAGGAGCAGCGCCGGCGGTACGACCTGTCCGCCCTGCGGCTGGTGCACAGCGTGGGTGAACCGCTCAACCCGGAGGCCGTGGTCTGGGGCGAGCGCGTGCTCGGCCTGCCCATCCACGACAACTGGTGGCAGACCGAGACCGGCGGCATCATGATCGCCAACTACGCGGCCCTGGATATCCGCCCCGGCTCCATGGGACTGCCCCTGCCGGGCATCGAGGCGGCCATCGTCACCCGGCTGGCGGACGGCTCGGTGCGGGTCGAGGGGGACGAGGTCCAGGGCGAGCTGGCCCTGAAGAGCGGCTGGCCGTCCATGTTTCGCGCCTACCTGCACGACGAGGCGCGCTATCAGAAATGCTTCAGCCCGCCCTGGTACCTGACCGGCGACCTGGCCCGGCGCGACGCGGACGGCTACTACTGGTTCGTGGGCCGGGCCGACGACATCATCAAGACCGCGGGCCACATGGTCGGCCCGTTCGAGGTGGAAAGCAGCCTCATGGAACACCCGGCCGTGGCAGAGGCCGGGGTGATCGGCAAGCCGGACGCCATGATCGGCGAGCTGGTCAAGGCCTTTGTCGTGCTCAAACCTGGCCACGAGGCCGGCGAAACGCTCCGCCAGGAGCTGATCGGCTTCGGCCGCACCCGGCTCGGCTCGGCCGTGGCCCCGCGCGAGATCGACTTCATCGACAACCTGCCCAAAACCCGCAGCGGCAAGATCATGCGCCGCCTGCTCAAGGCCCGGGAACTGGGGTTGCCCATCGGCGACACCTCCACCCTGGAAGGGAGCGAACCCACATGACACCGGAAAACCGGGACCACCTGGTCCAACAGCTCAGGCAGATGCTGCTCATTCGCCGCTTCGAGGAGAAGTCGGCGGAACTCTACACCGCGGAGAAGATCCGCGGCTTTCTCCACCTGTACATCGGCGAGGAGGCGGTGGCCGTGGGCGTGATGGCGGCCCTCACCCCGGACGACGCGGTGGTGGCCACCTACCGCGAGCACGGCCAGGCGCTCGCCCGCGGCATGAACGCCGGGGCGATCATGGCCGAGATGTACGGCAAGGTGGAGGGCTGCTGCCGCGGCCGGGGCGGGTCCATGCACCTGTTCGACTCAGGCCTGCGCTTCTACGGCGGCAACGCCATTGTTGCCGGCGGCCTGCCGCTGGCCGTGGGTCTGGCCCTGGCCGACCGCATGCAGGGGCGGGCCAATGTGACCGCCTGCTTTTTCGGTGACGGCGCCGTGGCCGAGGGTGACTTCCACGAGGCGCTCAATCTGGCCGCGCTCTGGCAGCTGCCGGTGCTGTTCGTCTGCGAGAACAACCTCTACGCCATGGGCACGGCCCTGCGCTACACCCAGTCCAGCCAGGACATCGCCGCCAAGGGCGCGGCCTACAACATGGCTGCGGCCGCGGTGGACGGCATGGACGTGCAGGCCGTGGAAGCGGCGACTCAAGCAGCGGTGGCCCGCATCCGCGCCGGGGACGGCCCCTTCCTGCTCGAATGCCGCACCTACCGGTTCCGGCCGCACTCCATGTTCGACAGCGAACTCTACCGCACCAAGGACGAGGTGGCCGAGTGGCGCAGGCGCGACCCGATCGAGCTGCTCGCCGGCCGCATGACCGAGGCCGGGCTGCTGGACACGGCCGGCCGGGCCGCGCTCGAGGCCGAGGTCACGGCCGAGGTCGAGGCGGCGGTGGCCTTTGCCGAGGCCGGCACCTGGGAGCCGGTGGAGGAACTCACCCGCTTTGTGGTCAGCGAACGGAGGGCGTCATGAACGGCGAGAAAAAAGTGCGCACAATCACCTACCGCGAGGCCGTGAAAGAGGCGATCCGCGAGGCCCTGCAGCGGGATGCCCGGGTGTTTCTCATGGGCGAGGACGTGGGCCACTACGGCGGCTGCTACGCGGTGAGCAAGGGGCTCCTGGACGAATTCGGGCCGGAGCGCATCCGCGACACGCCCCTGTGCGAGTCCGGCTTCGTGGGCGCGGGCATCGGCGCGGCGCTGGGCGGCATGCGGCCCATCGTCGAGGTGATGACCGTCAACTTCTGCCTGCTGGCGCTCGACCAGATCGTCAACACCGCGGCCACCCTGCTGCACATGTCCGGCGGCCAGTGCAACGTGCCGCTGGTCATCCGCATGGCCACCGGCGCGGGCAAGCAGCTGGCCGCCCAGCACGCCCACTCGTTCGAGGGCTGGTTCGCGCACATCCCGGGCCTGCGGGTGCTGGCCCCGGCCACCATCGAGGACGCCCGGGGCATGCTCTGGACCGCGCTCGAGGACCCGGACCCGGTGCTCATCTGCGAGAACAACACCCTCTACAACATGGAGGGCGAACTGGCTGCTGATGCCGGCCCGGTTGACATCGACACGGCCCGCATCCGCCGGCCGGGCCGCGACCTGACCCTTGTCACCTACGGCGCCAGCCTGTACAAATGCCTGGAGGCGGCGGGTGTGCTCGCCCTGGAGGGCATCGACTGCGAGGTGATCGACCTGCGCACCCTGCGGCCCCTGGACGACGCGGTCTACCTGGAATCGGTGGCGCGCACCCACCGGGCGATGATTGTCGACGAGGGCTGGCGCAGCGGCAGCCTGTCCGCCGAGATCGCGGCCCGCATCATGGAACGGGCCTTCTACGAGCTGGACCTGCCGGTGGAACGGTTGTGCACCGCCGAGGTGCCCATCCCCTACGCCCGACACATGGAACAGGCGGCCCTGCCGGGCGTGGACGGCATTGTCGCGACAGCACGGAGGATGGTGCACAATGGGTGAATTTCGCATGCCCAGCCTGGGCGCGGACATGGAGACCGGCAAGCTGGTCGAGTGGCTGGTGGTGCCGGGACAGCGGGTGCGGCGCGGCGACATCGTCGCCATGGTCGAGACCCAGAAGGGGCTGTTCGAGGTGGAGATCTTCGAAGATGGGGTGATGGGCGAGCTGCTCGTCCAGCCCGGCCAGACCGTGCCGGTGGGCACGATCCTGGCCACCATGGACAACGGCGCGGCCGGGGAGGGAGATATCCCGGTCGCGGCCGCTGCGCCGCAGACCGGCGCGGAACAGCCGCCGCCCGCCGAAGTGTCGACCGCAGCGCCGGCCGCAGCCGAATCCGCAGCGAAACCGCCCGCACAGCCGGCCGCAGCCAGTCGCATCGCCAGTTCGCCCTCGGCCCGGCAGCTGGCCCGCGAACTGGGCATCGACCTGGCCACGGTCACGGGCACCGGCCCGCACGGGGCCATCGGCCGGGGCGACGTGGAGGCTGCGGCCCGGGCTGCGGGCAGGCTGCCGGGCCCGGAGGAACCGGCTGCACCCGTATCCACACCGAGCAAACCGGCCGAATCGCCGGCTGAACCGGTGGCCGCAACACCCGCGCCGAATGCGGCCGCGGCCGCCATGCGCAAGGCCATTGCCGCGGCGGTGAGCCGGTCCAACCGGGAGATTCCCCACTACTACCTGGAAACCGAGATCGACCTGGGCAAGCCCCTGCAGTGGCTCAAGGAGGAGAACCGCAAGCGCAGCATGCGCGAGCGCATCCTGCCGGTGGCCCTCTTGGTCAAGGCGACGGCCCTGGCCCTGCGCGAGGTGCCCGAGCTGAACGGCTTCTGGCAGAACGACCAGCTGGAGGTGCGCCAGGACATCCACATCGGCTTTGCCGTGGCCCTGCGCCAGGGCGGGCTGATCGCGCCGGCCGTGCACCACGTGGACCAGTTGGGCGTGGACGAGGTGATGCAGCGCCTGGCCGACCTGATCGAGCGGACCCGTGGCGGCCACCTGCGCTCCTCGGAGCTGACCGATGCCACGGTGAGCGTGACCAGCCTGGGCGACCGGGGCGTACGCACCGTGTACGGGGTCATCTACCCGCCCCAGGTGGCCCTGGTCGGGTTCGGCCGCATCAGTGAGCGGCCCTGGGCCGAAAACGGCCTGCTCGGCGTGCGCCGCTGCGTGACCGCCACCCTGGCCGCGGACCACCGGGCCACGGACGGCCACCAGGGCGCGCTCTTCCTCGAGGCCCTCACCCGTCACCTGCACCTGCCGGAGGCCCTATGACCGATCGGGAACTGCAGAGCATCATGTTCGCGGAACTGCAGAAAGTCGCACCGGAGAGCGACCCTGCAGGACTGGGCGTGCACGAGTCCATCCGCGAGGGACTGGACATCGATTCCTACAGCTTTCAGAAGGTGCTGGTGGGATTGAACGAACGGACCGGGATCGAGATTCCCGAATCGGACTACGGCCAGCTGAACACGCTCGCCGGCATGCTCAACTACCTGCGCGCCCATTTGTGCTGAACGCGGCCGTGCAGGTGGTGCACTGCGGCCGCATGGACTACGCCGCGGCCCTGGAGATGCAGGAGCAGCTGGCCGCGGCCGTGGCCGTTGGCACGGCCCCGGAGACCTTGCTCCTGCTCGAACACCCGGCCGTGTACACCATCGGCCGGGGCGGGGATGCGGCCCACCTGCTCGACCCGCACACCGAACTGCGGCGCGTGAACCGCGGCGGCGACATCACCTGGCACGGACCCGGCCAGGTGGTGGGCTACCCCATCGTCCTTCTGGGGCGGCGCGGCCGCGACCTGCACCAGTGGCTGCACCTGCTCGAGGAACTGCTCATCCGCACCCTGGCCGAGTTCGCCCTGCCGGCCGGGCGCCGGCCCGGGCTGACCGGGGTGTGGAGCGAGCGCGGCAAGATCGGCTTCATCGGCGTGGGCGTGCGCCGCTGGGTGAGCCTGCACGGGTTCAGCCTGAACGTCTGCCCGGACCTGACCGCCTTCAATTCCATCGTGCCCTGCGGCCTCCCTTCCTGCCCGGTCACCAGCATGGCCGCGGCCATCTCGCCCGCGCCCGCACCGGAGGCTGTCGCCGCCGTGCTCGGCCGGCTGTTTCCCGCCCTGCTCGACGAGCGTTTGCCGCTCGTCCCCGCCCCGCCTGCCTCCTGACCCGCCCCGCTCAGTCCGGCGCTCGCTCCGCCAGCACCTCCACCTCCCAGACACCTCCGGGCGCAAGCGGCCGGAAGCCGTCCGCCGGTGCGCCCGCGGCCCGCAGGGCTTCCTCCAGGTCGCGCAGCGGCTGATCATAGGCCGTATCGGCCAGCTGGAACATGCCGAAATGGACGGGCAGGGTGGGTGGCCGGCCCAGGTGTTCCCAGGCCTGCACCGCCTCGGCCGGGTTCATGTGCGCCTCCTGCATGAACCAGCGCGGGTCATAGTCGCCGATGGGCAGGATGGCCAGCCGCAGCGGCCCGTGCTTGCGGGCCACCGCGCGGAAGGTGTCGCCGTCGCCGTAGCCGCTGTCGCCCACGAAATAGACCGGCCCGCCGGGCGTGTCGATGACAAAGGCGGCCCACAGGGCGCGGTTGCGGTCCCACAGGCTGCGCGCCGACCAGTGGTGCATGGGCTCGAAATGCACCACCACCTCCGGGGCGACCGTGATCTGCCCGCCCCAGTCGCGGGTCTCCACGGCGATGCCGGGGATGGCCTTTTCGAGGATGGCATCGTTGCCCAGCGGCACGAGGATGCGCGGCCGGTCGCGTTGCCACAGTTGTTCCACCGTGGCCACATCCAGGTGGTCGTAGTGGTTGTGGCTGATGAGCACCAGGTCGATGGGCGGCAGGTCGGCAAAGGCGATGCCCGGCGGGTGGACGCGGCGCGGGCCGGCCCAGGTGAAGGGGCTGGCCCGGTCGGACCAGTGCGGGTCGAGGAGGATGTTCAGGCCGCGGGTCTGCAGGAGCACGCTCACATGGCCCACGTAGGAGAGGCGCAGTGCGTCGCCCTGCACCCGCGCGGGCGGCGTGTCCGTGGCCGCGAGCGGACTGAACTCGGGCCAGGGGCCGCGCTCACGGGTCCAGTACCAGCGGAGCAGGTCCCAGCGGCTCTTGTGCACGATTTTCCCCTGGTTGTGAAAACGGGTGCCGTCGAAGTGATCGTTCTTCGGTCCGTTATAGTAAGTGGTGGTGCACGAGGTCTGCATCGCAAGAACAAACAGCAGGGCGAGCAGGAAGGGTGTGTTCGTGTTCATGGCGTCACCGTGGCAGGGAAGGCGCTGCACCGCTCCTGCCGTCTGCGGCGGCCGAAACACCCGGCCGCCTCTCTTATTTCGCGGGCAGCACCACCGTGGCGATGCGCTCGGCCGCGGTTTTGCCCAGG
>CAZMNU010000096.1:0-1728 GCA_964567725.1 uncultured Desulfobulbus sp. | reverse complement strand
CCGGGTCGGCTTGAGCCCGACCATGCTCACCTCGCCCCAGTCCTCGCCGGCCGCGTTGGTCAGGCGCATCTCCTTGCCGCGCCCGGTCAGGCAGGCCAGTTCCGCGGCGATGAGCATGCGGTCGCAGCGGCCGCGCATCTGCACCAGTTCCCGGGGCAGGGGCTGCACCGCCACCTGCTCGTACAACCGGCCCACGGATTTGCCGGTGCTGGATTTTTCCGGGGTCTGCAGGAACACATCGGTGAACTCGATCCACAGGGGCAGCTGCCCGTCGATGGCCAGGTCGAGCACGTGGTCCGCGTCGCGGCCCCAGCGCTTGCCCAGGTCGTCGATGAATATCCGCTTTTTGCCTCTCGGTGCCATGATCCTCCTCACGTGGTGACTGGTGCTGGTTGTGCGCGTGCGTGCGCGGCTGGGCCTACTGTAATCACCTTCCCGCCGGCTTCAAGGCCGGCCCGGCCAGTCGACGGGGCTGTCCCGCCGGTCCGGGTCGGCCATGCGCCGGGCAATGGCGCGCACCTCCTCGGCCAGCGAGGCGGGCGCCAGCACCCGGGCCGCATCGCCCCAACTGAGGATCCAGCGGCGCAGTTCGAGCAGGTGGTTGACCGTGAGCGTCAGAATGAGCGAGCCGTCCGCCTGCTCGTCGATGGCCTGGGTGGGGTGCCATTGCCGCTCACGCACGTAGTCCGCAGCCTGGCGGGAGAAATGGATGTGCACCTCGGTCTCCTCCGGGCCCCAGTGCACGCCGAAATGGCTGCCGGTGAGCCGGCGGAAGTCGAACCGGTCGGGCAGGGTGAATTGCTCGCGCCGTTTGCGCACCTCGGCCATGCGCGCCAGGCTGAAGGTGCGGATGGCGTCGCGCAGGTGACAGTGGCCGACCAGGTACCAGTCGCCCTCGAAACGCACGCCGTGATACGGGTCGACCTGGCGCCAGGCCGGCTCGCCGCCCGGACTGCGGTAGAGGATCTCCAGCCGGGTGGAGGTGCGCAGGCCGTCGAACACCGTGGCCAGCACCTCGGGCAGGATGACCGTGGCAAACGGCGGGAACACGGTGAACCGGTCCTGGCCGCCGGGCCGGGCCGGGGCGCTGTCGGGCAGGGCGTTCTCGATCTTGCGGAACACCGAGCGCAGGCTGTCGTGGATGGGCGTGCCCTCGTACTGGGCCAGCAGCTTGTCGGCCAGGTAGATGGCGAACAGGTCGCTCTCGCGGATGTCCATGGCCGGCAGCTGGTACTGCTCCTCGGTGTAATAGAAACCGCGCTCTTTTGCCGAATACTCCAGCGGTGCATTCAGTTCAAAGCGCATGTATTCGATATCACGTTGAATAGTCTTGGTGCTGACTTCGTATTCGGCGGCCAGCGAACTACAGTTGGGGTAGCTCTTTTCGTGGATGCGGCGGTCGATGAACAACAGGCGGGCATGCTGGGGCTTGTATTTTTTCATGGGCGACTCCGAAAAAAAAGTGGTCGGACGCTATCTGTCTGACCGGGCAGTGTACAGTGGCAGCCAGGAAACCACCAACCTTTTCCCGCGGAGGAAACGACCATGGAATGCATCATCGCCTACCTGCTGCTGACCCTGTTCATCGACCTGGCCCTGGAGATCGCCCGCATGGACTGCACCGAGGACGAAGCCCAATGGGTCAAGCGCAGCCTCTGGGGCCAGACCCCGTTCGACTGCGGCACCCGCGCGGTGGGGGCCATGGCCACTGTGCCGCGCCAGCATGCG
>CAZMNU010000095.1:7194-8744 GCA_964567725.1 uncultured Desulfobulbus sp. | reverse complement strand
CGATGAGGGGTGCGCTGAGGGCGTCGAAGAGCAGGATCCGGCCGAACAGGGTGGAGAGGACGGCCTCCTGCACATACGGACTGAGGATGTTCTGCAAGCGGATCAGCCCGCCCTCGAGCGCGGTGGTGTACCACAGGGTGCAGACTACGATCCAGGAGCAGAGTACCGCCTTTTTGTCCCAGGGAAAGAGCAGCAGACAGAGCAGGGCCGCGGGCACGGCCACCACCGAATAGGGCCCGGACCAGATGAGCAGTGCGGCCAACAGGGCCAGGCAGAGGGTCCCGGTCCAGGTCCTCGGCGGCGGGAAGAAGAGCAGGCAGAGCAGCAGCACGACCACGTTGTACATCTGGAAGGTCAGGGACACGTGGTAGAAGATGTGGTTCATGCCGGACAGGCCGAGCGCCAGCGGCGTGACCAGGAGCACGGCCCGGCTGCGCACCAGCCCGGTGCAGGCCAGGCACACGGCCACGCTCACGCCCATGCCCAGGGAAAAGAGGTGGTAGAGGAGCGGCTGCAGCCGCACGTCCCCCTTGGCCGCCAGCCAGGCCACCAGGTTGTTGAGGATGTTGTAGTAGCCGTTCGGGTGCTGGAGGATGAAGGCCAGCTGGCGCCGACCGCCGTAATAGCTGTTGAAATAGTGGCCGGCGTCCTCCATGTACAGCCCGGGCTGGCTCAGGTTGGCCCAGGAGCGCAGGCCCAGGGCCGCCAGGTAGAGCAGGATGCCGAGTGCCAGCCAGGGCCACAGCCGCCGCCAGTCCGGCGAGGTGTCGAACAAGGGGGCGCGGCGCCAGTCGATAAAAAATTTTTGTAATGAATGCATAGGATTATGTGTTTTTTCCAATGTCTTGCACGGGGTGCTGCCCGCGGCGAAATGCCGCTTAATAGACGGGGAGCGCTGTCCGGGTCAAGAAAAAACCACCCCGAACCCAGCCCTGCGGCCACCACGCCATGAACGTCTCCACCCCGCTCCTGCACGACCGGCACCGCCTGCTGGTGGCCCTGTTTTTTTCCGTGGTCGCTTCTCTCTGCTACCATTTTTTGGTCGAGAATCGGGCCCACGTCGACCTGCACGTGCACACCGACAAGCGCACCATCTTCAAGATCTACTGGAAAGAGGCGGGCGGCGAGTGGTCGGAGGAGCGGATGGCGGCCCAGGTGATCGATCCGGTGAACCGCGACTACTCTTTCCGCATCGGCAATCTCGAGCGGATCGATGCCCTGCGCATCGATCCGGCCGAACGGATCACCGCGGTGCGCATCGGTTCGCTGACCATCACCCAGAACGGCTTGACGCCCATCCGCATCGACACCCAAGAGGGGCTTGCACAACTGCGGCCGCTCGACGGCATCCGTGAACTGACCCTCGGCGACCAGGGACTCACCATCATTCCCGCCACCAAGGACCCCTGGCTCCTCTACCGTGTGCCGGAGTTGACCGAAACATCCACCCTCGTTGGCGAGGCGGCGATCATCGCCGCCATCTGCCTCACCGTCTTTGCCCTGGTTTTCGCCACCCGGCCCCTGCACGCGGAGTACCGGTTCGTTCCCTT
>CAZMNU010000095.1:0-7094 GCA_964567725.1 uncultured Desulfobulbus sp. | reverse complement strand
CTCCAGGTCTTCCATGTGCCCGGCTACCTGTCGCTGCGCGCCTTCAACGTGGCCCTCCTGTTCGTCCTGCTCCTGCTGGCGGTGAACAGCCGGGAGTTCCGGGTGCTGCTCGTGCCCCTGCTCCTCTCGCCGCAGATCTGGTACATCTTCAGTTACTTCAACTCCGAGGCCTACGCGCTGTTCATCGTCCTCCTGGTCGCCTACCAGATGGCCGCGCCCGCGTCCGCCTTCAACCGGTTGCTCGGCCAGGACGAACTGCCGGGCCGCGCGTGGCTGAGCTTTGCCGGCCTCGGCCTGCTGCTCGGCCTGCTGCTGCTGCTGAAACTGAATTTCTACTTCTACTGCCTCTTCCTCTTTCTCTATTTTGTCTGGCGCATCCTGTTCGGCCAGACCGTGTTCGACCGGCGGGTGTTCGTCCGCCTCGGCCTGGTCGCGGCCATCGGGTTGAGCGTGTTCGCCGGGGTGCGCGGCGGCGATCTCTGGCTCAACGATTTCGACAAGAGCGCGCGCCTGCTCGAGGCCCGCGAGAAGTTCGCCGCCGACATGTACAAGCCGAGCACACCGCTCGACAAGAAGCACATCCATCTGCAGATGAAGGACCGCGGCAAGCCGCTCATGCACTTCATCCACCTCGACCGCTGGGGGGAGAAGTCCTTCCGTACCGCTTTCGGGGTGTACGGGTATACCTCGATCAACGCCCCGTTTGTCTATTACGACTACGTCCGCATTGTCGGTCTGCTGCTCCTCTTCATTGTGAGCGTGACCGTGGTGGTGCGCGGCGGCCTGGCCGGGACCACCCTGCTGGGCGTTACCGGCGGCTGCGCGCTGGCCCTGATGGCGGTGGCCTTCTACCACGCCTGGACCGTGGATTTCCAGGCCCAGGGCCGCTATTTCCTGCCCATCGTCGGTATGCTGTCGATCTTTTTTTTCCACGTCGAACGGCACCTGACCCGTCCCTGGGTGGTGCTCCTGCTGCTCTCGCTGTACCTGCTTTCGCTCTATAATTTCCTGTTCGTGGGGCTCTACGGGATCGACAAGTACTGCTTTATCCTGCCCACCTGAGCCGGCGGACGAAAACGGCTGCCGAATCAAGGCCCATGCTGTTTTTCCCGGGAAAAACTCCCACGAACGGCAAGAAAGAGTCTTTTCTTTTGACACGATCGGATTATAATCGCTACTTTTTGCTTTCGCCGGTTGATACGATGGTGGGTCGCCATTGGGCGGCATGAATTTTTTTAACGGAAGGACATGGGTATGACACAGAAAACAACATCGTGGCGGACGGTCCTCCGCCTGCTGGCACTGGCCTGTTGCGTCTTGTTGCAGGGGCACCCGGCCGCCGCGGCCGCCACCGGATCCCAAGGCCCGAGGGACATGGTCTGGTCCGCCTCGGACGGGCACAACCAGCGGATCTATTTCAGCACCTTTGCCAACGGCAGTTGGTCCGCACCGGTGCGGGTCACCGGGGACAACGGTGACCATTACCTGCCCTGCATCGACCGGGCCGCCGACGGCACCCGTCACCTGGTCTGGGCAACCTACGACGAATATGGCCAGACCATCCAGCATGCCACCCTTGCCAAGGGAAAATGGTCCGCGGCCGAACGTCTTCCCGCCCTGCCGGCCACCAGCGGGGCGCCGTTTGTCACGGTCGACGACCGGGGCCGGGTCTTTGTGGTCTTCATCGGCAACGACGGCGAGGACGACGACATCTACTGGAGCCGTCTCGAGAACGGCACCTGGTCGGAGAGTCGGCGGGTCCATGCGGACAACGACACCCCGGACCTCCACCCCTACGTGGAGATCACCGACACCAACACGGTGGTGGTCACCTGGCAGGGCTACCGTGGGGAGAGCTACGTGACCCTGCAGAGCGTCTGGTCCGGTGACGGCTGGCAGCCTGAGACGGTGGTGGACGAGGCTGACGGCCAGGCGGAGGAGGAGAGCGAAGCCACAGCCGAGACCCCGGCCGAACCCCTGCCCGACTTTGTCACGGACAAGCGGCAGGTGTTCACGAGAATCCACGGTCAATGAGACAAGCGGTCGCCGCGTTCGGCCGCCACCGGCTTTTTCTTCATCGTATGGTCCTGATATGAAACGATTCCTGCTGTCTGTTCTCTGCTCCTGTCTGCTCCTGCCGCTGTGCGGCCCCGCCGCCGCTGATGTGATCATGTGCGTGGGCGACTCCATCACCGCCGGCTACGGCGTCACCTCGTCGTACCCGGCGCAACTGCAGGCCATGGTCGGCGGCAAGGCCACGGTGGTCAACAAGGGCATCAACGGCGAACAGACCACCGGCGGCCTGTCCCGGCTGAACGGCTACATGCTCGAGGTCAAGCCGCAGTACGTGCTCATCCTCGAAGGCGCCAACGACGCCATCTTTGGCGTGGCCTTCTCCACGGTCAAGTTCAACCTGGCCAAGGCGATCGACACGGTGCGCTTCTACAAGGCCACGCCGATCCTCTCCACCCTGCCGCCCAACACCCGCGACCCCGGCATCAACGCTTACATCCCCGGCTACAACAAGGCGATCTTCGACCTGGGCGCGAGCATGGGCGTGACCGTGGTCGATTCGTACAGTGCCCTGGCCACCAACTGGGCCGCCCTTACCTCCGACGGCCTCCATCCCAACGATGAAGGCGCCCGCATCATCGCCGACGGCTTCTACCGGGTGCTGCCCTACGCGAGCAGCGGCGGCGGTGGCGGCGGTGGGGGCGGCTGCTTCATCGCCACCGCGGCCTTCGGTTCCCAACTCGAGCCGCAGGTACAGCTGCTGCGCCAGTTCCGCGACCGCATCCTCCTGCCGCACAGCCTCGGCCAGCGCTTTGTCGAACTCTATTACACCTGGTCGCCGCCGATCGCCGAGCATATCGCCGCCCATGGCTGGCTGCGCGGCCTGGTACGACTCTGCCTGTATCCGCTCATCGGCCTTGCCTGGTGTCTGCTCCACCTGCACCCGGCGGTGCTCATCGGCGGGACGCTCGGCCTTGGCCTGCTGCTGGCGCGCTTCGCCAGGCGCAGACCCCTGGTTGCGCACCCGTCGTGAACGACCCGCAGCAACGAGCACGAGCCGGTTCCGCTTCGGGGCCGGCTTTTTTTATACGCACCACCCCCTCTGTCCGGACCGCCCATGCACCCAGCCCCTGTTGATGTCATCGTCCCCGTGTACAACGAAGAGGCGGCCCTGCCGGCCTTCCACCGCCGGCTGACCAGCCTGGATCTCCCCGTGCGGCCGATCTACATCGACAACGGCTCCACCGACGGCAGCCTGCGCCTGCTCCACTCCTTTGCCGGCGCGGTGGTGATCGAGCACGCCACCAACGAGGGGTACGGCGCCTCACTCCGCGACGGCATCCGCCGGGCCACGGCCGAGCGCATCGTCATCATCGACGCGGACTGCGAGTACCCGCCCGAGGCCATCCCGGAGATGGTGCGTCGGCTCGACCAGGCTGACGTGGTCTATGCCTCGCGCTTCCTCGAGCCCCAGCAGACCCGCATGGGCTGGCTCAAGGTGTTCGGCAACCGGGTGATCACCCGCCTGTTCAACCTGCTCTTTCACCAGCAGCTCACTGACCTGTACACCGGCGCCAAGGCCTTCCGCCGCGAGGTGGTGGCTGACCTGCCCATGGAACAGAACGGCTTCGAGCATGTGCTCGAGGTGGCCGCCCGCCTGGCCCGCGCCGGTTGTCGTTTCGCGGAGGTGCACGTGACCTTCGCCCCGCGCGCCACCGGCGTCTCCAAGATGTCCCACCTGAGCGAGACGATCAAATACATGTACTACCTTGCCCGCTACGCCCTGACGCTCGACCGGGGAGGCCGCTGACATGGCCGAGCGGTTGGTCGGCCTGATCCCGGCGGCGGGCCTGGGCACCCGGGTGCGGCCCTACTCGGCCCACCTGCCCAAGAGCATGCTGCCGATCAACGGCATCCCCAACCTGCAGCGCATCGTCGAATTGATGCGCGACCAGCTCGACATCCGCGAGATCGTCATCGTCACCGGCTACTGCGCCGAGGTGATCGAGGACCATTTTGGCGACGGCCGCGCCTTCGGGGTGGACATCCATTTCGTCCGCAACACCGACCTGGACCGGGGTCTGGCCTGGTCGGTGCTGCTCGGCCGCGAGCATATCCGCTCCGAGTTCTGCACCATCCTCTCGGACGAGTGCTACGTGGCCTCCAACCACCACGAACTGCTCCAGCCCGGCCGGCGGGGCGCGTTTGCCACCTGCGGGGTGATGGAGGTGGACGATGTCGCCCTCATCCGCAAGAACTACGCGGTGCTGCTCGACGGCAGCCGCATCACCCGGCTGATCGAAAAGCCGCGCCAGGTGGACAACGACCTGCTCGGCCTGGGCACCTTTGTGTTCTCGCCGGAGATCTTCGCCGAACTCGAGCGCGCCTTTGCCGAGTCCGCGGACGGCTACGTCGAGTTCGTCACCCTGCTCGACCGGATGTGCCAACAGGGGCGAGAGATCACCGCCTTTCCGGTGCGGGCCAACTACGTGAACATCAACGACCGCGACTCCCTGTTCCAGGCCAAGTTCAATGAGCGCGCCGTGCTGTTCGCGCGCCGCTCCATTGCCCTGCTGGTGTACAGCGAGGGGCACGAGCAGCGGGTCCGTTTCACCCTGCAGCGCTACCGTAAGGTTGCGGACCTTGCCGCCATCTACCTGGTGGTGCCGGCGGACAACACCATCGCCACCGAGGCGGCCGAACTGGGCGTGCAGGTGCTTACCTGTCCGCCGGGGGTGACCCTTTACGGCGAAAAACTGCGCTACGCCCTGGACCGCATCGACCACGACCTGGTCATCCTCACCGAGGCGGATTACGCCTTCCCTGGCCGGGACATCGACAAACTGCTCGCCTACGTCCGCGAGGCCGACCTGGTGGTGGGCACGCGCACCACCCGCCAGCTGATCGAGCAGGGCAGCGACCTGCAGGAACTGGTCCGCCTGGCCAACGTCTTCCTCGCCAAGCTGCTGGAGGTGCTCTGGTGGCGGTTCGAGGGACGGTTCACGGACGTGGGGTGCACCTTCCGCGCCATCTGGATGTCCTCCTACCGGCAGATGCGGGGCGATCTCCAGGCGCGCGGGGCCGAGTTCGCCGTGGAGATGATCGTCGAGGCCCTCGACCGGCGCATGCGGGTGATCGAGATCCCGGTCAACTACCGCAACATCAGCCGTAGCCTGTACCGCAAGTACCGCAACCGCAGGACCTTCTTCCGCATCCTCCGCCTGCTGTTCGTCAAGCGGTTCTGCCGCGGTCGTCGGTCCCGGCCGGTGAGCACATGAACGCCTGGAAGGACGGGCTGCCGCCCGGCCGGGAACCTTTCCGCCCGGCCTGGGCCCTGGCCGGGGTTGCCCTGCTCGTGGTCTGCCTGCTGCTCCGTTCCTGGCCGACCCTCACCCGGCCCGGGTTGTTCGTCGAGGACGCGGTCCTGTTCAGCCACTACTATGGCCACTCCCGGCCCCTCAGTGACATCTTCGTCAGCCACATTGGCCAGCGCTACCTGACCGTGGTCGCCGATTTCTTCGCCTGGGCCTGGGCCTGGGCGGATGTTCGCTGGCAGCCGTGGTTCTACCAGTGGACGGGTTTCGCTCTGGCCGTGGCCAGCGTCGCAACGGTCAGTTTCTCCGGGCTGGTGCGCAACCGGGTGCTGCTGCTGGTCGGCCCGCTGGCCCTCGGGCTCACCGGCCTGAACCACCTCTACTACGCCAACACCCTCATCTATACGATGTACACCGGCGTGCTCATGCTGCTGGCCCTGCTCTTTTACCCGCCGCCGCAAACACTGCGCTCGTTCGTGATCCAGGCCTTGCTGCTGGCACTGCTGCCCTGGTCCGGGCCGTACTCGCTCCTGGCCCTGCCGGCATCGCTGTTCATCTTTGTCTGCACCGCCAACCGGACAAGGCGGGTGCTGCTGACGATTGCCATCCTGTCCACGCTCGCCTATTTTGCCACGGTCAGCGGCAGCACCGTGCAACTCGCCAATCTGCTGCGGCCCTGGGTGCTCGTCCAGTTCCTGCAGACCGTGTTCGACAAGATTTTCTTTTTTGATTTTACCCGGCACCTGCCCATGTGGTATGGGTTCATCCTGCTGCTGGCGATCGTGGCCGTTGCCTGGCTGCTGCGCCGGGACCGGGAATACCTGCTCCAAACCGCGGTCATGCTGGGGCTGGTCTTCGCCTCGATCCTGCTGTTCTTCCTGAGCGTCAAACTGGCCCAGTACATCACCACCAGCGACTGCCACCGGGTGGTGGCCAGCTTCTTCTGGGTGCTCTTTCTCGTGGCCACCGTGGACCGGCTGCTCGGTGACCGTCCCCTGTCCAGTCCCTGGCCGCTCGTCTGTGCCGCTCTGCTGCTGACGCTCGTCGTCTTCGACAACCGTCGACACCCGGACAAAAGGTGGGTCCGGCCGGTTCCGGCACTTGCGGAGTACCTCGAGACCATCCGTTTTTACGAAGGGCAGGGGTTGGCCGGGAAAAAACAGGCGGTCTGCCTGCACCTCCCCACCGGTCGCCCCATGCAGCCCCGGGTGCTGGTCGGCTACCGGGGAGCGGAGACGCGCTTGCTGCTGCCGGAGGATGCGGAAATCGTCCGCGGCAGACGGTTTGTCTGCCGGCGCTACACCTTCAACAAGGAGCGGTTATGAAAAAAACACACGCCTCGGTCACCGGCGGCAGTCCGCTGCGCACCTACCAGGAGGTGATCGTCGGCCGGCCGGGATGGGTCGCGCTGGTGTATTTCGAGTGGTGCGCCTGGCTTTCGCCCGTGCCCGGCGCGGTCGGTCTGCTGCTGCGCAAGCTGTTCTGGCCACGGCTGTTCGCCGCCTGCGGCCGCGGCGTGGTGTTCGGCGCGAACGTGGTCCTGCGCCAGCCCGGCCGCATCCGCCTGGGCGAGCGGGTGGTGGTCAGCGACGGCTGCATCCTCGACGGCCGCAGTGACGAGAGGGCCGAATCCATCGTGGTCGGTGACGACGCCATGCTCTCCAACGATGTCATGCTGTCCTGCAAGAACGGATCGATCCGCCTGGGCGAACACGTGGGCGTCAACGCCCGCACCATCATCCAGTCCACCAACGACTGCCCGGTGGA
>CAZMNU010000094.1:0-8846 GCA_964567725.1 uncultured Desulfobulbus sp. | reverse complement strand
AACAGCTAAACAGCTAAACAGCTAAACAGCTAAACAGCTAAACAGCTAAACAGCTAAAAAAAAGCTGTTGATCCGGAAGCTTTCAAGCTTTTAAGCAAGGGATATCTGTGCGAGATCATACCAAACTGCGGGCCTTTGTGCTGGCCGACGAGGTGGCGGTACTCACCTACCACAGCACCAGGGACTTTCCCCGGAGCGAAATGTACGGCCTGACCGCGCAGATGCGCCGGGCGGCGGTGTCGGTACCGTCGAACATTGTCGAGGGTTGCAGCCGGGAGAGCGAGGCTGAATTTCTCCGCTTCCTCGATATCGCCTTCGGCTCGCTCCGGGAACTCCGCTACCAAGCCGGGCTCGCCCGTCGCCTGGGCTACCTGGAAACCGAAACCTACCGTGGTTTCGACGAAAAGCTGGTCGAGGCCGAAAAGGTGCTGAGCGCCCTGATCCGCACGGTACGCGGTTCCGGCAAAACACCGGGCTGAGCAAACCGGCTGAATTTTTGGCCGGCAAGCATTGCCAGAGCCCTCAACTAAAAGATGAAAGTTTTTCCTCATCGTTCTGTTCTTCTTTTTATAGTGCGCAAAGCGCACCTAACTAAAAGCTAATCAGCTCAACAGCTACCAGCTCAAAAGCTCACAACACACCCAATGACCACCCCGCAACCACCCAAACAGACCGAAATCATCGTCACCGGGTTCGGCGGCCAGGGCATCATCCTGGCCGGGCGCATTCTCGGCATGGCGGCCTCGCTCGGCGACAAGAAAGAGTCCACCCTGGTCCAGGCCTACGGGCCGGAGTCGCGCGGCGGCGCCTGCAACGCCCAGGTGATCATCTCGGACGTGCCGATCCACTATCCCTACGTGAACCGGCCGCACATCCTCGTGGCCATGAGTCAGGCCGGCTACGACAAGTTCGCCTCCAGCCTGGAGCCCGCCTCCATGCTGCTCGTGGACCAGGACCTGGTCAACCCGGAGCAGGCGGTCTGCGACCACTTCGCCATCCCGGCCACGCGCATGGCCGAGAACCTGGGCAACAAGATGATGGCCAACATCATCATGCTCGGTTTCTGCACCGCCATCACCGGCGCGGTGACGAACGCGGCGGCCCAGGCCATGGTCCGCAAGTCCGTGCCCAGGGGCACCGAGGACCGCAACATCGAGGCCTTCACCAAGGGGTACGATTACGGCCTCTCCACCCTCAAGGGCCGGGAAAAACGGGCCGCCGGCCAGACAGGAGCGTTGGCGTCATGACACGACAGAAAGAGAGGCTGTACCGGGTGATCGTTGTCGGCGCCACGCCCGAGGGCATCGCCGCCACCAACAAGCTGGGCGAATTGGGCATCCCGGTGACCCTGGTCGACAGCGCCCCGGACCTGAACGAGAAGCTGGCCGCCGAACAGTACCGCCTGCCCTCGGGCCTGAGCTTCAACTACGCCCACCGACCGGGATTGATCCGCATCCTGCGCAACGCCCAGATCCGCACCCTGGTGCCGGCGCGGATCAGCTCGATCAAGCACACGCCCCAGGGGTTCAGCGTGCGCATCGACCGCGAGCAGACCTTTGTCGACGCGGACCGCTGCGTGCTCTGTGGCAAGTGCGCCGCCGCCTGCCCGGTGACCTGCGCGGACGGGGGACATCCCCTCCACTATGCGGGCCGCACCAGCCTGCCCGGCCGGGCCTGGATCGACAAGCGACGCCAGCCGCTCTGCCAGGAAAACTGCCCGCTCGGCGTGAACGCCCAGGGCTACATCGCCCTGGCCGCCCAGGGCCGCTACGACGAGGCCCTGGCCCTGATCCGGCGGGACAACGTCCTGCCCGGCATCTGCGGCCGGGTCTGCACCCACCCCTGCGAGGAGGCCTGCCGCCGCGGCGGGGTGGACGACCCGGTGGCCATCCGCGCCATCAAGCGGTTTTTGGCCGACTACGAGGCGGCGGACGCATCCCGCGAGGCAGCGGCCGGCGATGCGGCGACCCCGGCGGAACCCACCCGGCCGGAGCGGATCGCCGTGGTCGGTTCCGGGCCGGCCGGCATCGCCGCGGCCGCTGACCTGGCCCGGCGCGGCTACGGCGTGACCGTGTTCGAAAAGGAGGCCGAACCGGGTGGCCTGCTTCGCTACGGCATCGGCGCGCACCGGTTGCCCCGGCAGATCCTCGACCGCGAGATCCGCCTGATCGAGCGCATGGGCGTGGTCTTCGCCACCCATTCGCCCATCGACCTGGCCGCGGACCTGGACCGGCTCACCCATGAATTCCAGGGCGTGCTCCTGTCCACCGGCACCTGGCATGACCGGCGCATGGGCGTGGACGGCGAGGACCTGGACGGCGTCGAGGGTTGCCTCGCCTTCCTTGCCCGCAGCCAGTGGGAAGGGCTGACCAGCCTCCCCGGCCGCATGGCGGTGATCGGCGACGGCAACTCGGCCTTTGACCTGGCGCGGACACTGGCGCGCCTGGGCGCGGAGGTGAGTCTTATCAGCTGGTTCGATGCCGAGCACATCCCGGCCGACCCGGACGAGGTGCGTGAGGCCGTGGAGGAGGGCGTGCGCCTGATCGATGCCACCCAGGTGGTGGCCTTTCGTGGTGAAAACGGCGTGTTCCGGCAGCTCGAGTGCCTGCCCACCGTGCCCGGCAAGGCGGACGCACGCGGCATCGCCTGGCCGGTGCAGGCCGAGGGCGCGCAGCCCTTCACCCTGGACTTCGACCGCGCCTTCGTGGCCATCGGCCAGGTGGGCGGCTGGCAGGAAGAGAGCTTCGCAGGCCGGATCAGCGTGAACGAGCGCGGCTTCATCGACACCGACCCGGACCAGCGCACCGCGCTCGCCCGGGTCTACGCCGCCGGCGACACGGTTTCCGGCCCCTCCTCGGTGGTGCGGGCCATGGCCGCGGGCCGCCGGGCCGCGGCCACCATGCACGGCGATCTTTCCGGCGAGCAGGTGACCCGTCCCGTGTCCCGGCCGCCGGAACGGGATTTCAGCGAAATCCCCGAGGATCTGCCCCGGCAGCGGCGCACGGCCATGCCCGAGCGCCAGGCGGCCGAGCGGGTGCAGTCCTTCCAGGAGGTGGCGCTCGGCTTCAACACCCAGCAGGTGCTGGCCGAGGCGAGCCGCTGCCTGCAGTGCGGCGTCTGCTCGGAATGCCTGGAGTGCGTCACCGCCTGCGGCCCGCTCAAGGCCATCGATCACTGCCAAGAGCACGAGGAGATCGTCGAGCCGTGCGGCGCGGTGATCGTCGCCGACCCGGCCGCGGCCCCGAACATCAAGGGCGATGACATCATCCGCGCCTACGGCCCCAAGGCGGCCCGGCCCAACGTCAACGACATGGTCGTGCGCGGCTTCGACGCCGCGGCCCGGGCCATGCTCCTGCTCGGCGGCGCCACCCGCAAGACCAAGGGCCACGGCCTGTCCCACTCCATCCCGGACGCCGGCCTGTCCCCGGAGATCCGCATCGGCGTGTTCGCCTGCCGCTGCAACGACTCGCTCGGCTGGCTGCCCGGCATGGACGATTTCCTCGCCGGCCTGGTCGAAACCAACCCGGACATCGTCCACGTGGAAACCCTCGATGCGGCCTGCGTGACCGAGGGCGGCTCGGCCATCATCCGCGCGGTGCGCGAAAAGGCCATCACCCGCCTGGTGCTCGCCTCCTGCGTCTGCTGCCCGCTCAACTTTGTCTGCAGCGCCTGCACCGACCAGCGCACCCGCCTGAAAGGCATGCTCTTTCACGGCACCGGCATCAGCCGCTCCATGGTCGAGACCTGCAACCTGCGCGGCGAAATCCTCCGCCTGGTCGCCGCGGATCCGGAACTGGCCCTGGAGCGGTTCAAGGGGCTGCTCACCCGCTCGATCAAACGGACCCTGACCCTCAAGCCGCTGCACACCATCGACCGCAACTACAACTTCGCCGCCGCGGTGATCGGCAACTCAGAGGCCACCATGACCAGCGCGCTCACCCTGGCGGAGACCGACCACGAGGTGCTGCGTTTCGGCACGGCCGAACAGCCGCTCACCGACCTGGTCGATCACGCCAATATCCACAACTTCCCGGACTGGCACGTCAAGGGCATCAAGGGCACGTTGGGCGATTTCCAGATCCTGATCGAGGCCGACGACGGTCACCACCAGGTGATGCGCGCCGGCACGGTCATTCTCGGTGAAAAGGCCCGCCGCCGCATCGCCTATACCCACCAGGAGGGGCTGCCGAGCTGTACGGTGGAGCCGGTGCTGCAGGAGCGCGCGGTCACCGGAGTGCCGTTCGCCTACCCCTGCACCACCTCGGTGCCCGGCCTGTACCTGGCCGAACCGGCCGGCATCAACGTGTCCAAGCTGAAAAAGGGCACGGCCGCGGCGGTGATGGTGGCCGCGGCCATGCCCCGTGGACCGCGCCAGTCCAAGGGGTTCACCGTGGCCATCGACCGGAAGCTCTGCCGCGGCTGCGGCCGCTGCACCTCGGCCTGCGTGTACCACGCCGTCACCCTGCAGGCCAACGAGGTGGGCGGCTGGCATGCCCAGGTGGACGAGGCCCTGTGCAAGGGGTGCGGCAACTGCATCTCGGTCTGTCCCACCGGCGCCGCCGACAGCCCCTTCCGTAACCGCCTTTTCCTCGAGCAGGCCCTCGAGGAACTCCTCACCCGGGAAACCGTCCATGAATGACACGAACAGCGGCAGCGACCGCACCATCATCCTCTTTCTCTGCAACTGGGGGGCGCACGCCGCCTTCCTCACCCTCCAGGACCAGCGACGGCCCATCCCGCCGGAGATCCGCATGGTGCGCACGCCCTGCACCGGCCGCATCGACCGGGCCATGATGCTCAAGGCCTTTGCCAAGGGCGCGGACGGCGTGCTGCTGGTGGGCTGCGAACCCGGTACCTGCCGCTACGGCACCGGCACGGCCACCAGCCAGCGCAACACCCAGGACCTGCGCAAGGTGCTCGACATCATGGGGTTGGGCAGCCGGCGGCTGCGTTTTGCCGCCTTCCTGCCCGAGGAGTCCGAGCAGATGCTCGCCTTTTTCCAGGACTTCGCCAGCGAGATCCGCACCCTGCCGCCGGCCGGGATCGAGGCCGCACCGGCCGAACCCGTGCCCGATACCGAGGCCCGCCGCCAGGAACTGCGCCGACTGGTCAGCACCTATGACGTGCACGCCTGCCAGGACTGCGGCAAGTGCTCGTCCGCCTGCCCGCTGGCGCTCGTCGGCAAGCCGTTCTCACCGCGCGCCATCGCCTCGGCCGTGATCACCGGCGGCATCCACGCCCCGGGCGTGCAGGAGAACGCCTGGAGTTGTCTGACCTGCGGCATCTGTTACGAACGCTGCCCGTCCGCGGTCAATTTCCCGGCGTTCATCAAGGAACTGCGCCACCTCTACCGCCAGACCGAGCTGCCCGGCCAGGAGGTGCACGGCGGTTTCTTCCACTCGCTGCAGCGCTCCATGACCTCGAAATCGGTCACCCCCAAGCGGTGGACCGGGCTGCCCGAGGGCATCCGCGTCGACCCGGAGTCCACCACCCTCTTTTTTGGCGGATGCGCGCCCTACTACGACATTTTCTTCGGCAAGCACAGCGACGTAGAGACCAACCGCATCCTCCTGGACAGCCTGCGCCTGTTGAACTTTTTCGACGTGGCCCCGCGGCTCCTGCCCGACGAGCGCTGCTGCGGCCACGACCTGCTCTGGTCCGGCGACCGCGAAAACTTCCTGCGGCTCGCCCGGCTGAACGTGGAGCGGCTGCATGAACTCGGCATCGACACGGTGATCACCACCTGCCCGGAATGCTACATGACCCTGCACACCACCTACGCGGCGATGGGGCTTGAGCCGCGCTTTGCGGTGGTGCACCTGTACGATTTCCTCGAGGAGCAGATCGACAAGGGCGCGGTGGGCTTCAAGCCGCTGGAGCGGGCCATCACCTTCCAGGATTCCTGCCGGCTCGGCCGGCTCGAGGGCCGCACCGACCTGCCGCGCAAGCTGCTCAAACGGCTCAAGCCGGTGCAGTTCACCGAGATGAAGGAGTCGGGCAACGCCTCGATCTGTTGCGGCAACTGCGCCTGGACCGGCTGCGACTCGTACAGCAAGGCCATGCAGGTCAAACGGCTCGAGCAGGCGCATGCCACCGGCAGCGACCTCTTGGTCACGGCCTGCCCCAAGTGCCAGATCCACCTCAAGTGCGCCATGGAAGACCCGTTCCGCCGGGAACAGCTCGAGATCGAGACCATGGACCTGGCGAGTGTGATCGCCCAGACGATACAATGGGAATAAGGGCAGCTTGTTAGCTTTTTAGCGGTTTAGCTGTTTAGGGGTGGGGGTGCCGGAGGGCCTGCGCTGTGGCGGGGGCCTTGGAAATTCGAATGTCCTGCCTTACTCATGGTGCGCGCAGCGCACCCTACTAAAAGCTCAACAGCTCAACAGCTTCCAGCTCAACAGCTTTTTTTAGCTGTTTAGCGGTTTAGGGGTGGGAGTGCCAAGGGGCCTGCGCTGTGGCGGGGGACTTCGCCAGACCGGGTGTCTTGCCTCACCCATGGTGCGCGCAGCGCACCCTACTTAACTGCTCAACAGCTCAACAGCTTCCAGCTCAACAGCTCTTCAACCTAACAGCCTAATTACCTAAACAACCTCTTCGGAGAACCCAATGTCCAAACCAACCAAACCCGTTGAACAAGACCCCCGCATCGGCGTCTACGTCTGTCACTGCGGGCTGAACATCGCCCAGACCGTGGACTGCAAAAAGGTTGCCGACGACGTGGCCGGGGCCGAGGGCGTGGTCGTGTCCAAGGACATCGTCTACGCCTGTTCCGAGCCGGGGCAGCAGCAGATCAAGCAGGACATCCTCGACAACGATCTCGACCGGGTGGTCATCGCCAGTTGTTCGCCGCGCCTGCACGAGCCGACCTTCAAGAAGATGCTCGACTCGGTGGGCGTCAACCCGTACATGCTCGACATGGCCAACCTGCGCGAGCAGTGCAGCTGGGTGCACCAGGGTGACCGCGAGAACGCCACCTGCAAGGCCGAGACCCTGGTCAACATGTCCATTTCCCGGGTGCGCCAGCTGGAGCCGCTGTTCGAGGAGACCCTGCCGCTCACTGCCAGGGCGCTGGTCATCGGCGGCGGCATCGCCGGCATCCAGGCCGCGCTCGACCTGGCCGACACCGGCTACGACGTCACCCTGGTGGAGAAAAACCCCTCGGTGGGCGGGGTCATGGCCCAGCTGGACAAGACCTTCCCGACCATGGACTGCTCTATCTGAATCTTAGGTCCTAAGATGACGGATGTCGGTCGACATCCACGGATACAGCTGTTGACGTTGAGCGAGGTTGTCGATGTGAAGGGGTACGTCGGCAACTTCAAGGTGAAAATTCTCAAGAAGGCGCGCTATGTCGACGAGACCGCCTGCACCGCCTGCGGCGACTGCGCCGCGGTCTGCCCGGTGGTCCGGCCCGACGAGTTCAACATGGGCCTGGGCTCGCGCAAGGCGATCTACACCCCTTTCCCCCAGGCGGTGCCGTCCTCGTACCTGATCAATGCCAAGGAGTGTCTGGGTCACAACCCGGCGGTGTGCTCCAAGTGCGTGGAGGTCTGCGCCAAGGGGTGCATCAACTTCCACATGTCGGACGAGGAGATCACCCTGGAGGTGGGCACCATCGTGGTGGCCACCGGTCTCGTGCCCTACGACCCGACCGAGATGGACGAGTACGGCTACACCCGCTTCGACAACGTGCTCACCAGCCTGGAGTTCGAGCGGCTGGTCAATGCCGGCGGGCCGACCAAGGGGTCGCTCATCCGGCCCTCGGACCGCAACCACCCGAAGTCCGTGGGCTTCATCCAGTGCGTGGGCTCGCGCTCGGCCACCAAGGGCGGCCACTACTGCTCGAACATCTGCTGCATGAACACGGTCAAGTCCACGCTCATCCTCAAGGAGCACTACCCGGACCTGGACGTGAAGGTGTTCTACATCGACATCCGCGCCTTTGGCAAAGGGTTCGAGGAGCTGTACACCCGCAGCCGCCGCATGGGCGCCCAGTATATCCGCGGCCTGCCCGGCTCGGTGGAGGAGACTGCAAACGGCAGCCTGCGCGTGGCCGTGGAGAACGGCGCAAGCGGCCAGCTCGAGTTCCACGACCTGGACATGCTCGTGCTCGCCATCGGCATGCAGCCCGCGCCCTCGACCCAGCGGCTGCAGGAGATCATGGGGCTGCAGCTCACCCCGGACGGCTTCTACCTGGAGGCCCATCCCAAGCTGCAGCCGGTGGACGCGGCCACCCGCGGCATCTTCTACGCCGGCTGCGCCGAGGGGCCCAAGGACATCAAGGAGAGCGTCACCCAGGCCTCGGCCGCGGCCATGCGCGCCATCCGGCTGATGCACAAGGGCGAGGTGACCACCGAACCGATCACCTCGGTGGTCAACGCGGAGAAATGCAAGAGCTGCGGCAAGTGCGCCGAGGTCTGCCCGTACAACGCCATCACCGTGGACGTCAAGGCCAAGAAACCGGCGGTGGTCAACTCGGCGGCCTGCGCCGGCTGCGGCACCTGCGCGGCCGAGTGCCGCTTCGACGCCATCACCATGAGCCACTTCACCGACGCCCAGATCATCGGCCAGGTGGACACCATGCTCGAGACCGCGCCGGAGGCGAAGATTCTGGCGTTCGCCTGCAACTGGTGTTCGTACGCCGGCGCCGACTATGCCGGCGTGTCGCGGCTGCAGTACCCGCCCAACGTGCACCTCATCCGGGTGATGTGCTCCGGCCGGGTGGACGAGAAGTTCATCTGGGAGGGGTTCCGCAAGGGCGCGCCGGTGATCCTGGTGAGCGGTTGCCATATCGGCGACTGCCACTACATCGACGCCAACCACTGGACCGAGAAACGGGTGGC
>CAZMNU010000093.1:0-9023 GCA_964567725.1 uncultured Desulfobulbus sp. | reverse complement strand
TCGTCCCTTCCCGAAAGCGTGTTCATGGAAAAACTTGCCGCCGACCTGAAAAAGATCATGCCGTTCAAGGATACCACCGAGCCCGGCGACATCGTGCTCATAGCCGCCCGCGAGCCGGAGATGCTCGTCTACGCCCAGGTGGGGGATATCCTCCGGGATGACACCCGCAAGAACGAGTGGTGGCACCTCACCCTGCACATCCTCACCGTGCCGCCGCAGACCGTGGTCTGGACCCTGCGCGAACCCCAGTTCACCGGCCGCGAGATTTTCACCATGGCCGGCGAGGCCCGCTTCGTCAAGGCGGTGGAATTCGCCGGACGGCGCCTGCACCCGCAGCCGCCGCCGGAGGGGCAGGACCAGGGCGGACCGCGCAAGGGCGGCCTGCGGGTCGTCAAATGAGCCGGGCCGCGGCCAGCCTGCAGGTCGGCAACGACCGGGGCGTGCATGGCCGGGTGGCCACCCGGTTGGCGGAGATCGCCCTGGAGCACGGCGTGCTTCTGCGCATCGACCGGGACGGCGAGGGGGCCGACTGCGCCTCGATCCTCGACGTGCTCGCCCTGGCGCTCGCCTGCGGGGACACGGTGCGCCTGGAGGCGGCAGGGGAGCGGGCCGAGGCGGCGCTGGCCGCCGCCGCCGGGGTCCTCGCCCGCCGGGACGATCCCTGAGATGGATCCTTCAGCCGGCGGTGCGGACAGCGCTGCCCGCACCCTCAAGGGCATCGGCGTCTCGCCGGGGATAGTGGTCGCCCGGGTGGTGGTGCGCAAACGCCACGCCTGGCGGACCGGCCGCACCCACCTGCCCGCCGACCAGGTCGAGCGCGAGGTCGAGCGGTTCCTCCGGGCGGTGATCGACGCCGGCCGCCAGCTGGCAATGCTGCGCGAACGGCTGGCCACCGACCTGGCCGACGCCCTGTCCATCATCGATTCCCACCTGCTCATGCTCAAGGACCGGATGATCTACGATCGCACCGTGGAGATCATCCGGCGCGAGCAGGTCAACGCCGAATGGGCCCTGGCCCGGGCCCTGACCGACATCCGCGACCGCTTCGAGCAGATCGACAACGCCTACATCCGCGAGCGCTACAGCGACATCCGCCACGTGGCCGACCGGGTGTTCGGCCTGCTCACCGGCCAGGCGAGCGACGCGCCGCTCGGCGCGGACGAGCCGGCCATCCTCGTGGCCAACGATTTCTCGCCCGAGGACACCATGCGCATGCAGGCCGACAAGGTGCTCGGCTTCCTCACCGAACGGGGCGGACTGACCTCGCACACGGCCATTGTCGCCCGCTCGCTCGGCCTGCCGGCGGTGGCCGGGATCGAGCACGTCACCTCCCTGCTCGCCACCGGTGACCTGGTGGTCATGGACGGCGGCCGCGGGCTGGTGGTGCTCGAGCCGGACGCGGAGACCATCCGCCGCGGCCGCGAGGAGGCACAGCGGCGCCAGGCCATGGCCGGCGAACTCGACCGTTACCTGCACCTCGTCTCCGAGACCGTGGACGGCTACGCGGTGCGCCTGGGCGCCAACATCGAGCGGCTCGACGAACTGCCGGCCGTACTCCGCCAGGGCTGCGAGGGCATCGGCCTGTTCCGCAGCGAGTTCGACTACTTCCAGGGGCAGGGGCCGCCCAGCGAGGACCGGCTGGTGGCCACCTGCACGCGCCTGCTGGCTGGCGCGGCCCCGCACCCGGTGACCGTGCGCACCCTGGACGTGGGCGGCGACAAGAGCTGCCACCACCTGCCCGGTGCGCCGGACTGGCTCGACCGGGAGAACAACCCGGCGCTCGGCCTGCGCTCCATCCGCTTCTCGCTCCACGAACAAACCCTGTTCCGCACCCAGCTGCGCGCCCTGCTGCGGGCCTCGGTGCACGGCCGGCTGCGCATCCTGCTGCCGCTCGTCTCCACCCTGTCCGAGCTGCAGCAGGCCCGGGAATGCATCCGCGAGGCCGCCGCCTCGCTCGACGCCGAGGGGCTGGCGTACGCGCCGGAGATCGACCTGGGGGTGATGATCGAGGTGCCGAGCGCGGTGATCACCGCGGACCTGTTCGCCGCGCAGGTGGATTTTTTTGCCATCGGCACCAATGACCTGATCCAGTACGCCCTGGCCATCGACCGCGGCAACCAGTACGTGGCCCATCTCTACGAGCCCCTGCACCCGGCGGTGCTGCGGCTCATCCACCAGACCGTGGCCGCGGGCCACAGCCACAACATCCCGGTGTCGGTCTGCGGCGAGATGGCCGGCGACCCGCTGTGCGCGCCGCTGCTCATCGGCCTGGGCGTGGACGAGCTGTCCATGCGCCCGGCCATGGTGCCGCGCATCCGCCGGCTCATCCGCCACGCCGGCCTGCACTGGCTGCGCCGGCTGGCCGACGAGGTCCTGCGCTCCCGGGACAGCGATCAGGCCCGCGCGACCCTGAACCGCGCCCTGGCCCACTACTACCCGGAGGAGTTCCTGCAATCGTGAACGAACGGCAGATCATCGACACCATCGCCGCCCTCGCCGGGCCGGCCGACGGCCGGCTCTTCAAGGGCATCGGCGACGACTGCGCGGTCATCGGCGGCGACAGCGGCCGCGCCTGGCTGCTCACCCTGGACACCCTGATCGAGGGGGTCCACTTCGACCCGGCCTTCCATCCGCCCGAGCTGCTCGGCCGCAAGGCGGTGTCGGTCAATGTCAGCGACATCGCCGCCATGGGCGGCGTTCCTGCCTTTGCCCTGCTTTCCGCCGGCCTGCCGCCCGGCTTTGACCAGGACTGGTTCGCCGCCTTTGCCCGCGGCCTGGCCGGGGCCTGCGCCGACTACGGCTGCGGCATCATCGGCGGCGACACCGTGGCCAGCCCGGCCGGGTACAATTTTTCCCTGACCGTGCTCGGCGAGGCCCCGGGCGAACAGGTGCTCTACCGCAGCGGTGCCCGGGTCGGCGATACCATCTGGGTGAGCGGCGACCTCGGCCTGGCGGCGGCCGGCCTGGCCCTGTTGAGCGGTGGCCTGGGGAGCGGTGAGGCGCGGTTCGAGCGGCTGCGCGCGAAGCACCTCGACCCGCCGGCCCGGGTCGCGCTCGGCCGGGAACTGGCGGCGAGCAGACTGGTGCACGCCATGATGGACCTCTCCGACGGCCTGGCCACGGATCTTGCCCACCTGTGCGAAGAATCCGGGGTGGGGGCGCGGGTCATGGCCGCCGACCTGCCCGGCCCGGTTACCCTGGCCGCGGCCGCCCGGCTGGTGGGCGCCGATGCGGAGCAGTGGGCCATCGCCGGCGGCGAGGATTTCGAGCTGCTGTTCACCGCCCCGGCCGAGGCGGCCGACCGGCTGCGGGCCATCGGCGCGGCCTGCGGGCTCGCGCTCTCACCGGTGGGCAGTATCGTGGCCGGCGAGGGCGTGATCCTCGTTCGCCAAGGGGTGGACGGCAGGCCGGTGGAGCAGCCGATCGCCTACCAGGGCTACGACCATTTCCCGGACAGCGGAGGAGGGGACGATGCTCGGCGCACTCGTTAAACACTGGTCCGAACGGTTCCTGCTGCCCGACCGGGTGCTGCAGCGGACCTACGAGGCCTTCAAATCCCTGCTCGTCCACGACGGTGCCAGCCACAACCTGATGGCCGAGTTCGAGGAACTCTACCACGACGGCAGGCGCGAGGATTTCAGTCGCACCCGGCGGCGCTACCAGCGCATGGCCGCGGCGGTGGAGGGAATGGTCGGCGAGCTGGAACGGATGAACCCCGGCCAGGCCGCCGGCCTGCGCGACTACCTGAAGAAGTACGATTTTTACGCCCGCCTGCTGCTCGAACCGCCCGAGCAGTTCCTTATCCCGCCCTACGCGGTGGGCCACGACGAACCGGTGGAGGCCAGGCTCATCGGCAACAAGAGCCACAACCTGCTGCGCCTGCAGCAGGCCGGCGCGGCCCGGGTGCCGGCCGGCTTCACCGTCACCGCCACCACCTTCAGCCTGCTGGTTGACCACAACGGTCTGCGGCCGGCCCTGGACCTGCTGCTGGCGAGCATCGACCCGGAGCAGCCGGCGAGCCTGGAGGAGATCTCGCAGGCGCTGGTGAGCCTGGTACGGCGGATGGAGATCCCGGATGCGGTGCAGGACGAGATCTTCGGCCGCTTCGACGACCTGGCCGCGGCCCATCCCGGGGGTGCCCCGCGGGTGGCGGTGCGCTCCTCGGCCCTGCACGAGGACGGCGACCACAGTTTTGCCGGCCAGTACCACTCGGTGCTGGGCGTGGACCGCAGCGGCCTGCTTGCGGCGTATCTCGAGGTGGTGGCCTCCAAGTACAGCCCGGAGGCGCTCCTCTACCGGATCAGCGCGGGTTTGAGCGACGAGGAGGCGGCCATGGCCGTACTCGTGTTGACCATGGTCGACGCGGCCGCCTCGGGCGTGGTCTACACCCGCATCCCGGCCCCGGACGGCAAGGGCGAGCGGCTCCTGGTGCAGAGCGTCTCCGGCCTCGGCCTGCCGCTGGTGGGCGGCGAGACCAGCCCGGACATGTTTCTGTTCGCCCCGGGCGGGCAACGGCCCGACCAGGCCCTGGCCGGCCGCCAGCAGCAGCGCCTGGTGCTGGTCGACGGCACGGTGCGCACCGAGGCCCTGGACCATGCGGCCGACCGGCCGTTGTCCCTGACAGAGGACGAGGCCGTGCGCCTGGCCGCGGCGGCCCGTGAACTGGAAGCGTTTTTCGGCGCACCGCAGGACATCGAGTGGGCCGTGGACCGGGAACGGGAACTGTTCATCCTCCAGTCCCGACCGCTTGTCAGCGGGAAGGAACCTGACCCGCAGGGGGCGGAGTTCCGGCCCGAGGGGGCGCCGCTCGTCACCGGCGGCCGTCGGGCCTCGGGCGAGCTGTGCGACGGCGTGGTTCATCACCTGGACCCGGCCGGGTCGGGGGACATTCCCCGGGGTGCGGTGCTCGTCACCCGGCAGATCCCGCCCTCGCTGGTGCGCCACATCCACCGCCTGGCCGGCGTGGTCTGCGAGCGCGGCGCGGTCACCGGCCACTTTGCCACGGTCTGCCGCGAGTTCGGCGTGGTCCTGCTGGTGGACGCGGCGGACGCCCTCGAGCTGTTGCCCGCGGGCACCGAGGTGGTGGTCGACGCCCGCGCCGGCTCCGTCTACCCGGGCCGGCTGCCCGACGGCGTCCGCCCGGCCGGACCGGACGCCTCGGCCGACCCGTACCTGAAAAAGTTGCGCGGCCTGCTCGACCACATCACCCCCCTGCATCTGGTCGACCCGAGTGACGCCGGCTTCCGGCCGCAGTCCTGCCGCTCCCTGCACGACATCATCCGCTACGCCCACGAGAAGGCCATGCAGACCATGTTCGGGCTGAGCGACCTGGCCTCGGGCAAGTCCTCGCGCTGCCGCCTGCTCGACACCGACCTGGCCATCGACATCTACCTGCTCGACGTGGGCGGTGGGTTCCGCGAGCCCGGCGAGGGCGAGACCGTGACCGTGGAGCGGGTGGCCTCGCGGCCGTTTCTCGCCCTCTGGCAGGGGCTGAGCCACCCGGACGTGGACTGGGACTCGCACCTGCACTTCGACTGGAAGGGGTTCAGCGATGCGGCCCTGAGCGGCGGGGTGGTCAGCGGCGGCGCCAAGGAGTTCGCTTCGTATGCCATTGTCAGCGGCGACTACTGCAACCTGAACATGCGCTTCGGCTACCACTTCACCCTGGTGGACTGCCTGTGCGGCGACGAGCTGCGGGGCAACTACTGCCAGCTGCGCTTCGCCGGCGGCGGCGGCGACTACCAGGGCCGCTCGCTGCGCATCCGCCTGCTCACCCTGATCCTCGGCCGGCTCGGTTTCGAGGTGAATGTCAAGGCGGACCTGCTCGACGCCCGCATCGGCGAGATGGACCGGGACAGCCTCGTCGAGCTGCTCGCCACGGTCGGCCGCCTGCTCGGCGCCACCAAGCTGCTCGACATGGTGCTCAAGGACGAACACCAGCTCGAGCCTTTTGCCGCCCAATTCTTTGCCGGCGCCGGCCGCTTCACCGACCCGCCGGCCGATGACGGCGAGCCTGCCTCCGACACCCCTGCCCACGGTTAGCCATGTACCAACTCCACTGGATCACCGACCACCTGGCCACCGGCCACGCGCCCATGTCCTACGACGAGCTGGACGCCATCCGCGCCCAGGGCATCAGCGCCATCGTCAACCTCTGCGGCGAGTTCTGTGACCTGCACGAGATCGAGGACACCTCGGGCTTCGACGTCCATTACCTGCCGGTGGTGGACGAGCACGCCCCGGACCTGGAGGCCATGGAACGGGCCCTGGACTGGATGGACGAGGCCATCTACCTGGACAAGAAGGTGCTCGTCCACTGCCGCATGGGCCACGGCCGCACCGGCACCTTCATCGCCGCCTACCTGCTGCGCCGCGGCTTTGACTTCAAGGCGGCGGAGCGCACCATGAAGGGCCGGCGGGCCGTGCCCGCCACCTACGACCAGCGCCGCTTTCTGAAAAAGTACGGCAAGCAGGTGGGCCCGCTGCGCATCGCGGCGCCGCGCATCGACAACCGCCCGGCCACGGCCGTGGACACGGTGATCATTGCCTACCACGACCTGCTCGCCCGTTTCGACGAGGTCTGGCCGGCGGCCGAGGAGGGTTGCGGTCGGGACGACCACCCCTGCTGCGGCCGTCCCTTTGACCTGCAGCTGATCGAGAGCATGCACCTCAGCCAGGTGATCAACCGCACCCTCAGGCAGAAACAGCGCCAGCAGGTGATCGACCGGGCCTTTGCCCTGGCCGGCCGCCTCAAGGAGTTGCACCAGTTGCATCCCGGGCTGGCCAACGAGCAGATAGCCGCTAAGGCCAAGGGGGAGGATCTCACCTGTCCGCTTCTCGAGGAAGGCGCCTGCCTGGTGTTCGCCGACCGGCCGCCGCGCTGCCGCTACTGGGGCCACGCCGCGGACGACGAGCGGTTCGCCACCCTGCAGCTGGCCATCGACGGGCTGAGCCGCCAGGCCTACCGCACCCTCACCGGCCAGGAGCCGCCCGAGGCGCCGCTCTGCTTTTCCTCGGCGGACACCATCAGCGGCAAGTTCGTGGAACTCTATTTCCGGGCCATGCTCGGCCGCACGGAGTAGGGGGGCGGGATGGAGGAGAAGACCGGGCGCAGGGCGCTGCTCGTCGACGACGAGCACGACATGCTCACCCTGCTGGCCAAGGTGCTGACCAGGAAATGCGGCTGCAGCGTGACCACCGCCACCTCGGCCGAGGAGGCCCTGGCCCTGGTGCGCCGTGACCCGCCCGAGGTAGTGCTCACCGACATCAAGATGCCGGGCATGGACGGGCTCGAGCTGCTGCGCCAGCTCGGCTCGGTCACGCCGGCGGTGACCACCATCCTCATGACCGGCCACGGCACCATCGACATGGCGGTGCAGGCGCTCAAGGACGGGGCCTACGATTTCATCGAGAAGCCCTTTGACAACGAGCGCATCATCGGCACCGTGCTGCGCGCCATCGAGCGCACCCGCCTGCTGCGCGAGAACCTGCAGCTCCACCACCGGCTCGGTGAGGAGGGCGACCTGCTCGGCTTTGTCGGCCGCTCGCGCCGCCTGCTCGAGACCGTGGACCTGCTCCGGCGGGTGGCGCCGAGCAACGTCACCGTGCTCATCCGCGGCGAGTCGGGCACCGGCAAGGAGCTGGCGGCCCGGGCCCTGCACACCCTGTCCGGCCGGGCCGAACGGCCGATGATCACGGTCAACTGCCCGGCCCTGCCCGAGCAGATCCTGGAGAGCGAGCTGTTCGGCTACCGGCGGGGCGCCTTCACCGGCGCGGACCGGGACAAGACCGGCCTGTTCGTCGAGGCGGACGGCTCCACCATCCTGCTCGATGAGATCGCCGACATCCCGGTGAGCGTGCAGACCAAGCTCCTGCGCGTGCTCCAGGAAAAGGAGGTGCAGCCGCTCGGCCAGAACCGCACCGCCACCGTGGACGTGCGCGTGGTCGCCTCGACCAACCAGGACCTGGAGGCCAAGATCCGCCGCGGCGAGTTCCGCGAGGACCTGTTCTACCGCCTCAACGTCATGACCGTGCCCATGCCGAGCCTGGCGCAGATGGTCTCGGACGTGCCGCTGTTGGCCCAGCATTTCCTCGAGAAGTACAGCCGCGAGCACGGCCGCGACCACCTGGAGTTTTCCGACGAGGCCCTGCAGTGCCTGCTGCGGCGCAAATGGCCGGGCAACGTGCGCGAACTGGAGAACACGGTCAACCGGGCGGTGCTGCTCTGCCCGGGGTCAATCATCGAACCGACCGACCTGGGCGGCCCGGTCGAGGAGGAACGGTGTCCCTTCCTCGAGGGGGACCAGGCGCAGTGGCTGCGCATGTCCTACAAGGAGGCCAAGAACGCGGTGCTCGAACAGTTCAACAGCGCCTACCTGGGCGAGACCCTCTCCGCGGCGAACGGCAACATCACCCTGGCGGCCCGCACCTGCGGCATGGAGCGCCAGGCCCTGCAGCGGCTGTTGAAGCGCTACCGCATCGACACCAGGAGTCACCGCTCATGACCGGAGCGAACGAATACGTGCTCGCCCGCGGCCGGGCCTTCTGCAATTTCTGCCCGGGCTACTGCTGCTACCGGCTGCCCGGCGCGAGCCTCCTCCTGGACGCGACGGACATCAACCGGCTGGCCCGCCACTTCGGGCTGAGCGACGGCGAGGTCCGGCAGCGCTACCTGGAGGGCCGCAACACCTTCAAGACCCGGGCGGACGGCTCGTGCATCCTGCTCGCCAACGACCGGCTGTGCAAGCGCTGCACCGTGCACACCGCCCGGCCGCTGCAGTGCCGCGCCTTCCCCTACGACAAGCCCTGCCCCTACCTGGAGCGGCCGGAACTGCTCGCACAGATCCAGCCGCGCATCGAGCGGGCGCTGTTCGCCGGCGGGGAAGAAGAGTACTAGCCCCTTCTCCGGCGGCCCGGCCCGCCCATCCTGATTAGTTCCCGTTTTACAGACAGATGATGGCGGTTTTCCCGTCCGGTGAACGGACCGGGAAACAGATCGGGGATTCGTACTCGTAGGCGCCGAT
>CAZMNU010000092.1:0-9121 GCA_964567725.1 uncultured Desulfobulbus sp. | reverse complement strand
GGATGCGGCCGGTGACCTTGAAACCGTTGTGGGGCTCGATGCGGATGGACTTGTCGCCGTCGGCGAAGCTGATCGGCCGGGTGATGCGCAGGATGCGGCGCAGGGCCCGCTGCCGCTGCACACCCGCGCTCTTGAGCAGGTGGATGAAGGGGCCGGCGCTGCCGTCCATGATCGGCACCTCGTGGGAATCGAGGTCGATCTCGGCATTGTCGATGCCCGACCCGTGCAGGGCGGCGAGCAGGTGCTCGGTGGTGGCGATTCGCACCGCGCCCTTGCCGATGGTGGTGGCCAGGGTGGTGTCCACCACCTGCTCGACCCGAGCCGGGATGACCGGCTGTCCGGGCAGGTCGGAGCGGAGGAAGCGGATGCCGCTGTGGGCCGCTGCCGGCCTGATGGTCAGGTTCACGGTGCGGCCGGTGTGCAGGCCGACGCCGCAGCAACTGACGGCCCGTTTCAGTGTGTGTTGATGCGGCTCGATGGAGGGGGTCATGGAAGTCTGTCCGTCTGCAAGGGTGAGGTCGTGGGCGACCGTTTTTTCTCAAGTTGCCCTTTCTAATGCAAAAAGCACACCACCTGGCCGCGGGCCATTGCGGAGCGGAACCACAGCTTACAAAAAATTATACAAATTCAAATTTTTAAACCAAAGACCTGCGCACCCGCGCAGGGGCGTCACCAGACCGATGACTGTGTCAAAAAAAACACAGACGGGAAAACTGGTGGAAAATGTTGAATTTTCAACACACCACCGTGGCTGTTTTGCCTCAGCCGGGCTGACTGGCCCGTTCCCGGACCGAGGCCAGGAGGCTGTTGGCAAAGGCCGGGTCCAGGACCACCCGGCGGCGCAGGGCATACACCGGCAGGGCCAGGTCAGCGGCACAACCGGCCAGCTTGACCAGGTCCTTTTCCGTGGTCACCAGGGCCTCGGCCCCGGCCTGGGCGGCGCGGGTCCTGATCCGGTCGAGCACCGCGGGCACATAGCGCTGGTGGTCGGCGAGCGGCAGGAAGCCGCCCAACTCGAGTCCTGCCGCCTGCACGGTGCGCTGGAAGGATTCCGGCCGGGCAATGCCGCAGAACCCGAACAGGCGCCGCCCGGCAAGATCGACGTCCCCGGCCGGTTCCAAGAGACCGGCAGCGGACAGGCGCACCACCGCGTCGGTGGCGTAGCCGGCCAGGGTGGTGGGGATCTCCGGAAACCGGGTCCTGAGCAGGTCGGCAAACCGCGTGGCCCGCTCCCGGTTGCGGTCGTCCACGCCGGTGAGCACGAATCCGGTGGCGCGGCGCAGGGCGGCCACCGGCTCGCGCAGTTCACCGCCCGGAAAGACGCGCGAGTTGCCGGCCAGCCGGTCGGCGCTGAACAGTGCCAGGTTGATGTCCCGGGCGAGCTGCATGTGCTGGAAACCATCGTCGAGCAGGAGTACGTCCGCGCCCAGGGCCACCGCCTCACGGGCCGGCAGGCGACGGACAATGCCGGTGAGCACCGGCACGCCGGGCAGGGTTTCGGCCAGGAAGCGCGGTTCGTCGCCGGCCAGGTCCGCGTCGAGCAGCAGCCGGCTGCCGTCGGACACCAGGTTCACCCGCCCCTGGGCCCGGCCGGCATACCCGCGGCTGACCACTGCCGGCCGGAAACCGTTGTCCTGCAGGAGCCTTGCCAGGTGCTGCACCATGGGCGTTTTGCCGGTGCCGCCCACGGTGAGATTGCCCACGCTGATCACCGGCACCGGCAGCTTATGCGAGGTGAACACCCCCCGGCGGTAGCAGGTCTCGCGCAGCCGCATGATCGCCCCGTAGAGCGGGGCAATGGGCCGACCCAGGGCATAGTAGAATTCTTCCGTGTTCATAACTCTTTTTCTCTACAAACAAGATGATACGAAGCACATTGCCGTACTGGAGAAGGTTTCGCCCCCTGTCGGCCGCCTGCCCGGCTCTTACCGGATCAACGGTCCCGGCCACGCCTGGAGCAGACGGGTCCACCACCACAGCGTATCCGTTCGCGGCCGCCTGCCGGCATACCGGGCGCAGCCGCCGCGGACCGTCATTTTTAGTGCAAAATTATCTCGACAAGGTATGAACAGACCACACCATCGGCTGATTGCAACGCCTGCCCCAACCACCTTCTGGAGACTGTCTGCATGAAGATCCGCTCCCTCGCCCTGCTCGTTGCCCTGGCCCTGACCGTTGCCTGTGCCACCCCCGCCCCCGCCGTTGACACGGCCAAGCCGGTGAAAATCGGCGTTGCCGGGGCCCACAGCGGCGACCTCGCCTCCTACGGCCTGCCGACATTAAAGGCTGCCCAGTTGATTGTCAAAGACATAAACGAGCGCGGCGGCCTCAACGGCCGGCCGGTGGAACTGCTCATCGAGGATGATGTCTGCAAGCCGGAGATCGCCACCAACACGGCCACCAAGCTGGTCTCGGCCGGGGCGCACGCGGTGATCGGCCACATCTGCTCCGGCCCGACCAGGGCCGCCCTGCCCATCTACCGCGCCGCCGGTATCCCGGTGGTATCGCCCTCGGCCACCACCCCTTCGCTCACCCAGGGCGGCGAATACCCCAACTTCTTCCGCACCATCGCCGCGGACGACGCCCAGGCCCGCACCCAGGTGGACTTCGCCCTCACCACCCTCAAGGCCAAGAAGATCGCCGTGCTCCACGACAAGGGCGACTACGGCAAGGGGTTGGCCGAATACGCCCGGGACTTCCTCACCGCCTCGGGCCAGGCCGAGGTGGTCCTGTTCGAGGGGGTGACCCCCGGCGCGGTGGACTACTCGGCCGTGGTCCAGAAGGTAAAGCGCTCCGGCGCGGACACGGTCCTCTTCGGCGGCTACCACCCGGAGGCCTCGAAGATCGTCGGCCAGATGCGGCAGAAGCGTATGACCGCCCAATTCGTTTCGGACGACGGCGTCAAGGTCGACACCTTCATCCAGGTGGCCGGCAAAGACGCCGAGGGGGTCTACGCCACCGGCCCGGCCGACGTCAGCCTGAACCCGCTCACCATCGAGTACCGGGAGAAGTTCCGCCAGGCCGAGGGCACGGATCCGGGGGCGTTTTTCGACAACGCCGTGGCCGCCACCCTGGCCCTGACCAACGCCATTGCCAAGGCCGGCTCCACCGAGCCCAAGGCCATTGCCCAGGCGCTTCGCACGGAGCAGGTGGCCACGCCCTTTGGCCCCATCAGTTTCGACGCCAAGGGCGAACCCGTGGGCATCGGCTTTTCCATCTACCAGGTGCGGGACGGCCGCTACGTGCAGGTGCAGTAATTTCAACACGTTTTTTCAAGATGTTCTGATCCGAACCGGATGGATTACTTCATCGAACTGCTGTTGAGCGGCCTGACCCGGGGCGCCATCTACGCCCTGATCGCGCTCGGCTACACCATGGTCTACGGCATCATCGGCCTGATCAACTTCGCCCATGGCGAGATCTACATGATCGGCGCCTTCACCGCGCTCATCGTGGCCACGGTGCTCAGCCTCTGGGGGCTGCCGCTCTTTGCCGTGCTCGCCCTGGCCGCCCTGGCGGCGGCGGTCTGGGCAGCGGCCTACGGCTGCACCATCGAACGGCTCGCCTACCGGCCGCTGCGCGCAGCGCCGCGGCTGTCGCCGCTCATCTCGGCCATCGGCATGTCCATCTTCCTGCAGAACTACGTGCTGCTCGCCCAGACCTCGGAGTTCCAGCCCTTCCCGGCCCTGATCCCGGACCTGCCCCTGCTCGAACCCTGGGCCGCGGTGGTCGGCACCACCGACCTAGCCATCCTGGTGGTGAGCGCGACGGTCATGGTGCTGCTCAGCCTGTTCATCCGCTTCAGCCGCATGGGCAAGGCCATGCGGGCCACGGCCCAGGACCGGACCATGGCGCTGCTCACCGGCATCAACGTGGACACGGTCATCTCCGTGACCTTTGTGGTCGGTTCAGCCCTGGCGGCCATCGGCGGCCTGCTCATCGCCTCGCACATCGGCCAGATCAACTTCGCCATCGGCTTCATCGCCGGCATCAAGGCCTTCACCGCCGCGGTGCTGGGCGGCATCGGCTCCATCCCCGGGGCCGTGCTCGGCAGTTTCGTCCTCGGCCTCACCGAATCCTTTGCCACCGGCTACGTGTCCAGCGACTACGAGGACGTGTTCGCCTTCTCGCTGCTGGTGCTCATCCTCATCTTCCGACCCGCCGGCCTGCTCGGCAAGGGGTCGGTGGACAAAGTCTGAACGAGCGGGAGGTCCGCCATGGCCGTGATCACCCCGAAAGACCTCCGCAACGCTGCCGGCGTGGCCCTGTGGTTCATGTTCCTCACCTTTCCGCTCCTGGTGATCAAGATCAACACCGTGACCCGCACCGTGGAGTGGCGCTGGCAGAACCTGCTCTGGGTCGGTGTGGCCGGGTTCGTCGCCTCCCTGGTATCGCGGCTGTTCGCCGCCCGCAAGCTCACCCGCCAGGAACGCATCCGTCAGGGGCTCGAGCGGCAGTTGCCCGAGGCCGGCCGGCGGCTCTTGGGCCATCCCCGCCTGCGCCTGGCCGCGGGAATTCTGCTGGCCCTGTTCCTGCTCGCCTTCCCGGCCCTGTTCTCCGCCTACCAGGTGAACATCCTCACCACCGCCCTGATGTACGTGGTCCTCGGCCTGGGGCTGAACATCGTGGTCGGCCTGGCCGGGCTGCTCGACCTCGGCTACGTGGCCTTCTACGCGGTGGGCGCCTACGCCTACGCCCTGCTCAATCTTCATTTCGGCCTCGGCTTCTGGACCGTGCTGCCCATCGGCGGCCTGCTCGGGGCCATGTTCGGCATTCTCCTCGGCTTCCCGGTGCTGCGTTTGCGCGGCGACTACCTGGCCATCGTCACCCTGGGCTTCGGCGAGATCATCCGCCTGGTGCTGGAGAACTGGAGCGAGTTTTCCCGCGGTCCAAGCGGCATCGCCAACATCCCCCGGCCCGGGCTGTTCGGCCTGGACCTGACGCTGGACCAGGCCATCGTCTACCTCTACTTCCTCACCCTGGCCATGGTGCTTTTCACCGTGTTCGTGGTCAACCGGCTGCAGCACTCGCGCATCGGCCGGGCCTGGATCGCCCTGCGCGAGGACGAGATCGCCTGCCAGGCCATGGGCATCGACAAGACCCGCACCAAGCTGGCCGCCTTTGCCCTGGGCGCCACCTGGGCCGGCATGGCCGGGGTGTTCTTCGCGGCCAAGACCACCTTTGTCAACCCGGCCAGCTTCACCTTCCTCGAGTCGGCCATCATCCTCTGCATCGTCGTGCTCGGCGGCATGGGCTCCATTGTCGGGGTGATCATCGCCGCGCTCATCCTCATCCTCCTGCCCGAGTACCTGCGCGCCTTTGCCGATTACCGCATGCTCGTGTTCGGCGCGGTGCTGGTGGCCATGATGGTGTTCCGGCCCCAGGGGCTGGTGACCGGTGTGCGCCGGTCCTACACACCCGGGCGCTGACTGTGGCAACTTTGACACACCCCGTGGTGCCGCTGCTCGAAGTCAGCGGCCTGACCATGGATTTCGGCGGCATCCGCGCCCTGGACCACCTGGACCTGCGTGTCCGCCACGGTGAGATCGTAGCCCTGATCGGCCCCAACGGCGCTGGCAAGACCACCTTTTTCAACTGCCTGACCGGCATCTACACGCCCACCGGCGGCGACCTGGTGTTCACCCCGCCCGGACGGGAACCCCGACGGCTCAACGGTCTCAAGCCGAGCCGCATCACCGAACAGGGACTGGCCCGCACCTTCCAGAACATCCGCCTGTTCAAGTCCATGACCGTGCTCGAAAACGTCATGATCGGCCGCCACTGCCGCACCCGCACGGGCATATTCGGCGCGGTCTGCCGCGGTCCGCGCACCCGCCGGGAGGAACAGGAGATCGTTGGCACGAGCCTTGCTTTACTGGAGCGCACCGGCCTCGCCGACCAGGCGGACGAGGTGGCCGCCAGCCTGCCCTACGGCGCCCAGCGGCGGCTGGAGATCGCCCGGGCCCTGGCCACGGAACCGCTCCTGCTGCTGCTGGACGAGCCGGCCGCGGGCATGAACCCGCAGGAGACCGCGGAGCTGATCGAGCTGATCATTGCCATCCGCGCGGACGGGTTGTCGATCCTGCTCATCGAGCACGACATGAAACTGGTGATGCGGCTCTCCGACCACATCTTCGTCATGGACTACGGCCGCCGCATCGCCGAGGGCACGCCCGCCGAGGTGCGGCGCGACCCGGCGGTGATCCGCGCCTACCTGGGCGAGGAGACCCATGATGCTTGAACTGCGCGGGGTCAACGTGTTCTACGGCGCGGTCCAGGCCCTGCGCGAGGTCAGCCTGCGCGTGGACGAGGGCGAGATCGTCACCCTGATCGGCGCCAACGGCGCCGGCAAGTCGACCACGCTCATGGCCATCAGCGGCATCGTGCCGCCCAGGCGCGGCGAGATCCTGTTCGAGGGCCGGCCCATCCACGGTCTTGCCCCGGACCGGATCGTGCGCCTGGGGATCTGCCAGGTGCCCGAAGGCCGCCGCATCTTCCCGGAGCTGACCGTGGCCGAGAACCTGGACATGGGCGCCTTTCTCCGCCGGGACCGGCAGGGCATCGAACGGGACCGGCAGGAACTCTACGAGTTGTTCCCGATCCTGCACCAGCGGCGCCTTCAGCCGGGCGGCAACCTCTCCGGCGGCGAACAGCAGATGCTCGCCATCTCGCGGGCGCTCATGGCCCGACCGCGACTGCTGCTCCTGGACGAGCCGTCCATGGGGTTGGCGCCGCTCGTCACCCGGCAGATTTTCGAGATTATCACGACCATTACCCGGGAGCGCTCCACCACTGTTTTTCTGGTGGAACAGAACGCCAACCTCGCCCTGCAGACCGCGGACCGCGGCTATGTGCTGGAAAACGGCCGCATCGCCCTGCAGGGCCAGGCCCAGGCGCTCCTCAACAACGAAAACGTACAGAAAGCCTACCTCGGCATCTGAGGCCGCCCTGCCGGACGGCTGCGGCCGGGGGGCAAAGGAAAACGAGCATGACAGAAAATGTGAAGGCGGGAGTTATCGGGGTCGGCTACCTGGGGCGGTTTCATGCCCAGAAATACGCGAAAATGGCGGGAGTGGAACTGGTGGGCGTGGCCGACGCCGACCCGCAGCGGGCGGCGCAGGTGGCGGACGAATGTGGCACCCGGCCGTTTGCCGATTACCGGGAGCTGCTGCCCCTGGTGGACGCGGTGAGCGTGGTCGTGCCCACGGTGCTGCACCACGAGGTGGCCCGCACCTGCCTGCTCGCCAACCTGGACGTGCTGGTGGAAAAGCCCATCACCACCACCCTGGCCGAGGCAGACGACCTCATTGCGCTGGCCCGTGAGCGCGGCCGCATCCTCCAGGTCGGCCACCTGGAGCGGTTCAACCCGGCGGTGCTGGCCATGCAGCCGCTGCTCACCCACCCGCTGTTCATCGAGGCGCACCGGTTGTCCGTGTTCAAGGAGCGGGGCACGGATGTGGACGTGGTGCTCGATTTGATGATCCACGACATCGACATCATCCTCTCCATCGTCCACGCGGACATCGACCAGATCCTCACCGCCGGCGCGCCGGTGGTCACGCCGCTGACCGACATCGCCAACGCCCGCATCGTGTTCACCGACGGCTGCACCGCCAACATCACGGTGAGCCGCATCTCCATGGAAAACATGCGGCGCATGCGCATCTTCCAGCCGGGCCGTTATTTGTCCGTGGATTTCAACAAGAAGGAGGTGATGTCGGTGCGGCTGCGGCCGGGCGCGGACAATGGCATGCCGCTGCCCGAGATCGCCAAGTCCGGCATGCCCGACCAGGACCAGCTGGAACTGGAACTGACCGACTTCCTCGCCCACGTGCGCGAGCGCAGCCGGCCGGCGGTCTCCGGCGAGGCGGGGCGGCGGGCCCTGGACGTGGCCCTGCGGGTGGTGGCGCAGATCGGCGAGAACCGGGCGCGGGTCGAGGAACTGCTGCGCCGCTCCGGCGAGGCCGACCTGCTCGGCCTGACCGGGCTGCGCTGAGGTAACGGGGGCTGTGTCCGCGGAAACGAAACCGGGCGGCGGCCGGCACGTGATGATCGTGGCCGGCGAGGCCTCGGGTGATATGCACGGCGCCGGCCTGGTGCGGGCCATGCACCGGCTCGACCCTGCACTCCGCTTCAGCGGCATGGGCGGCCGGGAACTGCGGGCGGCCGGGGTGGAGATCCTCGTGGACGCGGCCGGGATGGCCGTGGTCGGGGCGGTGGAGGTGCTCAGCCACCTGGGCGAGATCCTCCGCGCCCGCCGCAGCCTGATCGCCCGCCTGCACAGCGACCGGCCCGACCTGCTCATCCTCATCGACTATCCGGACTTCAACCTGCTGCTCGCGACCCGGGCCAAACGCCTGGGCATCCCCATCCTCTACTACATCAGCCCGCAGGTCTGGGCCTGGCGCAAGGGCCGGGTGCGCACCATCCGCCGGTTGGTCGACCGGATGCTCGTCATCCTGCCGTTTGAACGTGAGTTCTACGCCCGCCACGGGGTGACCGTGGACTTTGTCGGCCACCCGCTCGTGGACACGGTGCAGGCCGCGCTGGAGCGCGAAGAGTTCGCCCGGCTGCATGGGATCGACCCGGCCCGCACCCTGGTCGGCCTGCTGCCCGGCAGCCGCCGCAAGGAGGTCGGGGCGCTCCTGCCGGTGTTCCTCAGCGCGGCCGAGCGGCTCGAACAGGCCCACCCGGGCCGCTGCACCTTTCTCATCCCCCAGGCCTCGACCATCGACCGGGACCAACTCGACCGGGCCGGACTGGCCGCGGTGGCCGACCGGCTGGACGTGCGGGTGATCAGTGACGACCGCTACTCCATGATGGCGGCCTGCGACGCGGTGGTGGCCGCCTCGGGCACGGTCATCTTAGAGCTGGCCCTGCTCGGCACGCCCACGGTGGCCGCCTACCGCATCTCACCACACACCTACTGGCTCGGTCGACTGCTCATCCGCCAGATCGAGTATTTCACCCTGGTGAACCTCATCGCCGGGCGGGAGGTCATCCCGGAGCTGCTCCAGGATGCGGCCAATCCCGAGCGGATAGCGCACGAACTTGAACTGCTGCTTGAAGACGACGAACATCGCCGGGAAATGCAGGCGGGACTGGCCGAGGTGCGCGACCG
>CAZMNU010000091.1:0-9258 GCA_964567725.1 uncultured Desulfobulbus sp. | reverse complement strand
GCCCGTTTTTTTTGGTTCCCGCGCCCGCCCTTGCCGGGCTCCAGTCGATCCCTCAGAACAGCCGGGCCCCGGGCTGGACCGGTTTGTCCGGCACGCACAGCACCACCTCGCCGTTGTCGTCGGGAAAACCGGTGATCAGGCAGCCGGAGCTGAGCGGCCCGATCCGTTTCTCCGGGAGGTTGACCACCCCCACCACCAACCGGCCGATCAGTTCCTCCGGACGGTAGCGTCCGGTGATTTGCGCGCTCGAAGTGCGCTCGCCGATCTCCGCGCCGAAGTCGACCCGCAGCACGTAGGCGGGTTTGCGGGCGGCGGCAAAGACCTCGGCGCTGATGATCCGGCCGACCCGGATGTCCACCCGGACAAAATCCTCCCAGTTGATCGTTTCCATCTCCTGTTTCCTCCTGTGTTCGGCAAGGGCCGTCCGTATGGGTTACAGCCCCAGATCCTGGTTGATGAGAATGACCCGGACCCGACCCGGCGGAAAGGATTTTTCCGTGATCGTCCAGGTGTTGCACAGCCGGTCCGGGCTTGCGCAGTCCTGGCAGTGGGCGGTGAGCGCGCAGGGCGTGCGGAAGCCGGGGTGACGGAGCACGTTGAGCGGGGCGGCATAGCTCCTGATCCGCTCCATGGCCGCAGCCAAATCGTGGACCAGCTTGTTCCGGCCCACGGTGAGGATTACGTGCCGCGGCCCGTAGGTGAGGCCGGCCACCCGGTTGCCCACCATGTCCAGGTTGACCAGCTGCCCCTTTTCGGTGACGGCGTTGGTGCCGGTGAAGAACAGGTCCGCCAGCAGGGCCTGTCGCCGACGTTCGAGAATCTCGGCCCGGTCCACACCCGCGGCAAAGGTCTCGATCAGGCGGATGGCCGGCATGGCGCGAATGGCATCGAGCACGCCGGTGGCACCAAGCGTCATCGAGTCTCCCCAGGAGACCACCCGGGGGTTGATGGCCGGCAGCAGCCGCTCGAGAATGAGAGTACGGGCCTGGGCCGGGTCGGCGACCACAAAGGCTTCGAAGTTGTTTTTGGCCAGGGCCTGGCGGCAGCGGTCCAGGCGCAGGTGCCAGTACCTGTGTTCGGCGGTGTGCATGCGCCTCCTCCTGTTTCCGACCCGATGGCGTCCAGGTCGGGGAACGCGTCAGCGGGCCGGGGGCAGAAAAAAGGCCGCGTCCCCGGGCAGGACGCGGCCGTTTGGCAACTTTTGGCCAGCGGTCAGTCCTCGACCACCTCGATGCCCTCGAGCTTCCATTCCTCGGTGCGCACCGGCCGGGCCCAGGTCCATTTCTCCACGAACTTGACCGGCTCGGTCATGCTCCCGTCGATCAGTGCACCGCTCTTTTCATCCACGGTGTAATCGAGCAGGTTGGCGGTGAACTGCACGGTGACGAAATCCTCGCCATTTTCGCTGCCCGCGGCGACGATCTCCACCTTGCGCACGGCAATGCTTTCCAGCTTGCTGATGTGGCCCTGTTCCTTCATGCGCGCAAACTCCTGGGCATATTCGGCGGCCAACCGGTCGCCGAGCAACTGGCCGTAAGAGGAGAGATCGCGGCGCATCCAGCCCGCCTGGATCTTGAAAAATACGTCCGAGGCCACTTCCAGGAAGTATTTCTCGTCAAAGTTCGGGTCGGTCATGCGGATTTCCGCCAATCCGGCCTGGAGTGGGTCCGTGTCCCGGATCGGCGGCACGGCCGGTGCCTGGCTGGTACCGAAGGTGCTGCCGCCGGACTGGAAACGCGAGTCCATGGGCGGCGGCTGGTACCCGGGCCCGCTGGGTGCGGTCGGCCGGTTGGCGAAGCGCTTGTAGAGGAAAAAACCTACCACGCCGAGCAGCAGGAGCGGGAGGATGCCCATGCCGCTGCCGCTGGCCCCAAACAGGCTGCCGAAGAGCATGGCGCCGAGGGCGCCACCGAGCAGGCCGCCCATCAGACCGCGACCGAAGCCGCCGGGCTGCGGCGTCTGCTGCTGGCGCTGGTTCATCTGGCTGGGGGCCTGCTGTTGCGGTGCCTGCCGGGTGGCCGGGCTGCTGAAGGAACGACCGCCGGAGCGGGAGCGGGCATCGGCGGAGTCGACGATTGCGCTGAAGTCAATGCAGGTGAGGGCGAACAGGACGAGCAGAATCGGGGTACAGCGATGCAGCAATGCGAGCATGATCTTTTTTCCGTGGTTGACGTGAATGGAAGAGGCGGCAGAGGTGCCGCAGTCGGGCCGGTCGGTAGGGGCACCGGGGGGTTCCGGCGCCCGCAGTTGTCCTTGTACTCTGTGCAGCAGCGCTTATTGTAAAGCCAAAACCGTTCCCGTCAAGGCAATTAGGAACCCACCGTGACGATCATCCCTTCCGCGCCCGTTATCCCCGAGTCCGACATTGTGCCCCCTGACAGCGACGTGAACACGGCCATGGCGACCTGGGTGCGGCTCGGTGACGGGTCGCCGGAGCACCTGGCCACCCTGTCGCTGGTGCTCAGCGCGGCCAACATCGACCACCTGATCGACCATGGCAGTGGCGCGGTGCAGGTGGCACCCGCGGACAACGCCCGGGCCATGGCCGAGTGGAACGCCTACGAGGAGGAAAACCGCGGCTGGCCGCCCCCGCCGCCAGCCCGCCCTGCCCTGCAGCCCGGCACGCCGCCCACCCTGGGCCTGATGGCGCTGCTCGCCTTCTTTCATGCCCATACCGGCCCGTGGCAGGCGCACAGCCCGTGGTTTGCCCGCGGCGCGGTGGACAGCGAGGCAGTGCTGGAGCAGGGCCATTGGTGGCGCCTGTTCACCGGCCTGACCCTGCACGCCGATCTTGCCCACCTGGCCGGCAACGCCCTCATCGGCGGGCTGATCATTCACCTGCTGGCCAGGACCCTTGGCTACGGCACGGCCTGGCTGCTGCTGCTTCTGGCCGGCGCAACCGGGAACCTGCTGAACCTCGTGCTCAGGACTCAGGCGCACCTCTCGGTCGGACTGTCCACGGCGGTGTTTGCCGCGGTCGGGCTGCTCACCGGTCGGCAGCTGATCCACCGCAGCACCCGCTCCCTGCGCACGCTGCTGCTGCCGCTGGGAGCCGGCGCCGGTCTGCTCGTGCTGCTCGGCAGTGGTGCCGGACGCACCGATATAGGCGCCCACTTCTTCGGCTTTGTCGCCGGTGTCTGCGGCGGACTGCTCACGGGCCTGCTCCTGCCTGTCGTCCCGCCCCACCGGCCGCGGTTGCAGGCCGTGCTGTTCTCCCTCGCCGCCACCCTGCTCATGGCCTGCTGGTGGCTTGCCCTGCACTGATTGCCGACGATCCGGCCAAAGCCTCGAACAGGCACAGGGCCGGACACTGCCCGGGCGCCCACAATCGGGTTGACCGCGGGCAGCCGGAATGCCGGTGAATGTTCGGGGATTGCGCTTAACGGAGAAAGGTTGTGCGCCGCAACGGGCGGGCCAGACCGCGGTCCCGCCGTTCCAGGCCGGGGGGGCTGAGCGTGCTGAGGAGAATGAGGAGTGCGCCCCCGCCAATGACCGCAAGGTTGGCGGCCATGGACCAGGCATGCAGTCGCCTGAACTGTACGCGCAGGGGGTGCTCGGCCGGGGTGGTCACAAACGAGGGGATGTCCCGCTTCAGTGCGGCGGCGCGCGGCTCGAGGACCGTGGCCTGCATGGTGGTGAGCGCCAGCATGAGACAGAGGATGCAGGCGGCGACCAGGGTGAAGCGGCCGCGCACGAGCAGCCGGCAGACAAGGGCCACCACCCCGCAGGCCAGGCCCCAGCGGAAGTAGGCGGGAAAGAGCGCACCGACGATGCCTCCGGCCAGATCCCGGGCGTAGACGCGGAACAGGATCGGGGTGAGCAGGAAGGTGAACAGGGCCGCTCCGCCCAGCCAGCAGCTGACGGCCAGGTGGTAGCAGAAGGTGAGGATCTTCACGCCGGGCTCCTCCGCGGTCCGGGCTCAGGCGCCGCCCAGGTAGGCGTTGCGCACTTCCGGGTTGGTGAGCAGCTCCCGCGCCTCACCCTGCAGGATGATCCGGCCGACCTCGAGCACATAGCCGCGGTGGGCGAGCTTGAGGGCCGCCTTGGCGTTCTGTTCCACCAGCACCACCGTCACCCCGGCCGCATTGATGGTGCGGATGGTGTCGAAGATGGCCCGCACCAGCAGCGGCGCCAGGCCGAGGCTGGGCTCGTCGAGCAGGAGCAGCTTGGGATCGCTCATCAGGGCGCGGCCGATGGCCAGCATCTGCTGCTCGCCGCCGCTCAGGGTGCCGGCCAGCTGCGCGCGCCGCTCGGCCAGGCGGGGAAAAAGGTCGTAGATCCACTCGCGGGTGCGCGCGATTTTCGCCTTGTCGCGGATGGTGAAGGCGCCCAGGTTGATATTCTCTTCCACGGTCAGGGTGCCGAACACGCGCCGTCCCTCGGGCGACTGACTGATGCGCGCCTGCACCACCTGGTGGGCGGGCAGTTTATGCAGGGCCAGACCATCGAACAGGATCTCCCCGGCGGACGGCCGCACCAGGCCGCTGATGCAGAGCAGGGTGGTGGATTTGCCGGCGCCGTTGGCCCCGAGGATGGTGACGATCTCCCCTTCGGCAACGTGCAGATTGATCCCGTGCAGGACCTCGACATTGCCGTAGCGTACATGCAGGTCGTTAATGGCAAGCAGCATCAGTCCTCGTCGTCGTCGCTGTCCGCGCCCAGGTAGGCTTCGATCACCCGCGGGTTGTGCTGGATCTCCTCCGGTGTGCCCTCGGCGATCTTGCTGCCGTATTCAATGACCACCAGCTGGTCACAGGCCTTCATCACCAGTTTCATGTCATGCTCGATGAGCAGGATGGTCAGGCCGCGCGCGCGCATGCGACTGATCAGGCCGATCAGGTTCTGGGTTTCCTGATCGTTCATGCCGCCGGCCGGCTCGTCGAGAATGAGCAGTTTCGGTCGGGTGGCCAGGGCCCGGGCGATCTCCAGGAGGCGCTGGTTACCGTAACTGAGATTCTTGGCCAGTTGACCGCCGCTGTCCCCCAGGCCGACAAAGGCCAGTTCATCCCTGGCCTGGGCGAGCACCTGTTGCTCCTCGCGGCGCTGGCCCGGGGTATGGAACAGGGAGCCGAAGATGCCGGTGCGCATGCGGCAGTGACAGCCGGCAAGCACGTTCTCCACCACCGAGAGGTTCTGGAACAGGCGGATGGTCTGAAAGGTACGGGCGATACCCAGGCTGACGATGCGATGGGGGGCGAGGCCGCCGATGGCCTGCCCCTGGAAGAGCACGGTGCCCTCGTCGGGCCGGTAGTTGCCGGTGATCAGGTTGAACACCGTGGTCTTGCCGGCGCCGTTGGGACCGATCAGACCGACCACCTGGCCCTCTTCCACGGCAAAGGAGACCCGGTTGACCGCGGTCAGGCCGCCGAAGCGCTTGGTAATGTGGTCCAGGCTGAGCAGGCTCACGACTCTCCCCCTGCCCGGTCCAGGCTGTAGACCCGCGGCCGGGGCGGGAGAATGCCCTGGGTGCGGTAGATCATCATGAACATCATCGCCAACCCGTAGAAGAGCATGCGCGCGCTGGCGAAATCGCGGAAGACCTCGGGCAGGCCGACCACCAGGAAGGCGCCGAGGATCACCCCGGCGATGTTGCCGGCGCCGCCGAGGATGACGATCATGAACAGCACCACCGACTCCCAGAAGCTGAACGACTCGGGCGAGATGATGGTCATCTTGGCCGCGAACACGGTGCCGGCCATGCCGGCCCAGCCCGCGCCGAGCACAAAGGCGGCGAGCTTGTAGGCGGCGGTGTTGATGCCGCTGCCCTCGGCCGCGACCTCGTCCTCGCGCAGGTAGTTGAGCGCCCGGCCGAAACGGGAACGCTCGAGCAGCGAGAAGAGCAGGATGGTCAGGCCGACGAACAGCCAGATGAGGTAGAAGAAGTGCTGCGGCTGGCGGATCTTGAAGCCGAACAGCTGCGGCCGGTCGATGCCGAAGATGCCGTTGGCCCCGCCGGTGATGCCGAACACGTCGTTGATCAGGGCGATGCGGACGATTTCCACCATGCCGATGGTGACGATGAGCAGGTAGTCGCCGCGCAGGTGGATGATCGGCCGGGCCACCGCCAGGGCGAACAGCGCCGCGGCCAGACCGCTGAGCGGCAGGGTCCAGAGCACCGGCACGCCGTAACTGGTATTGAGGATGGCGGTGGTGTAGGCGCCGATGGCGTAGAAGGCGGCATGGCCCATGTGGAACATGCCGGCGTAGCCGAGGATGATGTTCAGGCTTAAGCCCAGGATGGCGTACAGGCCGATGCTGTTGAGTACGTCCACCCAGTAGCGGTCGAGCGCCAGCGGTGCGCACAGCAGGAGGGCGAAGAGCGCGCCGGCGAGGATGTGCCCCGGTACCTTCATATCTTCTCAGCCACCCGCTCGCCGAGCAGTCCGGTGGGTCGGACGATGAGGATGAGGATGAGCACCACAAAGGCGATGGCATCCTTCCAGGCCATGGAGATGTAGGCCGCGCCCAGGGCCTCGATCACGCCCAGCAAGAGGCCACCCACCATGGCCCCGGGGATGTTGCCGATACCGCCGAGGATGGCCGCGGTGAAGGCCTTGAGGCCGTAGATCCAGCCCATGGTGAAATTGATCTGGCCGTAGTAGATGCCGACCATCATGCCGGCGACCCCGCCCAGGGCCGGGCCGATGCAGAAGACGACCATGATCACCCGGTTGACGTCGATGCCCATCAGCCGGGCCGCGCCCTGGTCGATGGCCGCGGCGCGGATGGCGGTGCCGATGCGCGTCTTCTGCACGAACAGGTACAGGCAAATCATCATGACCACCGAGGCGACCAGGATGAGGATGCGCATGAGCGGCACCGGCATGCCGAACACGGACACCGGGATGTTGGGCAGCAGGTTCTGCGGGTAGACGTAGAATTTCGCCCCGTAGACGAGCATGACCGCGTTCTGGAAAAAAATCGACGCGCCCAGGGCCGACACCACCGCGGACAGGCGCGGGGATTCACGCAGGGGCCGGTAGGCGATGCGTTCCAGCAGGATACCGATGACACCGACCAGGCCCATGACCATCAGGGCCAGCAGACCGATGCCGAGGAAGCCACCCACATGGTCGGTGAGGGCGAGCGAGGTGAGCAGGGTCAACCCCAGGTAGGCGCCGATGGTGAACAGGTCGCCGTGGGCGAAGTTGATCAGCTTCAGCACCCCGTAGACCATGGTGTAGCCGAGGGCGATGAGGGCATAGATCCCGCCCACGGCCAGGCCATTGGTCAATTGCTGGAAAAATTGTTCCATCGCCTCTCCGGAAGGCCGCCGGGACCGTCAGGCCCCGGCGGCGCGAAGGGGTTTGCGCTCAGGGCTGGAGGACGAAGGCGCCCTGGTTGTCCACCCGGTACACCCGGTAGACCTCGCCGACGCGGTCACCCTTGTCGTTGAAGGAGATCGTGCCGGTCAGGCCCGGGAAATCCTTGAGCGAGTTCTTCAGGTAGGCGGAGATCTTCTCCGGCTCCACCGACTCGGCGCCCCTGATGGCCTCGACCACCACCCGGAAGCCGTCGCCGGCCAGCACGGGGTAGATCGATTTCGGCGCGCTGCCGAACTTCTTCTCGAAGGCGGCGACAAAGGCCTTGGCCTCGGGCGTGTCCAGATCCTTGGGCAGCGGCGGAGTCAGAAACAGGAACCCTTCTGCGGACGCGGCGCCGGCGACCTTGACGAGTTCCGGGTTGTTGACCGCGTCACCGCCCATGAAGGGGACATTCCAGCCCATTTCCTTTTTCTGGCGCAGGAGCAGGCCGGCCTCCGGATAGTAGCCGGTGAAGAAGACGAAGTCAGGGCCAGCCGCCTTCATCTTGGTGAGAATGGTGTTATAGTCGCGCTCACCCGGGGTGAGGGCATCGAAGAAGACCACCGGGATGTTCATGCCCTTGAGGTTGGTCCGGGCCTCCTCGGCCAGCCCCTTGGCATAGGAGGTGTTGTCGTGGAGAATGGCGATCTTCTTGTAGCCGAGTTTGCCGATGGTGGCGGTGGCCACCTTGCCCTGTTCGTCATCCCGGGGGCAGGTGCGGAAGAAGTGCTCGAGCCCCTTCTCGGTGAGGCGGATGGCGGTGGAACCGTTGGCCACCTGGACAATACCGGACTCGTCGTAGATGTTCTGGGTGGCCTCGGTGATGGAGGAACCATAGGTGCCGATCACCGCGACGATGCCCCGGGTGGCCAGGCGGTTGGCGGCGAGCGAGGCCTGGCGCGGGTCGCCGGCGTCGTCCTCGCTGATGATCTCGACCTTTCTGCCGAGCACGCCGCCCTGCTGGTTGAGTTCGTCGGCGAGCAGCCCCACCACCTGCTGCATCTCCTGGCCCTCACTGGCCCAGGAACCGGTCATCGGTCCCATCAGCCCAATCTTGACGGTATCGGCGGCAAGGGCGCCGGATGCCAGCAGAAGAACCAACCCGGTCACAAGGCACAACAGTCTTTTCATCTTCTCCTCCCTGATTGTGGAAAAACGCGTAAGCCAACGCTGCTGCAGGTTTCAGGAGCAAATTGGTAGCAGCTATACGCACAGAAGTCAATTGGTAAGCCGGTGCGGACACAGCCCAGCGGCACCACGGCGACGCTGTCCCGCTCGGCGGAGTCCAGTTCCTCCTCCCGGGTCTGCCGGACATTGCTCACCCTGGCGTTGAGCATGGAGATAGCCATGAGCAGGACGAGGATGCCGCCGCCCACCCGGAACGAGTCCACCGAGATGGAGAAGAAGCGAAGGAGGGCCTCGCCGCTGACCAGCACCACGAGCAGGATGATGCCCATGGACACGGCCGCCAGGGTGCCGTTGCGGTTGCGGGCCACCCTGTCCTGGCTGGCGGTCATGTTGATGAAGATCGGCAGGATGCCCACCGGGTTGACGATGGCCAAGAGGGCGAGGAAAAACTTGAGATGCTCGTTGCAATGGACGGTTTCCATCGATGCTTCCGGAGAGGCAGCCCGCTGCCCGGGCATGCAATAAAAAAGGGGTTGGACCAATTCGGCCCAACCCCTTGCGTGTCTGTGGTAGCGGGGAGAGGATTTGAACCTCTGACCTTCGGGTTATGAGTTCGATTCAGAAATTATACAAACCCGCTGATATTTCAGGCTTTTCTCTTTGATTCAGTATGTTACGGCATGATCTCCGGGCATTCAATGGGTTCAATACGTGCAATGAATTCAACCCATTTACACAAAATATACACCAAACTTACACCAAGCGTTAACACTATTATGCCATTCGGCGGTGTGTGTAAATGCCACCTGAACGATGTAATTACAAG
>CAZMNU010000090.1:1862-9672 GCA_964567725.1 uncultured Desulfobulbus sp. | reverse complement strand
ATAGCGTCCTCAAGAGAAGGGCTTGCGGTCCCTCTACTGAAGACAAGGCGGCGGTATGAACAAACGAGTTCGCCCAACAGGAAGCCAAGGAGAAAAAACACAACTACATGGCCTGTGCGCCAGTCATTCCAATCCAAGCGTGTTGATTCTATCCACCGCTTTCAGTTTGTGCTCATCAATAAGGTGGGTGTAGCGCAGAACCATCTGCAATGTGCTGTGTCCAAGAATAGCTGCTAACGTTCGAATATCCGTCCCTGCCATCAGCATATGGCTTGCTGCCGTATGCCTGAGATCATGCATGTGTACGGATGGCAATCCAGCACGATCGCGAGCTTTATCAAAAGAGGATCTGAACCTTGAGGATGGAATATTTATTGAATGCTCACTTTTTCCTTCATTCTTTAAAAAGACAAAATCACTTCCCATAGTTGATCTTCTCAATTCTTCAAGAAGAGTAACAACGGTGGTGGTTAACGGGACAGTTCTTGGCTCATTTTTGGTGACATTCAGGGTCAGAGATCTCCTTTCGAAATCAATCTGGCTCCACCGTAATCCTGCAGCCTCACTTGGACGCATAGCAGTATGCAAAAGAACGAGAACGTAAGGATACAACATCTTGTTTCGACTCACCCTGCATTCTTTCAATAATCGCACAGCCTCATCTTCTTTGAGGAAAATAATTCTCCCCTTGGGAACCTTCGGTCGTTCAATAGATTTCACCGGATTGTCAACCGGAAGTTCCCATTCTTTGCATGCCTTGGCGAACAAATGAGAGAGCAATGCGAGTTCCAAGCGAACAGCATAGGCCGATACGGTCTTTAACCGTTGATCCCGATATTTTGCGACGACAGAGGGGGTAACATCCGGCAAAAATGTATCCTTCCCAAGATGTTGTTTGAGAATTTTGATAATTCTTCGTTCTCGCTCCTGCGTTGTTTTGGATTTTTGCGGGGTGACCGTTTCGAGATAGCGATCCAGTGTTTCCTCGAGGGTGCGATGCGCCCGGCGTGGATCTTTGAAACGATGACTCTTGATCTCCGCTTCCAGTTCAGCCGCCCAGGCTCGCGCCTCCCCTTTTGTGTCGAAGGTTCTGCTTACCGACTCGTATCCTCTTGCTCGGACGGTAGCCGTGTACGTCGTTTTCTTTTTCCCCTTTCTCGCAAGGATTCTGGCCATTTTAGCACCCAATTTTTGTTCCACTTTTGTTCCACTTTCTCTCGCAAAATACAGCAAAAGATAGCAAAGGGAAGCAAAATCTCCGACTGAGCCGGGACTGATCAGCAAAGAAAAAAGGGCTAATATCTCTTATATTTCGAGATATTAGCCCTTGTTTTCGTTGGTACCCGGAACGAGGATCGAACTCGTACAGCCAAAGGCCGAGGGATTTTAAGTCCCTTGCGTCTACCAGTTCCGCCATCCGGGCAGGATGGCGTTTTTATACCCGCCCGCCCGGTCTTTGTCAAACGGCAAATTCGGCAAACCCGTTGAAGTTACAGCATTTATATCAGTGGCAAGGGATGCCGGCAATGTGCTACACTGGCCCCGTCCGCACGAGCCCGCCGCTCCGCTCTCCCCGGGAGAAAAATGCGCAAAATCATCATTATCGGCGTCATCTTCGTCGTCCTGCTGCTCATCGGCACCTTCGGCTACATGGTGCTCGAGAACACCGGCTTCTGGATGGGGCTGTACCTGACCATCATCACCGTGTTCACCGTGGGCTACGGCGACATCGTGCCGGTGCACGATTCCGGTCGGATTTTCACCGTCTTCCTGGTCATCACCAGCGTCAGCTTCGTCTTCTACGTGTTCAGCAAGATCACCGAGACCATGATCGAGGGCGAGTTGCGCGGTCTCTACAAGAGGAGAAAAATGCAGCGACAGATCAGCCGACTGAAAGAGCACTATATCATCTGCGGGTTCGGCCGGATCGGCAAGGAGATCGGCAGGATCCTGCAGGAGTACAAGCGGCCCTTCGTGGTCATCGAGAAGGACCCGGAGGAGATCAAAAACCTGGAGGAACTGCAGTACCTGCACCTCCAGGGGGATGCGTCCGACGACGATGTGCTGCTGCAGGCCGGCATCGAGCAGGCCCGCGGGCTGGTGTCGGTGGTCGCCTCGGACGCGGACAACCTCTACATCACCCTCACCGCCCGCGGCCTCAACCCGCAAATGTTCATCATGGCGCGCTCCAGCGGCACCCCGGGGGCGCAGATCAAGCTCAAGCGGGCCGGCGCCACCCGGGTGATCTCGCCCTACTCCATCGGCGCCCGGCGCATGGCCCACCTGATCGTGCGGCCCACGGTCACCGACTTCATTGACCTGACCATGCGCGCCGGCGAACTCGACCTGATCATGGAGGAACTGCTGGTCAGCGCGAATTCCCGCCTGGTGGACAAGAACCTGATCGACTCCGAGATCCGCAAGAGGTACGACGTGATCGTGGTGGCGATCAAGCGCCAGGACGGCTCCATGCTGTTCAACCCCCGCCCGGACACCGTCATCCTGGCCGGCGACATCCTCATCGCCCTCGGCGCCAGCGAGCACATCGCCGGGCTTGGCCGGGAGATGTAACCCCGGCCGGGCCCGCGCACCTCCCGTTTACATCCCGCGCACCACCGCCAGCATCTCGCGCACCGCCCGGTCCAGGCCGACGAGCACGGCCCGGCTGATCACCGCGTGGCCGATGCTCAGCTCCTCGATGGCCGGCAGGTCGGCGATCGGGCCGACGTTGCGGTAGTCCAGGCCGTGGCCGGCGTTCACCCGCAACCCCGCCTCCTGCGCCAGTTCCGCCGACTGCTCGATCAGGCGGAACTGCTCGTCCACCTCCACCTCGGTGCGCGCCTCGCAGTAGCGGCCGGTGTGCAGTTCGACAAAGGCCGCGCCCGCGTCCAGGGCCGCCTGGATCTGGGTGGCGTCCGGGTCGATAAACACCGACACCGGGATGCCCGCCTTGCGCAGCTTGGCAATGGCCTTGGTCACCTTCTTGGCGTTCTCCACCACGTCCAGGCCGCCCTCGGTGGTCAGCTCCTTGCGCTTCTCCGGCACCAGGGTGACCAGGTCCGGGACGATTTCCACGGCAATGTCGATGATCTCCGCGGTGGTCGCCATCTCCAGGTTGAGCTTGGTCTTGACCGTCTGCCGCAGCAGGCGCACGTCCCGGTCCTGGATGTGGCGCCGGTCCTCGCGCAGGTGGACGACGATGCCGTCGGCGCCGGCCAGTTCACAGATGCCGGCCGCCTGCACCGGGTCCGGCTCGACCCCGCCGCGCGCCTGACGGATGGTGGCCACATGGTCGACATTGATGGACAGGTAGGGCATGTTCGTTCTCCTTGAAGTGTAGAGCCGCTCTTCGAGCTGCTGTTCGAAATCCCACATGTGCAGCGCCTCGTCCTCGGAGCGCTCGTGGTCGTAGCCGATCAGGTGCAGGAGGCCGTGGATGACCAGCCGGGTGATCCGGTGGTGCAGGCTGACGCCCTCGGCCGCGGCCTCACGCCGGGCGGTGTCCACCGAGACGAGGATGTCGCCCAGTTCGGCCTCGGGCAGCACGGCCCCGGCCTCGTGCTCCACCGGAAAGGCGAGCACGTTGGTCGGTCCCTTTTTTTTGCGGTACTGCTCGTTGTAGGCGGCCATCTCGGCATCGTCGAGGAGGACCACGCTCACCTCGGCCCGGGCCAGGTCGAGCAGTTGGAGCAGGCGGGCGCCGTGACGCCTGAGCACCTCCAGGTTGAGGTGATGGCCCATAACGGCAGGGCTCGGGCGCAGATACAGGGCCATGCTCACTCCTCCTTGCCAACCGGGGCCGGGGTGCGCCGACCGCCCGCCTGCTGCTCGTAGGCGTGGATGATCTCCTGCACGAGCGGGTGGCGGACCACGTCGGCCTTGGAAAAGTGGCGGAAGGCGATGCCCTTGATGCCGTTGAGGATGCGCTCGGCCTGGATGAGCCCGGACTTCTGCGTGCCGGGCAGGTCGATCTGGGTGACGTCGCCGGTGATCACCGCGCGCGAGTCGAAGCCGATGCGGGTGAGGAACATCTTCATCTGCTCGCGGGTGGTGTTCTGGGCCTCGTCGAGAATGATGAAGGCGTTGTTCAGGGTGCGGCCGCGCATGAAGGCCAGCGGCGCCACCTCGATCACCGCCCGCTCGGCCAGCTCCGCCGCCCGTTCCTGGCCCATCATGTCGTTGAGGGCGTCGGTGAGCGGCCGCAGGTAGGGGTCCACCTTCTGGGCCATGTCGCCGGGCAGGAAACCGAGCTTCTCGCCCGCCTCCACCGCCGGCCGGGTGAGGATGATGCGCGCCACCTGCTCCCTGGCCAGGGCCGAAACCGCCATGGCTACGGCCAGGTAGGTCTTGCCGGTGCCGGCCGGGCCGATGCCGAAGACGATGTCGTTTTCGCGGATCGCCTCGATGTAGAGCTTCTGGTTGATGGACTTGGGCGAGATGACCCGCTTGCGCGCGGTGATGCAGACCTTGTCGAGAAAGATCTCCTCGAGCCGCGCCCTGGGCGAGGACTCGAGGATCTTGACGCCAAAGGCGATGTCCTGGCTGAACACCGGGTAACCTTTGAGGATCAGGCCGTACATCTGCTCGAGCGTGGCCGCGGCCAGTTCCACCGCGTGCGCCCGGCCGCTGATCTGCAAACTGTTGCCGCGGGCGTTGATGGCCACGCCGGTGGCCTGCTCCACGGTCTGCAGGTTGCGGTTGAGGTCGCCGAACAGCTGCTGGGCGGCGCGGTTGTCGGCGAACTCGAGTTCGCGCTCGACCTGGGCGTTGAGGGCGGCGGGCTTCAAATCACTTCGCCCCGCCCGCGGCCAGGGCCTCGTCGACCATGGCCTGCAGGGCCGGCAGGCTGCGCTCCCGCGCCGGCCGGCCGTTGACGAACACCGACGGGGTGGCGTTGACCTCGGCGGCCTGGGCGTCGGCCCGGTCCTTGGCGAGCTGCATGCGGGTCTCCTGGCTGTTCAGGTCGGCCTGGAAGCGGGTCATGTCCAGGCCGATGCGGGTGGCCGTCTCGGTGATCGCGGTCGGGGTCCACTGCTGCACCGCGAACAGGGCGTCGTGCATCTCCCAGAACTTGCCCTGCCGCTGGGCGGCGATGGCGGCCAGGGCCGCCGACTCGGCCTGGGGGTGCATGGGCAGGGGCAGATGCTTGAACACCACCCGCACCTTGTCCGGGTTGGCGGCCAGGACCTGGGCGAGCAGCGGCTCCATCTTGCCGCACCAGGGGCATTCGAAGTCCGAGAAGACCACCAGGGTCACGGGCGCGTCCGCCTTGCCGCGCACCGGCGCGCCGGTGATGTCGATCTGCTGGCTGAAGCCGATGTCCATGGCCGTGAAGGTGTTGGTGCGGCCGTTGATCAGGTAGAGCATCTCGCCCCGCGGGGCGATGTCGATGGCCACGGTGTCCGGCTCCACCCCCATCTCGCCGAGTTTGCGGCCGTCCGCGGCAAAGATGTGCACCTTGTTGTCCGCGGTGAGGATGAAGACCTTCTTGTTGTCGAGCGAATGGACCAGGTCGAGCGGCTTGGCCGGCAGCGGCCAGCTGGCCCGCTCCGTCCAGTTGAGAGCGCCGGCCACGTTGGTTTTCTTGACCTCCTGGGCCTGGGCGGTGAGGGGCAGGAGCAGGGCGACGGCGAGGATGGTTTTCTTGAGCATGGCGCGCGGGTGTCCTTGGGGTGTGGCGGCCGCGAGGGGCGGCCCGGAGTTGCTGGTGCGCCGCTCCGCGCCGGCTGCGGCGGGGTGCGGCCTCAATGGTATGTTCTTGAATTTCAGCGCCTATTGACCAGAACCGGCACGACGCGAAAAACGCCCGTACTATACTTTCGCCCCGCTGAATGCGCAAGGAGCAACAACAGCCGCCCGCCCCGGCCGATCCCGGCCGCGCACCGCCCGCCTGCCCCCGGTTTTCCTGCCCTTTCCGCCCGGCCGAAGCCGCCCGCCGACCCCGGTCCGAACCGGGTCATTTTGCCCCATTTGTACTGAACCCGTTGAAAACAGGATGTTTTGCCAAACAGCGGGCAAGCACAACATGTTGCATGTTTTCCCCTTGATGGTCGCTATATGTTGTGATAAGTTGCCGTCCGCAAACAGGGCGGCGACCCCCTGCCGGCAAGGCCCACACTGTGCCGCCGGCCCTGTTCCAGAACCAGCCAGGAAGCCCGGCCGGCACAGGCCAGGACGGAATTCCGGCCGCGCCCGACCATGCCCGCAGCGGGCATCACCACCCACTCCAGCCACCACGAGGCCCACCATGACGACAAGCATCCCCCGGCAACAGCTCACCGAAACCGCCGAAACCGTGCTCGAGCGTCGATACTATCTGAAGGACGCGGCCGGTCAGCCGCTCGAAAACTGGGAGACCCTCTGCCGCCGGGTCAGCGACGCGGTGGCCGGGGTGGACCGCGATCTCCCCGATTTCGAGGGGCTGAGCGACCGCTTCTTCAGCATGATCTACACCCTCGACTTCCTGCCCAACTCGCCCTGCCTGATGAACGCCGGCACGGATCTCGGCCAGCTCTCCGCCTGCTTCGTGCTGCCGGTGGACGACTCCATGGACGGCATCTTCTCGGCCGTGCGCAACGGCGCCCTGGTGCACAAGACCGGCGGCGGCACGGGCTACTCGTTCTCGCGCCTGCGGCCGAAGAACTCGGCGGTGCAGTCCACCCAGGGCGTGGCCTCGGGGCCGCTGTCGTTCATGCAGGTGTTCGACGCCGCCACCGAGACCATCAAGCAGGGCGGCAAGCGCCGCGGCGCCAACATGGGCGTGCTCCGCGTCGACCACCCGGACGTTCTCGAGTTCATCACCGCCAAGCAGGACCAGACCCGGTTCACCAACTTCAACTTCAGCGTAGCCATCACCGATGCCTTCATGGCCGCGGTGCGCGACGACCGCGAATACGACCTGGTCGACCCCTCCACCCGCGAGGTGGTCAGCACCCTGCGCGCCCGCGAGGTGTTCGACCGCATCATCGACCTGGCCTGGCACAACGGTGAACCCGGGGTGCTGTTCATCGACGCCGCCAACCGGGATAACACCACGCCGCAATTGGGAAATTTCGAGGCGACCAACCCCTGCGTCACCGCTGACACCTGGGTGCTCACCGGCCAGGGGCCGCGCCAGGTGGCGGAACTGCTCGGCCGGCCGTGCGAACTGGTGGTGGACGGCACCCGCTGGCGTTCCACGGACGCGGGCTTTTTCGCCACCGGCCATAAAGAAATCCTCAACCTGCAGACGGTCGAAGGCTACAGCCTGCGCCTGACCGCGGACCACCCGGTGCGCAAGGTCGTGACCAAGAACCGCTTTCGCCTGGACAGCGCCTGGGTCCAGGCCGGGGAACTGGTTCCGGGTGACGAGATCCTGCTCCACGACCACCGCGCCCTCACCGGCTGGGCCGGCGCAGGCACGGCAGAGGAAGGCTACCTGCTCGGCCTGCTGCAGGGCAACGGCACCCTCAAGCCCGAGGCCGCGGTGCTGAGCGTCTGGGACAGGCAGGCGGCCAACGGCGGTGGCCGGCCCGGACCGCAGGCCATCATGCACGAGGCGGAGCGCTGCTGTAGTGCGGCCCTGCGCCACCGCGCCGATTTCACCGGCTTTCACGCAGTGGGCGGCCGGGATGAACTGCGCCTGCAGTCCGCGCCGCTGCGCGACCTGGCCGCACGCATGGGCATGGCCCCGCAACACAAACGACTCACCCCGGAGATCGAACGGAGCAGCTCGGACTTCCACCGCGGCTACCTGCGCGGCCTGTTCGACACCGACGGCTCGGTCCAGGGCGACCAGCGCAAGGGCGTGAGCGTGCGCCTGGCGCAGAGC
>CAZMNU010000090.1:0-1762 GCA_964567725.1 uncultured Desulfobulbus sp. | reverse complement strand
GAGCCGGCGGGCACGGCCGAGGTGTTCGACGTGCAGGTGCCGGGCATCAACGCCTTTGACGCCAACGGCCTGTACGTGCACAACTGCGGCGAACAGTGGCTGCTTCCCTACGAGAGCTGCAACCTCGGCTCGATCAATCTCGGCCAGTACGTCAAGGACGGCGCCATCGACTGGGAGCGGCTCGGCGCCACCGCCCGGCTGGCGGTGCGCTTCCTGGATAACGTCATCGACTGCAACCGTTTCCCCATCCCCGAGATCGCCACCATGACCCAGAAGACCCGCAAGGTGGGGCTGGGCATCATGGGGCTGCACGACCTGCTCATCCAGCTGGAGCTGCCCTATGGCAGCGAGGAGGGCCGCACCACCACGGCCGAGGTGATGGCCTTCATCCGCAGCGAGGCGGAACAGTCCTCCATCCAACTGGCCGAGCTGAAAGGCCCCTTCCCGGCCTTCGACCCGTCGGTCAACCATTACCCGGCCCGGCGCAACGCGGCCCTCACCTCCATCCAGCCCACCGGCACGGTGTCCATGATCGCGGACTGCGCCTCGGGCTGCGAGCCGTACTTCTCCATCGTCATGGTGAAAAACGTCATGGACGGCGACCGACTCTTGATGATCAACAAGCACTTCGAGCGGGTCGCCCGAGCCGAAGGTTTCTACTCGGCCGCGGTGATGGAACGGGTGGGCACGAGCGGCACGGTCATCGGTCACGCCGAGATCCCGGCCCGCTGGCAGGAGATCTTCCGCACCGCCCAGGACATCAGCCCGGAGAGCCACATCCAGATGCAGGGCACCCTGCAGCGAAACGGCGTGGACTCGTCCATCAGCAAAACCATCAACCTGCCCTCCACCGCCACCCGCGACGACGTGCGCGACGCCTACACGCTCGGCTTCGAGCTGGGCTGCAAGGGGCTGACCGTGTACCGCGACGGCTCGCGCGACCACCAGGTGCTCAACACCCTGGCCTCGGGCGGCGACAAGAGTGCGACCGTGTCCACCTCCGGGCCGGTGCGGCTCAAGGCCGGCCTGCCCGACGTGCTCAGCGCCAAGCGTTACCGACTGAAAGACGTGAACGGCGAGACCATCTACCTGATTGTCTGCTTCGACGAGGAGGAGAACCCAATGGAGGTGTTCGCCAAGTTCCCCTTCGACAACCGCGTGGACCTGAAGGACAAGTCCACCATGTGGACCACCACCTGCCGGCTGGTGTCGCTGGCCCTGCGCTACCAGATCCCCATGGACGAGATCATCAAGCAGCTCGACCGCTCCAGCGGCCACATGCTCGACCTGCCCGCCCAGCTGGGCAAGCTGCTCAAGTCGTTCATGGCCGCCACCCAGCACGGCTTCGCCTCCATCTGCCCGGAATGCCAGGGCAAGCTGGTGTTCGAGGAAGGCTGCGAGGTGTGCCGGGATTGCGGGTATTCGAAGTGTTCGTGATGGGGGTGGATGCGGTGATGGTGGGAGGTAAATAAACCTGTCACCTTTTTCATTTTTTAAAAGATTGGTGAAAAGGAAGGGATATGGCTGATAATCAAACGACTAGTCAACTGTCAGAATCCATAAAACAAACTCTCGAATTTAAAAACAAATCTCTGGTTTCTAGATCCGAATGGGGCACGATCAAATTCTCTAATGCAGAGCATGACTTGCAGCGCATATTCTCTTTATTGAGCTATCTTGATGTGCTTCCTCTTGAGCATCTAACAGATCAAGCTGCCAAACAAATCAAACAAGACATTGATCAAACCCGACCCCATCTCGA
>CAZMNU010000089.1:0-9778 GCA_964567725.1 uncultured Desulfobulbus sp. | reverse complement strand
CCCTCGAATCGTTGTCGGCAAGGCGCCATCCTAGCCCATCCGCCACGGCTTGTAAACCGGCCCGGCCGGTCGATGCACGGCCGCTCGCAGCTGGAAATAGGAATTGACTCCTGCTGGAGCGACAGGTAGGTTTTACCGTCTTTCCGGTTTGTCTCCAGCCAGTTGGCCCTGTTTTCAACAATCGTCCGTTCGGCCGCGCCCCACCCGCTTCGGCCGCCAACCCCGGAGTGATCCATGAAGAAACAGCTGCTCGACCTGCTTGTCTGCCCCGCCTGCCTGCCGCAGGAACACCCCCTGGTCGCCGAGATCGTCCGCGAACAGGAGGGCGACATCGACACCGCCATCCTCATGTGCCAGCACTGCGGCGCCCGCTTCCCGGTGACGGCCGGCATCGCCCTGCTCGACCCGCACGCCACGGACAACGGCCGCCAGGCCAACAAGTACGAGACCGCGGAGGTGGTCAGCAGCTACCTGTGGAGCCAGTACGGCGACCTGCTCGACGACGACCAGGCCTCCGCAGCCTACGCCACCTGGGCCGGGATGATGCGGCCGCAGGCCGGCATCGCCCTGGACGCGGGCAGCGCGGTGGGCCGGTTCGCCTTCGAAATGACCGAGCGCTGCGACTTTGCCATCGGCATCGACACCTCGGTGGCCTTCATCCGGGCGGCGCGGCAGCTCATGCAGGAGCGCAGTCTCACCTTTACCTTGAAGGAGGAGGGACTGCTCCGCCGCGAGGCGACCATCCGCCTGCCCGACGACTGGCGCAGCGAGCGGGTGGACTTCCTGGTGGCCAATGCCCTGGCCCTGCCGTTGCGCCGCGACGCCATCAGCCTGTTCGCCTCGCTCAACCTGGTGGACAAGGTGCCGGCACCGCTCGACCACCTGCGCGAGATGAACCGGGTCACCCGCGACCGGGACGCCCAGTTCCTGCTTTCCGACCCCTTTTCCTGGTCGGTCGAGGCCGCACCGCCGGAAGCCTGGCTGGGCGGGACCAACGCGGGACGTTTCGCCGGCCGCGGCCAGGAGACCATCGCCAGTCTGCTCACCGCCCAGGGGGGAGAACTGACTCCGGCCTGGCGGGTGGACGAATTCGGCCACGTCTGGTGGAAGATCCGCACCCACGCCAACCACTACGAACTCATCCGCAGCTGCTTTGTCCGCGCCAGCCGCTGAGCCCCCGGGAGGAGTCCATGATCGTTGATTCCGTCTGCCGCCTGTGCTCGTCCTGCTGCCCCATCGAGGCCGAGGTCCGTGACAACCGCCTGGTGCGCGCCTGGCGCAGATCCTTCCTCGACCCGGACAGGCGGCTGCCCTGCGCCAAGTTGGCGGCAGCGCCGGAGATCGTCTACTCGCCCCTGCGGCTCACCCGGCCGCTCATCCGCGATAGCCGGAACGCGGAGTTCCGCGAGGCCGGCTGGGACGAGGCCCTGGACCGGGTGGCCGGGCTCATGCGGCAACATCGCGAACGTTCCGGGGCCCGCTCCGTGGCCTGGCTGCGCGGCATGGCCGCGGACTGGGGTGCGCCCTGGGACTACCCGAACCGGCTGATGCACGGGTTCGGTTCGCCCAACACCATCGGCAACGGCTCCATCTGCTTTGTCGGCCGCGAGTTCGCCCACACCTACACCTACGGCTCCATGGCCTTTCCGGAGGCGAAGAACGCGAAGCTGATCATCGTCTGGGGCAAAAACGACGGCAACACCGCCCTGGGCGCGGCCGAGGCGATCCACTGGGCGAAAGAGCACGGCGCTCGGCTGGTGGTCATCGACCCGGTGCGCACTCAGCTCGCCGACAAGGCCGACCTGTGGCTGCCGATCCGGCCCGGCCACGACGGGTTGCTGGCCATGGCCATGATCCACGAGATCATAAGCAACGACCTTTTCGACGCCGACTTCGTGGCCAACCACACGGTGGGCTTCGATCAGCTGAAAAAGGTAGCGGCCCGCTACCCGGCCGAGCAGGTGGCCGCGGAGTTGTGGCTCGAACCCGAACAGATCAGGGACCTGGCCCGCAGCTACGCCACCGTCAAACCAGCCTCGATCATCGACGGCAACGGTCTGGACATGCACCGCGAGATGTTCGACACCACCCGGGCCATCGCCATGCTCCGCGCCCTCACCGGCAACCTGGACAAACCCGGCGGCGACGTGCTGCCCCAGCCCGTGCCGGTGCGCAACATCCAGCTGCGCGAGCGGCTGCCCGCGGAGGCGGAGCCCATCACCCGCGACTTTCCCCTGTTCAACACCTTCAGCGAGACCTGGGGCAACCAGATGCAGGGATGCCTGGTCGACGCCATGCTCGACGGCCATCCCTACCCGGTGGAGATGGTGATCGTCCAGTCGGGCAACCCGGTGGTGACCATGGCCGACACCACCCGCACCCGTCGGGCCTTTGGAGCGGTCGAACACCTGGTAGTCATCGACCTGTTCATGAACGAGACCGCGAGGATGGCAGACATCGTCCTGCCCGCAACGAGCTGCTTCGAGAAGACCCAGCTGAACCGCGCCTCGATCCGCAACAACCCGATGTTCCTGCAGAACGCGGTGATCGAACCGGTGGGCGAGTCCTGGCCGGACTGGCGGATCGTGTTCGAACTGGGCCGGCGCCTTGGGCTTGAGGCGGAGTTCCCCTGGCACACGGCCGAGGCGGCCATCGATTTTCAGCTCGAGCCCGCCGGGGTCACGGTGGCGGACCTGCGCCAGAGCGGCAAGGGACTGCGCCTGGAGGAGATCCGCTACGAGAAGTACCGCGACCAGCCCCTGCGCACGCCCTCGGGCAAGGTGGAGTTTTTCTCGGAGCGGCTGGCCGCGGCCGGTTTCAGCGGCGTACCCTTTGCGGGCGGCCTGGGACCGAACCCGATCAGCTTCAGCGACCGGGCGGACGAGTACCCGCTCGTCGGCATCAGCGGCAGCCGCGACATCCGCTTCACCAACTCCCAGTTCCACCAGATCCCGGCCCTGGTCCGGGGCAGCAGCGGCCCGGTGGTGGATATCCACCCGGAGGACGCCGAACGTTACGGGATCATCGAGGGCGCGCGGGTGCGCATCGAAACCCCCAGGGGGGAGGTGGAGATGCGTGCACGCATCAGCGAGGTGATCCGCCCGGGCATGATCCGGCTCGCCTGGGGCTGGGGCGACGTGGACCCGGCGGCTGACCTGAACCGGCTCACCGAGGACGAGGTGCGCAGCCCGATCAGCGGCACCTCCACCAGCCGCAGCTTCATGTGCCGGCTCAGCCCGGCCTGAACCGGGGTCAGCGACCGAACAGGGCGAGGCAGGCGAGCACCGCGAAGAGCACGCCGGCCAGGTCGGCGGTGAGGGCCGCGGCCATGGCGTGGCGCAGCCGTTTGACCTGGACCGCACCGAAGTAGACGGCCAGCACGTAGAAGGTGGTCTCGGTGGAGCCCTGCAGGGTGGAAATGAGCAGGCCGGTGTAGCTGTCCGGGCCGATGGCCGGGTCGTTGAGCAGCGAGGCGACGATCCCGTAGGCCCCGGACCCGGACAGGGGCCGCATCAGGGCCATGGGCAGGGCCTCGGCCGGCAGGCCGAGCGGCGCGGTGAACCGGCCGAGCGCGCCCACCACCAACTCGAGCAGGCCGCTGGCGCGCAGCATGGCCACGCCCACCAGGATGACCACCATGTAGGGGATGATGCGCAACGCCACCTGGAACCCCTCACGCCCGCCCTCGACCATCACCTCGTAGACCCGCACCCGGCGCAGTGCGCCGAATCCCAGGAATAGCACCATCAGGCCGGGGATGATCCACGGCGACAGGGCCTGGCCGTAGAGTACGGCCACCGGCACCAGGCTGACCAGCGTGGCCAGGGCGAGCACGCTCGCCCACAGCGGCAGGGGTCGGTCCTCGGCCAGGGCGGGGTCCGCGTCCGCGGCCGATATCGCGACCGACGAAGACCCGTGCGCAAGCGGGGGCGGGGCGGCGCTCAGGCGGCTGTAGAACTTGGCCGCGAGGATGGCCACCGTGGTCGAGCCGATGGTGGCGAGCAGGGTGGTGGGCAGGATGGCGGCCGGGTCGCTCGAGCCGGCCGCGGCGCGCAGGGCGATCACGCCCGTGGGCAGGAGGGTGACCGAGCTGGTGTTGATCGCCAGGAACAGGACCATGGCGTTCGTGGCCGTGCCCGGCTGCGAGTTCAATTTGTCCAGCTCCTGCATGGCGCGGATGCCGAACGGCGTGGCCGCGTTGCCCAGGCCCAGGGCGTTGGCCGAGAGGTTGAGGATCATCGCGCCCATGGCCGGGTGATCGGCGGGCACGTCCGGGAACAACCGGACCATGAGCGGCCGGATGAGCCGGGCGAGCAGACGGAGCAGGCCGCCGGCCTCGGCCACCTTCATCAGCCCGAGGAACAGGGTCATCACCCCCACCAGGCCGATGGCCAGGGTGACCGCGCCCGAGGCGGCCTCGATGATGGCCGCGGACAGCAGTTCCATGGGCGCGGTGCCGCCCGCGGCCGGGTCCCAGACCAGCTGGTGCCAGCCGGCGAACACAAAGGCCAGGCTGACCATGACGAGCAGGATGGTGTTCATGCGCTTCCCCGGGTGAAGGCGCCCGACCGGTGGTGCCGGGTGGTGTCCCGGGCGGCCCGCGGGCGGCCGTTACAGGCGCCACTCATACTGAAGCGGGCCGGGGAAGTCAACCGCCAATGGCCGCTGCGGGCCGGTGGTGCGGCTGGCCTGAGGGCATAAAAAAAGCCCCCGTCCGGGGGCTTCGGAAGAGCGGTGACGGCCTGCGGCTCACTGGGTGGTGGCTGTACCCCGGCCGACCTGCACGGTTCGACCCCAGGCCGCCTTGTCGGTGTCGAACAGGGTGGTGCCCAGGTGCTGCAGGTAGGGGCTCAGGCAGTACTCGCGCAGGAACAGCTCCACCTCGACCCCGCCTTGGGTCACGGCCTGCTGCAGGTCGCGCTCCGCTGCCTGGTCGTGGCCGAGCGAACGGTTGGCCAGGCTGCGGCCCACGTACGCGGCCACGCGGTTCGGGTTGGCGTCGAGGGCCGCGGTGAGATCACTGACTGCCCCGGCCTCGTCACCCGCGTTGAACCGGGCCATGCCGCGCAGGAACAGTACCTGGTCGTCGTTCGGGCGGAGTTCCATAACCCGGCTGAACTCGGCCACCGCCTCCATGAAATCGCGGTTGCGGAAATAGGCGAGCCCCAGCGGCAGGCGGACGCGGGCCGCATCCATGCCGCTTTCCAGGGCCGTGCCGAACCCCATGATGGCGCGGCCGTAGTCGCCGCGGAGAAAATCACGCTGGGCCTGGGTAAAGTCTGTGTTCTTCATAATTGGACCTCCTGGTGCAGAGGATTGTGGCAATGCAGATTCGGGAAGGATTCCCGTTTCCTCATACGATAACCACAACGTGGTCCCTGGCAAGGCGGCCGCCCCGGTTCGCGCCGCGTCGCGCCGGTGCGGCCCGCTTTCACCCGTTGCCGTTCCGGCCGCGATGCCGTATGCTGGGCCGCCACCATGCACCCGCCGACCGGAACCGGCTCCCTTCCACCCCGGTGTTGCCATGCGACTTCCCGCCCCGCTCCGCCTCGTGCTCGTCACCCTGCTCACCCTGCTCGGCGGCTGCGTCAGCCGCCAGCCGTTCGTGCCGCCGGTCACGGACTGCGACCTGGATCGCTACCTGGGCACCTGGTACGAGATCGCCCGGCTCGACCACAGCTTCGAGCGCGGCCTGACCCGGGTGAGCGCGGACTACTCGTTGCGCCCTGACGGCGGCGTGCGCGTGCTCAACCGCGGCTTCAACGCGGCCAAAAACCGCTGGCAGGAGGCTGAGGGCCGCGCCTATTTCGTTCTCGGGCCCGCCACCGGCTACCTCAAGGTCTCGTTCTTCGGTCCCTTCTACGGGGCCTACATCGTCACCGAGCTGGATGCGGACTACCGGCACGTGCTGGTCAGCGGCCCGAACCACGACTACCTGTGGATCCTCGCCCGCACCCCGCAGCTGGAGACGGCGGTGCGTGACCGCCTGGTCGCCCGGGCGCAGGCGCTCGGCTTTGCCACCGACGAACTCATCTGGGTCGAGCACTGACCCGGCTTTTACCCGGAGGAAGAGCCATGTTCGCCCCGGCCACCCTGGCCCTGTTCACCTCGGCCTCGCTGCTGCTCGCGGTGGCGCCCGGCCCGGACAACATCTTCGTGCTCACCCAGTCCATGGTGCGCGGCTGGCGGGTGGGACTGATCGTCACCCTCGGGCTGTGCACCGGCCTGATCGTGCACACCGCGGCCGTGGCCCTGGGCGTGGCCGCCCTGTTCCAGACCTCGGCCCTGGCCTTCAACCTGCTCAAGTTCGCGGGCGCGGCCTACCTGGCCTACCTCGCCTGGGGCGCCTTCCGCGCCGGCGCCGCCTCCCTGGACAACGCCGGTGGCGAGGCTGTCGGCCCGGGCCGCGCCTACCTGCGCGGCATCGTCATGAACGTCACCAACCCCAAGGTGTCGATTTTCTTCCTCGCTTTCCTGCCGCAGTTCACCGACCCGGCCCGCGGGCCCCTGCCCCTGCAGATCGGTATACTCGGCCTGATCTTCATCGGGGCCACTGTCCTCGTGTTCGGCTCCTTCAGCCTGCTCGCCGGGGTAATCGGCAACTGGTTCCGGCGCTCGCCCCGGGCCCAGCGGACACTCAACCGGGCGGCCGGGCTCATCTTCCTCGCCCTTGCCCTCAAGTTGGCCCTGGCCGTGCGCTGACCCGGCCGCGAAAACGCGCCCTTCCCTGCCCTTACCGCCGCTTTTCCCTCCGATACAGCCCGGCCCGCCGGGCCGCCAGTTCCTCGTCCGCCAGGTAGTCGTCGTAGCCGATCATCCGGTCGATCACGCCGTTGTGGCCGATCTCGATGATGCGGTTGGCCACCGTGGCCACGCACTGGTGGTCGTGCGAGGCGAACAGGAGCACCTCGGGAAAGGCGATGAGGCCGTTGTTGAGCGAGGTGATGGACTCCAGGTCCAGGTGGTTGGTGGGCTCGTCGAGCACGAGCACGTTGGCGCCGGAAAGCATCATCCGCGCCAGCAGGCAGCGCACCCGCTCACCGCCGGAGAGCACCCGGGTTCGCTTGAGCACCTCGTCGCCGGAAAAGAGCATGCGGCCGAGAAAGCCGCGGGAAAAGCTCTCGCCCTCGGTGGGCGGGATGAACTGGCCGAACCACTCCAGGAGCGTCTGGTCGGTGTCGAAAAACCCGCTGTGCTCCTTGGGGAAATAGCTGGTGGTGATGGTCTGGCCCCAGCGGAAGGTGCCGCTGTCCGGCTCCAACTCGCCCATGAGAATACGGAACAGGGTGGTCTTGGCCAAGCCCCAGGTGCCGGCAAAGGCGATCTTTTCGCCCTTGTTCACGGAAAAGCTCAGGTCCTTGAGCACATCGACCCCGTCCACCTGCTTGCACAGCCCGTCCACCTCGAGGATGACGTTGCCGCAGGGCCGCTCCGGCTTGAAGGCCACCCAGGGGTACTTGCGCGACGACACCGGCATGTCCTCGACCGTGATCTTCTCCAGCAGCTTCTTGCGCGCCGTGGCCTGCTTGGCCTTGGAGGCGTTGGATGAGAAACGCTGGATAAACTCCTTCAGCTCCGCTACTTTTGCCGTTGCCTTCTTGTTCTCCTGCTGCCGCTGGGTGAGCGCCAGCTGGCTGGCCTGGTACCAGAAATCGTAGTTGCCCACGTAGACGCGGATCTGGCCGTAGTCGATGTCGGCCACATGGGTGCACACCTGGTTGAGAAAATGCCGGTCATGGCTGACGATGATCACCGTGTTGGTGAAGCGGATGAGGAACTCTTCCAGCCAGGCGATGGACTGCACGTCCAGGTTGTTGGTGGGCTCGTCGAGCAGGAGGATGTCCGGGTTGCCGAACAGGGCCTGGGCAAGGAGCACGCGCACCTTGTCGCCTGCCTCGAGTTCTTTCATGCGCAGCCCGACCATGTCCTCGCCGATGCCCAGGCCGCTGAGCAGCACCCCGGCCTCGGCCTCGGCCTCGTAGCCGTTCAGTTCGCCGAACTCGATCTCCAGGTCGCCGCAGCGGATGCCGTCCGCCTCGGACAGCTCGGCCTGGGCATAGAGCAGCTCGCGTTCCCGGCGCAGGTCATAGAGCCGCTTGTGGCCGCGGATGACCGTGTCGAGCACGGTCTCCTCGTCGTAGACGAACTGGTCCTGCTGGAGCACGGCAATGCGCTCCCGCGGGCCCACGGACACCTCGCCCTTGTCCGCTTCCTTCTGGCCGGCGAGGATGCGGAGAAAGGTCGACTTGCCGGCGCCGTTGGCGCCGATCAACCCGTAGCAGTTGCCGTGGGTGAACTTGATGTTCACGTCCTTGAAGATGACGCGCTTGCCGTAGGACAGGGCGATATTGGTGGCCTGGAGCATGGATCGTTTCCTCTTGCAAAAAAAAGAACGGCCGCGACCAACGGGTCGCGGCCGGTGCGGCTGGCAGCCGGGGAAGCAGCGAATGTACCCGGAACGGGGCAAAAATAGAAGCAAAAACGACTGGCCGGCCGCGACCTTTCCCTTGCCGCAACACGGCGCAAGGGCGCCGGGGACTACCGCAGCGTGGCAGCAGGGCGACCGGCGGCCGAGGAAACGATTGCTTTTTCCGGCCTGCCGAGATAAGGAATCATTCGCTGGCCTTTCGAGAAAACACCTTTATTTTTAAGGAGATCGCCCATGAAGAAAACCTTTGCCGTCGCCTCCCTGGTCCTTGCCCTGGCCACCGGTTCCGCCCTGGCCGAAGACACCCTCATGAAGGATGCCCAGGCCACCTTCCAGCCCATCCCGGACCAGGCCCCGGCCATCAAGGGCAACGAGGCCACCCCGGACAAAATCGAACTGGGCAAAATGCTCTACTTCGAGCCGCGGCTGTCCAAAAGCGCCCTGATCAGCTGCAACACCTGTCACAACGTCGGCCTGGGCGGCGCCGACTTCCAGCAGACCTCCACCGGTCACGGCTGGAAGCAGGGGCCGCGCAACTCGCCCACGGTGTTCAACTCGGTATTCAACGTGGCCCAGTTCTGGGACGGCCGCGCCAAGGACCTGGCCGAGCAGGCCAAGGGGCCGATCCAGGCCGGGGTGGAGATGAACAGCACCCCGGAGAACGTGGTGAAAACCCTGAACAGCATGCCCGAGTACGTGGCCCTGTTCAAAAAGGCCTTCCCGGCAGACAAGGACCCGGTCAGCTTTGACAACATGGCCAGGGCCATCGAGGTGTTCGAAGCCACCCTGATCACCCCGGACGCGCGTTTCGACACGTATCTCAAGGGCGATGCCAAGGCCCTCAGCGACGTGGAAAAAGAGGGACTGCAACTGTTCATGGACAACGAGTGCGCGGCCTGCCACGGCGGGGTCAACATGGGCGGCGACGACTACTACCCGCTGGGCGTGGTCGCCAAGCCCCGGGAGGAGATCATCGCCGGCGACAAGGGCCGCTTCGCCATCACCGAGGCCACGGACGACGAGTTCGCCTTCAAGTCGCCCTCCCTGCGCAACATCGAGCTGACTCCGCCCTACTTCCACTCGGGCGTGGTCTGGAGCCTGGAGGAGTCCATCGAGGTGATGAACGACTCCCAGGTGGGCGCGGACCTGGCCGAGGGCGATATCGGCAAGATCGCCGCCTTCCTGCGCACCACCACCGGCAAGCAGCCCGAGGTGGTCCACCCGATCCTGCCCGCACCCACCGCCACCACCCCCCTGCCCTCGCTCAAGTAACCGGTCGTCCCCGCCGGTTCGCCGTGCCGCCGCCCGTCCGGATTTCCGGGCGGGCGGTTTTTTTTCGGCAGTCCGGCC
>CAZMNU010000088.1:0-9798 GCA_964567725.1 uncultured Desulfobulbus sp. | reverse complement strand
GAAGTGGCTCAGTCTGGTAGAGCACAGCGTTCGGGACGCTGGGGTCGGAGGTTCGAATCCTCTCTTCCCGACCACTCTTGCAAGCACAACAGGCCGGCATCGGATCACCCGATGCCGGCCTTTTTTTTGGACAGCAGGAAGGGGCTGCCGTGGTGAAAAAGGGTCCGCCCACGGGTACAGCATCCTCGGGATGTATGGAGCCTCGTGGAGACCTTTTCACGTGGAAAAACCGGTGCGGGCTCCCTATAGTTAGCCGCAGGCAGCAGTGGCAAGGCGCATCAGGAGGTTCGATTCCCCTGGCAGCCACCGCCGTTGCTCCGCTCTTTCCCCCAGTTCCATTGAGGTCTGTGATGAACATGATTGCCGTCTGTCCCGGTTGCGGGGCGAAAAACAGGATTCCCCCGGACAAGCAGCACCTGACAGGCAGATGCGGTCGCTGCGGCAGCGCACTCACCGGTGCGCCGGTCTCCGGCCGGGTCAACTCCCTCACCGACGCCGGGTTCCCGCAGCAGGTCGAACAATGCCCCCTGCCGGTGCTGGTCGACTTCTACTCGCCGACCTGCGGTCCCTGCCGTTCGCTCGCCCCGGTGATCGAAGCGGTCGCCGCGCGACACGCCGGCCGGCTGATGGTGTTCACCATCGACACCTCCAGGGAGCAGCGGCAGGCGGCCCGCTTCCACATCCGCGGGGTGCCGACCCTGCTCGTCTTCCGGGACGGACAACTCGTCGATCAGTTGGTCGGCGCCGCCCCACAGGAGGAGATCGAACGGCTGATCGGACGGGTGCTCTGACAGGCAGCGGCCGGCGTGGTCAAAAAAGTCTTCAGTTTTACCGGCCTGCTGCCGAAAAACAGGTACACCAACCTCCCGCCCGGACACCCTTTCCCCGGAGTCACGATGCCGTACCGCCTGTCGCTGCTGCTGGTTGCGCTGCTTTTCCTGGCCGCGGGCTGCGTCCGCATCCCCCAGCCGCAGGGCTTTCCCTACTCGAACCAGGAAAAGATGCAGGCCGCGCACCATTGGAACGTGCTGGCCAACGATGTCGCCAACCGGATCAACAACGAACTGATCCGGCAGAACCACCTCACCTCGCCCGTCCATGTCCGCCACAGCTGCGGCAAGCCCGGCGCCTGCGGAACAGGGACCACCTCTGCTTTTGACGAAGCCTTCAACGACCTGCTCACCACCCAACTGGTCAACTTCGGCGTGGACACCCGGGCCGGTGCGGACGGCGCCAGCCTGCTCGTCGATTACAAGGTGCAGGTGGTGCACCATCGCGCGGTCCGCTCCCAGTGGCCCCAACCCGGCGTACTCACCGCCCTGGCCACCGGCGTCACCGTGCTGCGCGACGCACCCTGGGAGCTCGTCACCATCGCCTCGGCGGCGGCGGTGGACACCCTGCGCGCCACCTCGGTGCTCAACGAACACGACGAGGTCATCATCACCACCTCGATCATGAACGGGGACCGCTACCTGCTGCGCACCTCGGACATCTATTATATCAACGACGCCGACAGCTGGCAGTACCGCCAGCCTGCGCCGGCCGCGGAAATCAAACTGACCGGCGGCCATGCCGCTCCGGTTGCGGCGGAACCGTCCGCACCGTCCTTATGAAGCGACTCGCCTCCGTCCCGGCCCTTGCCTGGCCGCTCCTTTTCCTGCTGCTTGCCGCAGCCGGCTGCAGCAACCTGAACGGCACCCGGCTCGAACCGCTCCTTGGCGCGGACGTCAACCTGGTGCGGCTCGGCGACCGGGTGGCCGAATCGCTGCTCACCCGGGCCGTGCCGCCGCTCCTGCCCCGTCAGCCGGATCAGCCTGTCCTGATCACCACCCTAGTCAACAACGATCAGCTGGCCGAAACCTCCAGCTTCGGCCGCAGTTTCCAGAACAACCTGGCCGCCGGCTTCGTCAGCCGCGGCTATGCGGTCAAGGAGGTCAAGCTGCGGCGGGACCTGCTGGTCCGCGAGGAGAAGGGCGAATTCATGCTCACCCGCGACCTGCAGGAGATGGCCGGCAGCCAGCGCGCCCAGGCCATTGTCCTTGGCACCTACACCCTGGCCAACCGGGTCATGTACCTGTCGGTGCGCCTGGTCGACCCGGCCGACCAGACCATCCGGGCCGCCTACGAGGACCGGCTCACCCTGGATGCCAACAGCCTGCGGCTCTTGGGGCTCCGGTTCGATGACAGCAACGGCTGCGGCCCTTCCGGCCCGGTCTGTCCCCCTGCCCCCTCCGTGCTCGACCGGGTCCTCTACTGAGATCCGCCTCTTCTTTCCCGGACCCGGACTGGCTCACGAGCCGTGGCCGGCGATGTCCCGGATTCGGGACCGTTTCCTTCTGGTCAGGCCGATGGCCTGAATGGCCTGCACGGCGATCTCCTCGATGGATCGTCCCTCGACATTGAGAGTCTTGATGTTGTGACGCAGAAACAGGCTCTTGGCCTGCTGCAGCTCGCGCGTGCAGTTGGCCAGGCTGGCGTAGGAGGAGCCGGCGTAGCGTTTTTCGCGGATATTGTGGAGGTAGATGGGGGAGGAGGTCAGGCCGACCACCCGCTTGCGGTTGCGGACAATGTCCTTGGGCAGTTCCGGTTCCTCGAGATGATCCGAGGTGAGTGGAAAGTTGGCGGATTTGAGTTCCATGTGGGTGGCCAGGTAGACACTGACCGGGGTCTTGCCGGAACGGGACACGCCCACCAGGATGATGTCCGCCTCGTCGTACTCGTTGGTGCGCGTACCGTCGTCGTGATCCAGGGAAAAATGGATGGCTTCCACCCGTTTGTCCATCTTGGTGATGGTGAAATGACGGGAATAGCCGGGCTCGCGCAGGGCCTTCATGTCCAGGGCCTGTTCGAGCAGTTCCAGGGTGTTGAGGAAGATGTCGAAGAACTGGACCTCGGGGTGGTTGAACACGTCCCGGGTCTCCTGGTTCATGATCGTGCAGAAGACCAGGGGCATGTCCCCCCCGGACTGTTTGAGGATGTAGTCCAGGGCCTTGCGGGCGTCATCAGGCGACTGGATGAAGGGGATCTTCTCCTCGCGGAAGCGGATGTTCTGGAACTGGGCGAGCAGGGCCTTGCCCATGTCCTCGGCGAGAATGGCGGTGGAACCGCTCACATAGTAGACGTCTTTGCGGGTGGTCATGGGCGCTCGACAGGGTCTTTTCGTTTGTGGCAGAACAGGCAGCGGAACTTGGGCGGGTGCGTCTCGGGCAGGGGGGCAACGCCCTGCGGCCCGTGACAGGCATCGCAGTGGCGCTCCGCCTCCTTGCGTTTCATGGTCATGAACCGTTCATGATCCTGGTCGTGCGGCAGCGGCCGGGTGGTTTCCGGCGGGGCCTGCAGGAGAAACAGGAGAATACCGGCGCAGGCCGCCAGGAACAGGCCGTTCATGAGAAAATTGCGTTGTCTGGTGGTCATGCGTGCGCCGGGGTGGATTGCGGGAGCGGTTTCAGGCAAACAATGAGAATTGTTCTATCGTGCCATTTCCAAGGCCCGGAAATCAAGGATTTTCAGGCGCAGCAGGACAACCAGGGTCTCCATCAGCAGGCCGCAGAACCGGCGGTGCGGTCCGGCCAGGGCGACGAGGCGCCGGTGGCGGCGCTGATGACGCACGAGAAGGTCGAGTGCAGTGGTTGCAGCGGCCGGGTCGAGGATCAGGCGGGCCACGGCCCGACCGGAGATCAGGGCTGGGTGGATGCCCTCGCCGGTGAGGCCCGAGGCCAGGCCGGCGGCATCGCCGACGAGAAAGGTGCGGTCGAAGCGAACGCCGCGGTAGTCGAAGTTGACCAGGCCGGCGCGGATTGCGTCCGGATCGATGCGCATCCCCTGGGCCGCGGCCCAGGCGAGCAGCCGCTCCTTGAGCACCCGGCCCGACAGTCCGCTCGCGGCCGTGTAGGCGCCCACCGAGACCTCTTCGGCATGGGGGAACACCCAGCCGTAGCCGCAGCCGAACAGATCGGCGCGCAGGTGCCACTCCATGCGTGCGTGGCGACGGGGCAGCATGGCGTTCAATCCCAGCCCCACGGCCCGAACAGGCAGGCCGAGCCATCGCCGCACGAGCGAATTGGAGCCGTCGGCACCCACGAGGCAATCAAAGGTGACGCGGGTTTGCCGGCCGGCCCCGTCCTCGAGGGTCGCACTGCCGCTGTCCAGCCGCAGCACGCGGCAGCCGGTGCGCAGGTCCGCGCCCGCCGCCGCAGCCCGCTGCGCCATCCACTGGCCGAGCCGCTCGCGGTTGACCGTGGCCACGATCGGGTTTGCCTCGGCCACCACGGTCCGCTGGCGGCCGGTGACGATGTGCTGTTCCGGGAAGGCCGCCTCGATGAGCGTTTCCGGCACCAGCCGAATCAGCCCGTTCCAGGTGATGCCGCCGGCGCAGACCTTGGCACCGATCTTCGCCTTGCGCTCCACCAGCAGCACGCGAACGCCGCCGGCCGCCAGGTCAGCCGCACAGGCCAGGCCGCCCGGCCCGCCGCCGACAATCAGCACCTCCACCCGCTCGCTCATGGCCTTCAGCCCCGCTCCTGCGGCAACAGGCTGCACCCCGCGCCGGATTCCCGTGTTCTGCTTGCTTTCATCATCCCTTTACGCTAGCCTTGGCGCGTCGCCCCACAAGCGAACCCAGCCGGGTCGCACCCGCCCTGCCCGCCCCGGGTGACCGGCCGGCGGACAAACCGGCATAGCATACCATACAAGGCCCGTTCCACAACCGCCGAAAACACACCCGCCCAGCCAACCGCGCCCAATCCGGTCCGGCCCCGCGCTGACACGGGTCCCATCCGTTCCATCATCCAGGTGAAGCCATCGTGACTGCCCAGAAAAAAGAGACCTTTCTCAAGGAGTACACCCCGCCCGCCTACCTGGTGGACCGCATCGACCTGCGGGTCGAACTCGATCCCCGTGCCACGCTGGTGCAATCGCGGCTGCAGTGCCGCGCCAATACCGCTGCCGGTGCGCCGCTGGTACTGGACGGCGAGCGTCTGCAGCTGCTGCGGGTGGCCATCGACGGCGTGGACCTCGGCCCGGGCAGGTACACCTTTGCCGACGGCCAGCTGGTCATCCCCCACCCGCCCGCGGCCCCCTTCGAGGTGGCCATCCACACCCGCATCGACCCGGAGGGCAACACCGCCCTGGAGGGGCTCTACCGCTCCTCGGGCAACTACTGCACCCAGTGCGAGGCCGAGGGGTTCCGCACCATCACCTGCTTTCCGGACCGGCCGGACGTGATGAGCGTGTTCACCACCACCGTGGTCGGCGACCGGACCGCCTGCCCGGTGCTGCTCGCCAACGGCAACTGCATCGACCGCGGCGACCTCCCGGACGGCCGCCACTGGGCCACCTGGCACGACCCCTTTCCCAAGCCCTCGTACCTGTTCGCACTGGTGGCCGGCGACCTGGTGTGTCTCACCGATACCTTCACCACCCGCTCCGGCCGCTCCATCGACCTGCGCATCTATGTCGAGCCGCGCAACCGGGACAAATGCGACCATGCCATGCGCGCTCTTAAAAAGGCCATGCGCTGGGACGAGGAACGGTTCGGCCGCGAGTACGACCTGGACACCTACATGATCGTGGCCGTGGACGACTTCAACATGGGCGCCATGGAGAACAAGGGGCTGAACGTGTTCAACTCCAAGTACGTGCTCGCCCTGCCGGAAACGGCCACGGACACCGATTACGAGGGCATCGAGGCGGTCATCGCCCACGAGTACTTCCACAACTGGACCGGCAACCGCATCACCTGCCGCGACTGGTTCCAGCTGAGCCTCAAGGAGGGGCTGACCGTGTTCCGCGACCAGGAGTTCACCGCGGACCTGGTCAGCCGGCCGGTGAAGCGCATCCAGGACGTGAACATCATCCGCTCGCTCCAGTTCCGCGAGGACGCAGGCCCAATGGCCCACCCGGTGCGGCCGCCCTCGTTCGTGGAGATTAACAACTTCTACACCCTGACCGTGTACAACAAGGGCGCGGAGGTGATCCGCATGCTCCACACCCTGCTCGGCGAGGCCGGGTTCCGCCGGGGCATGGACCTGTACTTCGAGCGCCACGACGGCCAGGCCGTGACCTGCGACGACTTCGTCAGTGCCATGGAGGCGGCCTCGGGCCTGGACCTGGCTCGGTTCAAACGCTGGTACGCCCAGGCCGGCACGCCGGAGTTGGCCGTGCAGGCCGACTGGGACGAGGCCGGCGAACAGCTCACCCTGCACGTCACCCAGACCTGCCCGCCGACTCGCGAGGCCGCGGTCAAGGAACCCTTCTTCATGCCGCTTGCCGTGGGCCTGCTCGACCGGGATGGCGGTATTCTGCCCATCGAGGACTCGGACGAGGACGGCACCCGGGTGCTCGTGCTCGAGGAGCGGGAGCAGACCTTCGTGCTCGCGCCGGTGGCGGAACGGCCGGTGGTCTCCTTCCTGCGCAATTTCTCCGCGCCGGTGCGGGTCCGGTTCGAGCAGACGGACGAGGAACTCGGCCTGCGCATGGCCCGTGACCCGGACCCCTTCAACCGCTGGGAGGCGGGCCAGCAGCTCGCCCTGCGCCACCTGCTCGCCCGCATCGACGAGGCCCGCGAGGACGACGACCCGGTCATCCTGCCCCGCACGCTCTACCAGGGCCTGCGCGACCTGCTGCGCGACCGTGACAGTGACCCGGCCTTCCTGGCCGTGGCCCTGGTGCTGCCCGCGGAGAACTGGATCAGCCAGCAGCTGGCCGTGGTCGACCCGGTGGCCGTGTTCACCGTGCGCCAGCAATTCCGCGCCGCGGTGGGCCGGGAACTGAGGACGGAACTGCGGGAACGCTACGCCGAGTTGCGCGTGGGCGGTCCCTACCGCTACGACCCGGTGGACGCCGGCCGGCGCTCGCTCAGGAACCTCTGTCTGGCCTACCTGCTCGCCGCGGACCCGGGCGGCCGGCTCGATCCGGACCTGCTCGCCCTGGGGCTCGACCAGTACCGCGGGGCGGGCAACATGACCGACACCATGGCCGCGCTCACCGCGGTGGTCAACGCGGACCTGGACGCCGGAGCGCAGCTGCTCGCCGATTTCCACGAGCGCTGGCAGCACGACCCGCTGGTGGTGGACAAATGGCTCGCCCTGCAGGCCGGCTGCACCCTGCCCGGCACCCTGGAGCGGGTCCGCCGCCTGACCGCGCACCCGTCGTTTACTTACCGCAACCCGAACAAGGTGCGCAGCCTGATCGCCACCTTCGGCGCGACCAACCACAGCCAGTTCCACGCGGCCGACGGCTCCGGCTACGCCTTCCTCGGCGACCAGGTCGCGCTCTTGGACGAACGCAACCCGCAGATCGCCGCGCGCATGCTCACCCCACTCACCCAGTGGCAACGCTACGACACGAACCGGCAGGCGCTCATGCGCGCCCAGCTGGAGCGGCTCGCGGCCCGGCCCGACCTGTCCGACGACGTACGCGAGGTGGTCGGCCGCTCGCTCGCCTGAATTCCACCATGCAAGGGAATATCAAAAAACCAGGGGTGGCGCTGGTCACCGGCGGCGGCCAGGGCATCGGCCGGGGCATTGCCCTGCACCTGGCCGCGAAGGGCTGCACGGTGGTGATCTTCGACCTGGACGCCGAGGCAGCGATCGAGACCGCGGATGAGGCCAACGGCCGCATCGTCCCGCTCGTTGGCGACGTGAGCGACGAGGCGGCGGTGGCCGACCTGCTGGCGCAGATCGACCGGGACTTCGGCCGGCTGGACGGCCTGGTCAACAACGCCGGCATTGCCGGGCCGTTTACCGGTCCGCTGGAAGAACTCCGGCTGGCCGACTGGAACCGGGTGCTGGCCGTCAACCTGACCGGAGCTTTTCTTCTCTGCAAGCACGCAGCGCCTCTCTTGCGACAGAGCCGGGGCGCCATCGTCAACATCGCCTCCACCCGGGCCCTGCAGTCCGAAGCGCACACCGAAGCCTACTCGGCCAGCAAGGGCGGCCTGGTTGCCCTCACCCATGCCCTGGCCGTCAGCCTGGGCCCGGCAGTGCGGGTCAACTGCCTGAGCCCGGGCTGGATCGCGGTGGAGGCGTGGCAGAAACAGGCCAACCGGCGCGAACCCGTGCTGCGCCCCGAGGACCACGGCCAGCACCCGGCGGGCCGGGTCGGCCGGCCCGAGGACGTGGCCGCCCTGACCGCCTTCCTGCTTTCCGACGAGGCCGGCTTCATCACCGGCCAGAACTTCGTGGTCGATGGCGGCATGACCCGGAAAATGATCTACCTGGACGACTGACCACCCACCCCTGCACGGAGAAACACCCATGCGCATAATCTTGCTGGGCGCAGTCGCCCTGCTGGCCGCTCTGCTCGTTCTTGACTCGGGCCGCTCGGAGGCGGCGGAACACCCGCTCCCATCGGCCGAACTGACCCTGATCCATGCCAACGATGTCTACGAGATCCAGCCCGTGGAGGGCGGCCGCTACGGCGGCCCGGCCCGGGTGGCCACGGTGGTGGCTGACCTGAAACGGGCCGGCGGGCCGGTGCTCGCCACGCTGGGCGGCGACTATCTCTCGCCCTCGGCCCTCGGCACGGCGAAGTTCAACGGCCAGCCCCTGGCCGGCCGGCAGATGGTCGAGGTGCTCGGCGCCCTCGGCCTGGACTGGACCACCCTGGGCAACCACGAGTTCGATGTGAGCGAGGCGCGCTTCCGCGCCCACCTGGGCGAGGCGAAGTTCGGTATCGTCAGCAGCAACGTGGTCGACGGCAACGGTCAGCCCTTTGCCGGTCTGCAGACCTCGGCCGTGGTCCCGGTGCAGGCGGGCGGCCGCACCCTGCGCATCGGCCTGGTCGGCCTGACCATTGACAGCAACCGCAAGCCCTGGGTGCGCTACCAGGACCCGATCCAGAGCGCCCGCGACGAGGTGGCCAAACTGCAGGGCAAAACCGATGCCATCGTCGCCCTCACCCACCTGTCGCTTGCCCAGGACAGCCGGCTGGCCGCGGCCGTGCCTGGGCTCGACCTCATCCTCGGCGGCCACGAACACGAGAACTGGCAGATCTTCCGCGGTCCGGGGTTTGTGCCCATTGTCAAGGCGGACGCCAATTTCCGCTCAGTGGCCATCGTCACCCTGGCCTTTGGCGCAGCCGATGAGCGGCCAACGGTGACCACCCGGTTGCAGCTGGTCGATGATTCGATCCCCGCAGACCCGACTGTGGCTGCGCTGGCGGACCGGTGGACCGAGGTGGGCTTTGCCGCCTTCCGCCAGGACGGCTTCACCCCGGAACGGGTGATCGCGCTTACCGACGAGCCCCTCGACGGTCTCGAGGCCACGGTGCGCAACCGCCCCGGCCGGCTGACCGGGCTGATCGCCCGGGCCATGCTCCGCGAGGCGAAAGGGGCGGATGCGGCCGTGTTCAACGGCGGCTCGGTACGCATTGACGATGTGCTGCCGGCCGGACCAATCACCGAGTACGACATCCTGCGCATCCTGCCCTTTGGCGGCCGGGTGGTGGCAGCCACCCTGGACGGCGCCCTGCTCACCCGGGTGCTGGACACCGGGGTGCACAACCAGGGGTTGGGGGGCTACCTGCATTCGGCCGGTATCACCTGGGGGAACGGCATCTGGCAGGTGGGCGGCAAACCAGTCGATCCGGCCGGCCGCTACCGGGTGCCGCTGACCGATTTCCTCCTCACCGGCGGCGAGGTCAACCTCGGCTTTCTCACCCGGGACAACCCGCAGGTGCGCGATATCTTGGAAATGCGTGACATCCGCAGGGTCCTCATCGAGGAGTTGGCCGCCACCTGGCCGAAACCGGCCGAGCCTTGAGGACCGGCCGGGGACCTTGCCCCGAGCACAGCACGCA
>CAZMNU010000087.1:0-9840 GCA_964567725.1 uncultured Desulfobulbus sp. | reverse complement strand
CGGCCTGGTCGGTGCGGCTGGCAGCGGCCAAGGCAGACGGGGCAACAATGACCCCGCCCCTGGAGGTGACCGTCAGCCTGGGATTCAGCGGCGCGCAGGAGAGGTTACGGGTGCAACGGCGACTGCAGTGCACACCGGCTGGAGACTGCGGCGCCCGGCCGTGAAGGACCACGGGACTCAATCTGCCGGCGCGGGGATCTCCAGGCCGGGGTGGATGAGGCGGGCGATGGCCTCGAGCGAGGCCGCGAAGGTGAGCGGCGAGGGGCTGCACACCCGGTCCGGGTCGAGCACGTGCACGCGGCCGTCACGCACCGCACGCATGGCCCGGTAGCGCTCCCACCTGCCTTTTTCGCCGCCGCCGATGCCGTCCTCCGAACCCATGACCGCGATAATGATCACCTCCGGGTCCAGGGCGAGTACCTGTTCCGTGGTCATGGCCCCGGAGCGGCGGTCGCCGGCGATGTTTTCACCGCCGCCGAGCACCATGTACTCGTGCGTGAAGGAATCCTGCACCGAGGAAAAAAGGGGGTTGGCGCCCACCTGGAGAAAGACCTTGCGCCGGGGCAGGTCCGCGGTGGCAGTGCGCACCGCCTCGGCCCGGCGGGCGGCCTCATCGACGATCTCCCGGGCCCGCTGTTCGCGGCCGAGCAGGGCGCCGAGTTCGATGAACTGCGCGCACATCTCGGCGAACGAGTCAGGCTGGTGAAAGGTGTGCACACGCAGGCCGAGCCGCTCCAGTTGGGCCACCTGCTGCGGCGGGCTCAGGTTGATGGCCAGCACCAGGTCGGGCCGCAGGCCGATGATCCGCTCGATGCTCAGCTCCATCACCGAGCCGACCTTGGCCACGGCCTTGGCCGCCTCGGGCTTGGTGCAGTAGCTGGTGTTGCCCACCATGCGCTCGCCCGCGCCGAGCAGGAAGACGTTCTCGGTGAGGAGCGGACTGAGCGAGACGATGCGCATCGGTACATCCTGCGTCCCGGCCGCGCCGGCCGGCAGGGTCCACAGCAGCACGCAGACGAGCAGAAAAACCACAGTGGGCAAGGTGCGGTCGGTTGTTCGGGGAAAGGGGAAAACAGGGCAGCGCATGACGGAAAACCTCCGGGAACAGCGGACAGGAAAGACGGTGATCGCGGCCGTGGCCGCGCATCCGGGCAGCATACTCAAAAACGCGCGTTTCGCCCAGCATGGCATGGTCCCTGGCCGTGGGGCCACGAGCAGCGCGCAGGAACCGTTCTTGACAATATCCGCTTCCGTCAACAAGGTATGGCCATTACCGGGACGGGTCAACGCCCCGATCCCAACCCGTGCCCGAGCGTATGTCCTGTGCCGGCGCGACCTGTCCCGCTTCCCTGAACACACAACCAAGGAGTGACCCATGTCCCAATACCAGATCGCCGTTGTCGTCGGCAGCCTGCGCAAGGATTCCTACAACCGTGCCCTGGCAGGTGCGCTGTCGAAACTCGCGCCGAAGGAGTTCACCTTCAGGCAGGTGGAGATCGGTGACCTGCCGCTCTACAACCAGGACGACGACGCCAACCAGGCGCCCGCGGTCAAGCGGTTGAAGGGCGAGATCGAGGCCGCCCAGGGGCTGCTGTTCCTCACCCCGGAGTACAACCGTTCGTTCCCGGGCGTGCTCAAGAACGCCATCGACCACGCCTCGCGGCCCTATGGCCAGAACTCCTGGGCCGGCAAGCCGGCGGGGGTGATCGGCGTGTCCGTGGGCGTGATCGGCACGGCCCTGGCCCAGCAGCACCTGCGCAGCGTGCTCGCCATCCTCGATGTGCCCACCCTGGGCGCGCCCGAGGTCTACCTGCAGTGGCAGGAGGGGCTGATCGATGCGGACGGCACCATCGGCGCGAACAGCCGCGATTTCCTCCAGGGCTGGATGGACCGCTTCGTCGCCTGGGTACGTCTGCACAACGCCTGATCGCCGCACCCTCCTGTTCCCTGTTCTGCCGGGGACTGCACGCCGTGGAAAATGCTCGCATTTCCCACGGTTTTTTTTACTCTTGCGGGGAGCAGGGAACGATTCGCTGAACACCACAGGGGGAACGAGCATGAATGACACAGCGTCCACGGCCAACGAGGCCGCGGTGACCATCGATTACGCCACGGTCAAGGATCTGGCGGTCTTTCAGGAACACGACGACCGGCTGACCGAGGAAATCCAGCAGGCGCGGGTGCAGCTCGACAGCAGCCCGCGGCTCACGGACGGTTCCGAGCGGGCGAAAAAACGGGATGAGTGGCGTTCCTGGCTGGAACTGCAGATCAGGAGCAAGTCCAGGGCGCGGGCGGACCTGGTGCGCGGCCTGGAAGCGCGACAGATATGCATCACCGGCCTGCCGGAGTGACGATGCGCCTGTCTGGTGCGGATCCGGAGCAACAGCCATGAAACAGCTTGACGCGCCGCGCATGGAGCGCTGTATCGGCTGCCATTCCTGTTCGCTCGCCTGCGCCCGGTTGGTGCACCGGCGGCTGTCCTGGGACACGGCCGGCATTCGCATCCAATCCGCCGGCGGCCTGAGTGGGGCCTTCGAGGCGCGACGGTGTCTGGCCTGCGACCCGCCGCCCTGCGCCGCGGCCTGTCCCACCGGCGCCTTTGCGCCCCGACCCGGTGGCGGCGTCATCGTCCGCAAAAAGCTCTGCATCCACTGCGGCCAGTGCGCCGCCGCCTGCCCGGTGGAGGCAATCTATCTCGACCGCGCCGGCGAACCGTTCGTCTGCCTGCACTGCGGCCGGTGCGTCCCCTTCTGCCCGCACGACTGCCTGGAGATGGTCGAGAAGGCTGTGACCAGGGAGGAGGAACGATGATCCGCGACCATTTCCGCGTGCTCGTCGCCGATGTGAGTACCGGCCGGGGCACGGTGGTGCTCGAGGACGGCCGCGACGAGGTGGCCGGCGGCTCCGGGCTCGCGGCCCGGCTGTTCGCCCGCTACGGCCGGCCCGAGGCGCCCTGGGACCACCCCGACCAGCCGCTCATCCTGGCCATCGGCCCGCTCACCGGCGCCTTCCCGCTGATGAGCAAGACCGTGTTCGCCTTCAAGTCGCCCTACCACGACCAGTACACCGAGAGCCACGCCGGCGGCCGCAGCGCCCTGGCCCTGCGCTTCGCCGACCTGGACGCGCTGGTGATCGTCGGCCGGGCCGACACCACCAGCTTCCTCGATATCGGCAGCCGCCACTTCAAGCTCCGGCCGGCCGGGTTTCTCGCCGGCATGGAGGTGCAGGAGAGCGGCCGGCTGCTGCGGCGCATGACCCCGAACTCGGGGCACCGCACCATCCTGCGCATCGGCCCGGCGGGCGAGCGCCTGGTGCCCATGGCCAATATCAACGTCGATACCTACCGCCACTTCGGCCGCATGGGCGGCGGCGCGGCCCTGGGTGCGAAACGGCTCAAGGCGGTGGTCATCGGCGGGGATGCGGACTTCCGCCTGCCCGAGGGCAAAATCTACAACCCCCTGTTCGCCCGGGTGTACGCCAATGTCACCGCCAAGGGCATGATGAAGAAGTACCACGACCTGGGCACCGCGGCCAACCTGGAGTCGCTCGACGATCTCCGCTCCCTGCCCTGGCGCAACCTGCAGGCCACCAGCGACCCGGCCATCGACCGGATCTCCGGCCAGGAGTTCGCGGACCGCACCCTCTTGCGCAACTCGGCCTGCGCCGGCTGCCCGGTGGGCTGCATCCACGTGGGTTATGTGCGCGAGCGGTTCATGGACGAGCACCGCTTCCTCTATCGCCAGGTGGCCTATGACTACGAGCCGATCTTCGCGCTCGGCAGCATGCTCGGCGTGACCGACACGGCGGCGGTGCTCAAGCTGCTCGATGCCACCGAACAGGCCGGCCTGGACGCCATGTCCGCCGGCGTGGCCCTGGCCTGGGCCACCGAGGCGAGCGAACAGGGGCTCGTCGGCCCGCAACAGACGATCGAACCCCTCGCCTTTGGCGACAGCGCCGGTCTGCTCCGCGCCATCCGCCACCTGGCCGGTGCGGTCAACCCCTTCTACGCCGCCCTGGGCCGGGGCACCCTGGCCGCGGCCAGCGAGTACGGCGGCGCGGACTTTGCCTGCGTGCTCGGCCAGGAGATGGCCGGCTATGCCACCGGCGAGACCTTTTTCGCGGCCCAGAGCCTGGGCTTCCGCCACTCGCACCTGGATACCGGCGCCTACGGCTACGACCAGCAGCATGCGGACCGGGACCTGGACAAGGCGGTGCGCTTCCTGGTCGATGACGAGGCAGGCCGGGTGGTGCTCACCTCCATGGTCGCCTGTCTGTTCGCCCGCTCGGTGTACACCACCGAGGTGCTCGGCGAATGTTTGGCCTCGCTCGGCTGCGCCCGTCTGGCCGGCGACCTGGACGCGCTCGGCGCCCGGGTGCAGAAATTGCGCTGGCAGATGCGCCTGGCCACTGGTTTTACGCCCGCGGCCATCACCATCCCCAAACGGTTTTTCCGGGTGACCACCTGGAAAGGACCGATCGACGCCGCCTACCTGGAGCAGCTGCAGGCGGCCTACGGCCAGGCCATCCTGACCCTGGCCGGGACCTGAGCGACAGCTGTCCGTTTCGGTGGAGAGCAGCCGGGGCAGGGCAGCGGTCCGGGCCTCGCTACGGTGATTTCCACCCGGTCGGGACAGGATGACCTTGACCGGTGCGGCGCGCGCGGACTACAGTGCGCCACCTGCCCACACCGTCATCGGGAGAGCTTCGTCCATGCACGCCGATCCCGCCAACAACCTGTCGGAGTTGGAAAAACTCGAGCCGATTCTGCAGCGCAGCCTGCGCGCCGGCGGCCGCTCGTTTCGGTTCCCGGCGGAACTCGAGCGCATCTACCGGCTGTTCGTGTTCCCCAGCCGGCGCCGGCGGTACGCCGCACTCGCCGTGCTCGCCCTGGTCTGCTACGACCTGTTCATTGTCTGCGACTGGTTTATCCTTCCGGACATCTTCCCGGTTGCGCTCATCGTCCGCCTGCTGGTGGTCACCCCGGCCATCCTCGCCGGCATCTGGTTCACCCGGCGCAAGGGCGGCGCCCGCCTGCTCGAGCCGGTGGCCGCCGGCCTGCTGCTCCTCAGCCTGGCCAGTCTGAGCCTGTTCATGATGCTCAGCCGTCACCCCAACGTTGTCCACTATTACAGCGGTATTGCGGTGATTCTCATGTTCAGCAACATGATCATCCGCCAGCCCTTTCCCTATGCCCTGGGCGTGTCCGTTGCCGCCTGCCTGCTCTACCTGGTGACCGTGGGCCGGGCCCCGACCATGTCCGCAGAGGCAGCCTTCAGCAGCACCACGGTGGTGTTCACCTCGGCCCTGTTCAGCCTGGTGGGCAACTACCAGATGGAGTTCGAACACCGCCGCGATTTTCTGCTCAGCGCCCTGCAGCAGATCAGCAGCCGCAAACTGGCGCGCATGAACAGCCAGTTGGAGCACCTGAGTCTCACCGACGGGCTCACCGGCCTGGCCAACCGCCGCCATTTCGACCAGACCCTGCAGCGCGAATGGAACGTGGCCCTGCGTAACCGCTACCCCGTGGCCCTGGTGTTCCTGGACGTGGATCACTTCAAGAACTACAACGACCATTACGGCCACCCGGCCGGCGATGTCTGCCTGCAGCGTATCGGCACGGTGCTCACCCGGGTGAGCCGCCGCGCCCAGGACCTGCCGGCCCGCTACGGCGGCGAGGAATTCGTGGTCCTGCTGCCGCACACCGACCTGGACCACGCCTGTGTGCTCGCCGAGGAGATCCGCCGCGATGTCCAGGGGCTGGGGATCGAGCACCACTATTCCGCGGCCGCGCCGGTGGTCACGGTCAGCCTCGGGGTGGCGGCCTTTGTCCCGGACAAGGGCTTGCAGGCCGACGACCTGGTGCGCCTGGCCGATCAGGCCCTGTACGCGGCCAAGGACGCAGGCCGCAACTGCATCGAGGTCGCCGCCGCGCCCGCGGTCGAGGCTGCGACCTGAACGGGACAACGAACCACAGGGGAGGCCCGGCCATGCGCTGCATCCTGTTCCTGCTGCTGGTGCTGGTCATAGCCGGCTGCACCCTGAATCCCGACTACGACCAGCCGCCGCTGGACGCCCCGGAGGACTGGCGGCTCATCGACCATGACAGCCGCGACCTGAGCGATTGCGGCGGTGGTGACCATGGTGAAGCCCTGATGGCCCATCCTCTCCGCTGCCCTGGCTGTTCCCCAACCGGCGGCGGACCGGAGGCAGCGCAGCCTGACCTGTTCCACTGCTGACTGTTTCCCTTTCCAGCACGACGAGGACCCGGCCCGTAGGGCCCTCGCCTGTCTGCCTCCGCCTCCGATTGTTTGTCGTGACAAGTTCGAGGCCGCCACTTTGTGGTTCTGTTTTCCTTCTTTCCCTCGCCTGGCGCTGTTCTTTTTCGGAATCGTTCTTAATGTTGTGCCTGGGATAATCGGATTCTTCCATCACCACACAGTGAGGTCAGTCATGGCGCGAGTACGAAAGTTTTCCAACTGGATGCTGCTGTTGGCAGCAGGCATGGTCCTGGCCGCGGGCGGCAGGGCGAACGCGGCGGAGAGCGGGTCAACGAATGAGGGCAGGGCTTCCGACCAGCGGGCCCTGTTCGCGGGCGGGTGTTTCTGGTGCGTGGCGCCGCCGTTCACACGAATCGACGGGGTGCTGTCGGTGCAGTCCGGCTACGCGGGCGGCACCACCGAGAACCCCACCTACGAGAACTACCACGGCGGCGGCCACATCGAGGTGGTGGAGGTGGTCTACGACCCGGCTCGGGTCGGCTATGACCGGCTGCTCGACACCTTCTGGCGGCAGATCGACCCCACCGACGAGGGCGGCCAGTTTGCCGACCGGGGCCGCGGCTACACCACCGCCATCTTCTATCACACCGAGGAGCAGCGGCTCTTGGCCGAGCAGTCCAAGGCGAGCCTGGCCGCGAGCAAGATCTTCCAGAAGCCGCTGGTCACGCCCATTCTGCCTGCGCCGAAATTCTACCCGGCCGAGGAGTACCACCAGGAGTACGACCGCAAGAACCCGTTCCGCTACAAGATGTACCGGTCCGGCTCGGGCCGCGAAGGATTCCTGCAGCGGACCTGGGAAAGCGCGGACTGGCATTTTGCCGCGAAAGCTGAGGGAGGCAAGAACATGAAAGAGAGTGACGAGGATGTGAAAAAACGGCTCACCCCCCTGCAGTACCAGGTCACCCGCAAGAACGGCACCGAGCCGCCATTTAACAACGAGTACTGGGACAACAAGGCCGAGGGCATCTACGTGGACGTGGTCAGCGGTGAGCCGCTGTTCAGCTCCACCGACAAGTTCGATTCCGGCACCGGCTGGCCGAGTTTCACCCGGCCGATCGATCGGGGCGCCGTTGCCGAGCACCGGGACGCGAGCCTGTTCATGGTGCGCACCGAGGTGCGCAGCACCAAGGGCGACTCGCACCTGGGCCACGTGTTCGACGACGGCCCGGCCCCGACCGGCCAGCGCTTCTGCATCAATTCCGCGGCCCTGCGTTTTGTGCCTAAGGAGAAACTGGAGGAAGAGGGGTTGGGTGAGTACAGAAAACTCTTCGAAAAGAAATAAATAAGCTGCTCCGCTTTGCCGCCTTGCCACCGGCGACCGTCACCCTGACGGTCGCCGGTTTTTTGTTTCACGACGCAGGTGATTGTCAAGACGCTGCCAGTTCACGCCGGATGGCGTGAAAATTGTTCCGATGCAATCAACAAGGTGGAGTCATTGATCAGCTTTTCGGGTAGTATAACAGTTGTGGCACAATGGATTACAGGAGAATGGCATTTCAGCGGGGCACGTCAGGTCATCGATGTCAGTGGTACGAAGAGACGGCGTGTCGATCCGGCAACAACCCTTGGAGGAACGGTTATGAGTCTTCCCGCTCGCGCATCGTTGTCTCGTGTTTTGTTCGCTTTCCTGCCCGTGTTGGCGGTACTGCTGTGGTACACGGTCCTGCCGGCCTCGGCCGTGACCGGCCCGTCTGCCGGTTCGGTGCACAGGGCGGCCGATTACGGCGCCATGCCGCTGTTGTTCATTCCCAACCAGGGCCAGTTCGACAGCCGGGTGGCCTATGCGGTGCAGGGCCGGGATACCCAGATCTTTTTCTCCACCGGGGGGGGTGACCTTTGTCCTCAGCGAACAGCCCGCCGCCTCCGGGCAGAAGGCACGCAGTCTGCGCCAGGTCGGACCGCCGGAACCGGCAGCGCAGGCGGTGCGGCAGCGCTGGGCACTCAAGGTCGACTTTGTTGATGCCAATCCCGTGGCCAAGCCGGAAACCCTCGAGCAGGCCGAGACCCTGATCTCCTACTTCAAGGGGCGGCCCGAGGAGTGGCGCACCGGCCTGCAGGCCAGCCGGCGGATCATATACCGTGACCTCTGGCCCGGGATCGATCTTGTCTACTCGGGCACGGTCGACCACCTCAAGTACGACTTCATCGTCCATCCCGGGGCCGACCCGGATCGGATCAGGCTCGCCTGGCGCGGTGCGGACAGCGTGCAGGTGACGGAGGAGGGGCAACTGGCGGTCACCACGCCGCTGGGCACACTGCGGGATAAGATGCCCGTGGCCTGGCAGGAGGGGAAGGAGCGGCAGGAGAAGGTGACCGTGGCCTATGACCTGCTCGGGCCGGCCGGGGTACAAGTGGCGGCGCTGGCCACGGACCGGACCCTGGCAGCGGCCCATCCGCGCGAGCAGGTCCAGGTCGTCGGTTTCACGGTCGGCGACTACGACCGCACCCGCACCCTGGTGCTGGACCCGGAGATGCTCGTCTACTGTGGCTTCATCGGCGGATCGGGCATTGACGCTGGCTTTGCCATCGCGGTGGACAAGAGCGGCAATGCTTATGTCACGGGGAATACTTTTTCAGGTGAAACATCCTTTCCGGAAACTGTGGGCCCGGACCTGAGCCAGAACGGCAACGCCGATGCCTTTGTCGCCAAGGTGAAAGCGGACGGCACAGGGTTGACCTATTGCGGCTTCATCGGTGGTACGGATGAAGACTATGGGATGGGTATCGCTGTAGGCAACGAAGGCAACGCCTATGTGACAGGGTATACTGCTTCCGACGATTCATCCTTTCCGGCAATTGGTGGCCTGTCCACGAGCCACAAAGGCGGAAGTGATGTCTTTGTCGCCAAGGTCAACACGAACGGTTCGGGTCTGGTTTACTGTGGCTTCATCGGTGGCACGGGTGATGACTATGGATATGGCATTGCCTTGGACAGCAGTGAAAGCGCATATGTCACGGGATATACTTCTTCCACCGCAGCAACGTTTCCAGCAATTGGCGGCCAATACCTCAACTCCGGTGGCAAATTAGACGCCTTTGTCGCCAAGGTCAACACGAACGGTTCGGGTCTGGTTTACTGTGGCTTCATCGGTGGCGCAGAGGATGACGAAGGGCGAGGTATCGCCGTGGACAGCAGCGGCAATGCTTATGTCACGGGGTTCACCTCTTCCACCGAAACAACGTTTCCAGAAACTAAAGGCCCAGACCTCAGTTCTAATGGCAAGAAAGACGCTTTTATCGCCAAGGTTAATACGGGCGGTTCGGGTTTGGATTACTGTGGCTTCATCGGCGGCACGGAGGATGACGAAGGGCGAGGTATCGCCGTGGACAGTAACAGCAACGCCTATGTCACGGGGTATACCAATTCCACCGAAACCTCATTTCCGAAGGTTGTCGGCCCGGACCTTAGCCATAACGGTGGGAGCGACGTCTTTGTCGCCAAAGTGAAAGGAGACGGTTCAGGCTTTGGTTACTGCGGTTTCATCGGAGGCATAGGCACCGAATATGGTTATGGAATAGCCGTGGACAGTGGTGGCAGCGCCTATGTTACTGGATTTACAAC
>CAZMNU010000086.1:0-10083 GCA_964567725.1 uncultured Desulfobulbus sp. | reverse complement strand
TCGGCCCGCTGCAGCGGGCCGGATTCCAGGTGGTCAATCCCGGTTACCCTTCCCGCCGCCATCCGGTCGAAACCCTGGCCCGCCTGGCCATCCCGCCGGCCGTGGCCCGTCTGCGCGCCCGTGGCGCGACCACCATTCATTTCGTCACCCACTCCATGGGCGGCATCCTCGTCCGCGCCTGGCTGGCCGCCGAACCCCTGCCCGAACTGGGGCGGGTGGTGATGCTCGCCCCGCCCAACCAGGGCAGCGAGGTGGTCGACTGGCTCGGCCGGTTCCGCTGGTTCCAGCGGCTGTTCGGGCCGGCGGCCGGCCAACTGTCCACCGCTGCCCACAGCCTGCCCCGCCGGCTGGGTCCGGCCGACTTCCCGCTGGGCATCCTCACCGGCGACCGGGGGGCGCACTGGCCGCTTGGCCGCTGCTTCACCGGGGCCAACGACGGCAAGGTGGCCGTGGCCCGGGCGCGGCTGGAGGGCATGGCGGATTTCCGCACCGTGTCCTGCGGGCATGCCTTCATCATGCGTGACCGACGGGTGCAGGCGCTGGTGGTGCGGTTTTTACGGTCGGGACGGTTCGGAATGGGCGACGGGCCTTAGCCCTTGCGCAGCACGCGCCGGTCGTCGATGCGGATGGTCAGCTTGATGCGGTCGAAGTACTCGAGCAGGGGGATGGAGAACTTGCGGGTCAGGCCGGTGAGATCCTTGAAACGCTGGGCGTCGATCTCACCCTCGCGGCGGATGTAGGCCACCACCTCGTCCTGCAGCCGGGCCACGGCCGGGGCGGAGAAGATGAGGGTCTCGTTGATGCGCACCAGTTCGCCGCGGCCGAGCAGCAGGTCGATCACCTGGCGGATGCGCTTCTCCGGGAACCCGGGAAAATCGGCGAGCACGTCCTTGAGCAGCGGCGGGGTGAGGCCGGCCTCCCGGTAGCGCCTGCCGATCCGTTCCTCCATCTCCTGCTCGTTCACCTCCAGGGTGACGGTGTGGCCGGCCAGGCGCACCTCGGCGCCGTCCTGCTCGATCACCCCCTTGCGCTGCAGTTGGGCGAGCAGGGCGTGGAGCAGCTTCTGGTCCACCGCCGGCCGCAGGCGCGAGCGCAGCTCCTCGCGGGCGAGACCGGCCTTGAGCGGGTTGTCCTTGTGAAAGGCGGTGAGGAAGGCGGTGATCCGCCCGGCCAGGCTCTCGGCCACCGGGGCGGCCACCAGCCGCTGCGTGTCCGAATCGATGACCAGGAGCGCGCCGGTGGAGACGGGGTGCTGGAGCAGTTTTTTCAGCCGCTTGCTGACCGTGCCGGTGCGGGCGGCCAACTGGTCGGCGGTGAGGCCGCGGGTGCCGCTCTCCTCGATGAGCAGGCGGAGCCGCTCCTCCGGGTCGGCCCCGGTGAGCGCGGCGAAGTGGGCGCGGTTCTGTTCGCGGTCGCGTTCCAGGGCGCGCCGCCGTTTCTTCGGCCGGCTGTCGAGGATGGTGCCGCCGCCGATGGTGGTGATGGGCGAGGCGCTGCGCACCACGTAACGGTCGCCCGGCCAGGCCGCGACCGGCTCGTGGAGAATGAGCTGGATGTGGGTTTCCTCGCCCGGGGCGAGGGTCTCGGATTCGAGCAGGGCGATGCGGCCGGGGATCTCGCGGGTCCCCAGGTGGACGCGCACCTGGGTGCGGTTTTTCAAGTCGCGGCCGGCGGACTGCAGGTAGAGGAAGCTCGCGTCCAACAGGGTGGTGGCGACCATGCTGCCCGGTGAGGCGGCCATGTCGCCGCGGTTGATCTGTTCCTTTTCGATGCCCTGCAGGTTGATGGCCGTGCGGTGGCCGGCCTCGACCAGGTCCACATCCCGGCCATGCACCTGGATGCCGCGGATGCGGGCGGTCAGCCCGCCGGGGTAGAAGGTGATCTCCTCGCCCACCGCGACCCGGCCGGAGAACGAGGTGCCGGTGATCACCGTGCCGAACCCCTTCATGGAGAACACCCGGTCCACGGCCAGGCGGAACGGGCCGAACTCCTCGTGGAAATCCAGGGCCGCTACCCGCTCGTCGAGCAGGCGGACGATCTCGGGGATGCCGGTGCGGCTGATCGAGTCCACGGCCACAATCGGCGCGTCCTCGAGGAAGCTGCCGCGAAAGAACTCGCCCACCTCCTCGATGACCATGTCCAGCCAGTCCGGCTCGACCAGGTCCCGCTTGGTGAGCACGATCAGGCCGTCGCGCACCCCGAGCAGCCGGCAGATCTCGAAATGCTCCACCGTCTGCGGCATGATGCCCTCGTCCGCGGCGATGACAAAGGCCACCAGGTCCATGCCGGCGGTGCCGGCCACCATGTTGCGGATGAACTTCTCGTGGCCGGGCACATCGACGATGCCGATCCGGTGGCCGCAGGGGAGGTCGAGGTAGGCGAAGCCCAGCTCGATGGTGATGCCGCGTTCCTTCTCCTCCTTGAGCCGGTCGGTGTCGATGCCGGTCAGGGCCCGGATCAGGCTGGTCTTGCCGTGGTCGACGTGTCCGGCGGTGCCGAGGATGATTTCACGCATGCAGGGGTCCGGGGGAGGGCGGAGACCGCGCCGAGAGGCGCGGCGCCGGTTTTACAGGTCGAAATAGGGGTTGGTCCGCTCTTCCCGGCCGATGGTGGACTGCAGGCCGCCGTAGCCGTGGCCCGGCCAGACGATGGTGTCCGGCGGCAGGGTGAGCAGGCGCGACTTGATGGCGCCGATCATCTGCTCCATGGAACCGCCGGGGAAGTCGGTGCGGCCCACCGCGCCGACGAACACGGTGTCGCCGGTGAAGCAGTGCGGCGGGCTGTACAGGCAGATGCCGCCCGGGGTGTGGCCCGGGGTGTGGATCACCTCGAACTGTTCCTCGCCGAAGCGGATGATGTCACCATCGTGCACGACCACGTCCACCGGCGGGGATTCGGGCAGGCCCAGGCCGGAGAAGTAGCCTTTGACGCGCGGGTCGCCGAAATAGGCGACATCGTCGGCGTGCATGACGATCTTCGCGCCGGTGGCCTCCTGGAGGCGGCCGTTGCCGCAGACGTGGTCCGGGTGGCCGTGGGTGTTGATGATGTATTCCACCTGCAGCTGTTTTTCGCGGCAGTAGTCGAGGATGCGGTCCTCGTCGCCGCCCGGATCGATGATCGCGGCCTTGCCGGTGGTCTCGCAGGTGACGATGTAGCAGCAGACGCCCATCATGCCCACGGTGAGCTGTTTGACTAGCATGGATCGCATTCCTTGGGGGAGATTGCCCGCGACCCGGCGCGAGGCCGGGCCGCGGGGGGATTGGGCGGGGGGATTACTTGAACTGGGTCCCGCAGCCGCCCGAGGTGCAGCCGCAGCCGCCGGCCGTGAACGGGTTGACGGTCACCGGGCCGGGCGGCAGGCGCTGCTCGACCGCGCTGACCACGGTGTCAAAGGCCTTGATGGCCGGGGTTTCCTCGTCACCGCTCAGGTACGGGGTACCCGAGTCGCCGGCCATGACCACGCGCGGGTCCATGGGCACCCGGCCGAGGAAGGCCAGGTCGAAGTCACGGGCGGTCTGTTCACCGCCGCCCTTGCTGAAGATGTCCACGGTTTCACCGCAGTGCGGGCAGATGAACCCGGACATGTTTTCGATCACGCCGACGATGGGCATTTCCACCGCCTTGCAGAAGTTGATCGACTTGCGCACGTCGGCGAGCGCCACGGCCTGCGGGGTGGTGACAACCACCGCCTGCACGCCGGGGATGGTCTGGGCCACGGTGAGCGGCTCGTCGCCGGTACCGGGAGGGGCGTCGACGATCAGGTAGTCGAGCTCGCCCCAGTCCATGTCGGCCAGGAACTGGCGGATGGCCTGGATCTTCAGCGGACCGCGCCAGATGATGGCGTCGTCCCGGTTCTTCATCATGTACTCCAGGCTGACCACCTTGAGGTTGTCGTTGTAGGCGAGCGGCGGGATGAGGGCGTCGGGATTCTCGGGCGCGACCAGCGAACCGGTCAGGTTGAGCATCCGGCACACGTCCGGGCCATGCAGGTCCACGTCCATGAGCCCGACCTTGTGGCCCTTCTTGGCCAGACAGAGCGCCAGGTTGACGGCCACGGTGGACTTGCCCACGCCGCCCTTGCCGCTCATGACGAGAATCTTGTGCTTGATTTTACCCAGGGACCGGTTGATGGCGAGGTCCTGCTGGGCGAGCCGGGCGTCACCGGACGCGCAACTGCCCTGCTGGTCGCTTCCGCAGGAACTACCGCATGAACTGCTCATGATATCCTCCGACAGGAAAATGAAAAAAGAACGATGCACACGGCATCGATGGTGAACGCGGGGTCGACTCCCCATCGGGCCCGCAGGCGGGCTCGGCACGGCAAGGAGCCGGTCCGGCGAAACAACGGCCGGACCGCGACTTGGTCGTATACACTAACGACGGCCGTTTGAAAAGCAATGAAAAAAACATCCGTTTGCGGGCCGGTCCCGGGGGGCGCGGGACCGGCCTTTTTGTTGCTTTGTCATTGCCAGGACCGGTATAGTGTTTACCTGTTACGCAGTGTTGGCCTGCCCGTTGACGAGGCCGGCAGGCGGCAACCTGAACACTTCCGCAACAGACGCGCGGGATGGGAGGAGAGGATGGATCCGTTCAGCAAGAAACTGTTGGAAGAGTTGGAACAGATGCAGCAGACCGGGCGCATCCTGCGCTCCATGTCGCTGACCCGGATGATGCCGCTGGAGTCCGGGGGCTGGCAGCCGGCCATGGACATCTACGAGGCCGAAGACCGGATCTTCGTCTATGCCGACCTGGCCGGGGTGACCGCGGACAGCCTGCAGGTCACGGTCACCGACCAGCAGCTGCAGGTGAGCGGCGTGCGCGAGCTGCCCACGGCCGAGGCCATCGCCTGCATCCACCAGCTGGAGATCGAACTCGGCGCCTTCCAGCGGACCGTCACCCTGCCCGCGGTGGTCGATGTGGACCGGGTCCAGTCGGCCTACAGCGGCGGCATACTGGCGGTGACCCTGCCCAAGCGGGCGAGAAAGGGGCGCGTGACGATCAGCATAACGCCTGGAGCTTAAAAGATATGGAAAACGAACAGCACACCGGACAGGAAGAGCACGCCCAGCCCAGGAAGATCGACCCCACCCGGCTGGACATCCCCGAAACCCTGCCCATCCTGCCGCTGCACGGCTTTGTCTTCTACCCGGGCATGGGCTTTCCCCTGCAGGTGTCGAGCGACTCCTCCAAGCAGCTGATCGACGACGTTCTGCTCGGCGACCGCATGATCGGCCTGGTGCCGAGCCGGCGCGAGCAGGTCAAGGACGACGACGTGCTCGGCCAGGAGGACCTCTACTCGGTGGGCGTGGTCGGCTACGTGCACAAGCTCAACAAGGCGCCGGAGGGGTTCTACCAGGTGCTCATGAGCGGCACCAAGAAGTTCGAGATCACCGGCTTCACCGGTTCCGAGCCCTACCTCACGGCCCGGGTGCGGGAAATCCCGATGGAACTCGTCGAGGACCAGAAGACCGAGGCCCTGCTCTTCACCCTGCGCAGCCAGTTCCAGAAGCTGGTCGGCTCCACCGAGCTGCCGGCGGAACTGGTGGCCACGGTCAATGGCCTCACCAACCCGTTCTACGTGGCCTACCTGATCAGCTCGCAGCTTAACCTGAAGATCGAGGTCGAGCAGGAGATCCTCGAGATCGTGCCCATGCACGACCTGCTCCACCGGGTGGCGAAAGAGCTGGCCAAGCGGCTGGAAACGGTGGAAATGAGCAACCAGCTGCAGGCCACCATGAAGAAGGACATGGACGAGCGGCAGCGCGAGTTCTTCCTCCGCCAGCAGCTGCAGGCCATCCGCAAGGAGCTGGGCGAGGGCGACGACGACAAGGTCGAACTCAAGGAGCTGCGCGAGCGGGTGGCCGAAAAGAAGCTCAGCGTCCAGGCCCGGGCCACGGTGGACAAGGAACTCGCCCGGCTGGAGCGCATCCCGCCCTCGTCGCCCGAATACACGGTGGCGCGCAACTACATCGACTGGATTCTCGACCTGCCCTGGCTGGACTCCACCACCGACACCCTCGACCTGGTGCAGGCCGAGCGCGACCTGGACCAGGACCACTACGGCCTGGCCAGGATCAAGAAGCGGATCCTCGAGTTCCTGGCGGTGCGCAAGCTCAAGGAGGACATCCACGGGCCCATCCTCTGCCTGGTCGGCCCGCCCGGCGTGGGCAAGACCTCGCTCGGCCAGAGTATCGCCCGCACCATGGGGCGCAAGTTCGTGCGCATCGCGCTCGGCGGCGTGCGTGACGAGGCGGAGATCCGCGGGCACCGGCGGACCTACATCGGCGCCCTGCCCGGGCGGATCATCGAGAGCCTGAAGCGGGCCGGGGCCAACAACCCGGTGTTCCTGCTCGACGAGATCGACAAGCTCGGCAACGACTTCCGCGGCGATCCCAGCTCGGCCCTGCTCGAGGTGCTCGACCCGGAGCAGAACGCCACCTTCACCGACCACTACCTGGACATCGAGTTCGACCTGTCCAAGGTGATGTTCATCGCCACCGCCAACGTGCTCGACACCATCCCCGGGCCGCTGCGCGACCGCATGGAGGTAGTGGAACTCTCCGGCTACACCCAGCAGGAGAAGGTGGCCATCGCCAGCCGCCACCTGATCGCCAAGCAGCTGGAGGCGCACGCACTCACCGCGGACGACCTGGAGATCCCGGAGGAGACCATCGCGGCCCTGATCAGCAACTACACCCGCGAGGCGGGCGTGCGCAACCTGGAGCGGGAGCTGGCCGCCCTCTGCCGGGGCACGGCCGCGCGCATCGCCCGCGGCGAGACCGGCAAGACCGTGGTCACCCCGGACAAGCTCTACGATTTTCTCGGCCCGCAGCGGTTCTACCCGGAGATCAAGGCGCGCAGCTGGGGCCCGGGCCTGGCCACCGGGCTCGCCTGGACGCCGGTGGGCGGGCAGATCCTGTTCATCGAGACCTCGGGCATGAAGGGCAAGGGCGGACTGATGCTCACCGGCAAGCTCGGCGAGGTGATGAAGGAGTCGGCCACCGCGGCGCTCACCTACATCAAGTCCCATGCCTCGGAGCTGGGCATCGACGAGGAGGTGTTCGCGGCCACGGACCTGCACGTGCACGTGCCCGAGGGCGCCATTCCCAAGGACGGCCCGAGTGCGGGCGTGGCCATGGTCTCCTCGCTCGCCTCCATGCTGCTCGGCCGGCCGGTGCGCCGGGACGTGGCCATGACCGGGGAGATCACCCTGCGCGGCGACGTGCTGCCGGTGGGCGGCATCGGCGAGAAGGTGCTGGCCGCGCTGCGGGCCGGCATCCGCGAACTGGTGCTGCCGCCGCTCAACGAAAAGGACGTGCTCGAGATCCCCGAGGATATCCGCGCGGGCGTGGTCTTCCACTACCCGCACACCATCCGCGAGGCGCTCGCCATCGTCATGGACACAAGCGGGGATAATCGCTGATGCTGGGCTGGTTCAAGCGCAAGTTCGGAAAAAAGCCGGTCGAGGCGACCGAATCCGGGGAGCAGCAGGCTGAACTGCAGACCGAGGCAGCGGCGGCAGCGGAGTCCGCCCCGGTGGCGGAGGCGGAAGCGACGGCTGTTGCGCTGACACCGCCGGCCGAGGCCGAGGCCCCGGCCGGGACAGAGGAAGCGGAGCCCGGGAGAACGGAGGAACCGGAACCGGAAGCGGTGATCGAGCCGGAACCCGAACCGGAAGCGGTGATCGAACCGGAACCCGAGCCGGAAGTAGTGAGCGAACCGGAACCGGAAGCGGAGCCGGAGCCGGCGGCAGCGGAGGAGCCGGAGGCACTGATCGAACCTGAGCCGATGGCCGTGGCGGAAGCGGAGCCGGAGCCGGAGGCAGTGATCGAGCCGGAACCGGCGGCCGAGGCGGAAGCGGAACCGGAAACCGTGACCGAACCGGAGCCGGTGGTCATTGCGGCCCCGGAGGCGGAGACCGTGAGCGAACCGGAGCCGATGATCGAGCCGGAAGAGGAACCGGAGATCGAGCCGGAGCCGGTGGCAGCGGAGGAACCGGAACCGGAAGCGGTGATCGAGCCGGAATCGGAGCCGGAAGTTGTCGTCCAGCCAGAGCCGGTGGAACCGGAAACGGTGATCGAACCGGAACCCGCGACCGTGGCGGAAGCGGAACCGGAGGCGGTCATTGAGCCGGAACAGGAGGAGATGGAGGACGAGCCTGAGGCCATCGTTCCGGCGCCGCCGATCAGCGGTCGCACCCAGGAGAAACCGGCCGCCCGCTCCATGTTCCAGCGGCTGCAGGAACGGCTCGGCAAGACCCGCGACGCCCTCATCTACCGCCTCGACCGGCTGTTCCTCGGCAAGAAAGAGATCGACCAGGACCTGTACGAGCAGCTCGAAGAGATCCTCATCACCGCCGACCTGGGCGTGACCACCACCCTGGAACTGATCGACGTGGCCCGCAAAAAGGTCAAGCGCGACCATCTGAGCGATCCGCAGGCCCTGAAGGACATCATCCGCGACCAGATCCTCGCCTACATCGAGGCCACCGACCAGCCGGCCGAACTGGTGCTGCCCGAAGAAGGGCCGTTCGTGATCATGGTGGTCGGGGTCAACGGCGTGGGCAAGACCACCACCATCGGCAAGATCGCCGCCAAGTTCGTCCGCTCCGGCCAGTCGGTGCTGCTCGTGGCCGCGGACACCTTCCGCGCCGCGGCCATCGACCAGCTGCGCATCTGGGGCGAGCGGGTCGGGGTGCGGGTGATCGCCCAGAAGCCCAACGCCGACCCCTCGTCGGTGGTGTTCGACGGCCTGGAGTACGGCGCGGCCCACGGGATGGACGTGATCATCATCGACACCGCCGGCCGGCTGCACACCAGCGTCAACCTGATGGCGGAACTGAAGAAGATCAAGCGGGTGATCGGCAAGAAGATGGAAGGCGCGCCGCACGAGGTCATGCTCGTGCTCGACGCCACCACCGGCCAGAACGGCATCGCCCAGGCCAAGATGTTCCACGAGGCGGTGGGCGTCACCGGCCTGACCCTGACCAAGCTCGACGGTACCGCCAAGGGCGGCATCGTGGCCAATGTCTGCCGGGAAATCCGTATCCCGGTGCGGTTCATCGGCATCGGCGAACAGCTCGACGACCTGCGTGATTTCGACGCGCGCGAGTTTGTCGACGCCCTGTTCGCCGGCCAGGCAGGGGGGGCATCCGCCGCCCCGTGATGGTCCGGCTCGGCCCCTGTTCCTCCACTCTCCCCGCAGACCCTCACCCAACCCTGTTGCCCTGATCCATGGAATATCGATACCACAACCAGCCGGGGTGCGGCGGCTGCCTGCTGCTGGCGGCCCTGCTGGCCCTGGTCACCGGCGGCCTGCCCGCCCTGTTCAAACTGCTCGGCTTCTTCCTCACCACCGGCCTGGCCTTTGTCCTGCTCCTGGTCGGCGGCTTCTTCGCCTTCTCCTACTACGTCCAGCGCCGGGTCTCCACCTACGCGGCCTCGCAGACCGAGACGCACAACCGGTTCGTGTTCCTGCTGGTCAACATCCTGGTGAAGATCGCCCAGGCGGACGGCCACTTCACCCGGGCCGAGTTGACCGCCATGCTCAACTTCTTCCAGTACAACCTGCGCTACAACCAGGACCAGATGTACTGGGTCAAGCAGCTGATCAAGGAGGCGCGCGACGCGGACAACGACCTGCACCAGCTGGTCGACGAGTTTCGCGCCAACTTCGCCTACGAGCCGCGCCTCATCCTGCTGGAGCTGATCTACCAGATCGTCCACCTCAAGCAGCCGCCGCCGGAGAACGAACTGCGGCTCGCCCGGGAGATCGCCGCCCGGCTGGAGATCTCGTCCTACGACCAGCGCACCATCGAGGCCAAGTACATGTACCGCCAGCGGCAGGAGGCAGCCACCGCCGCCAGCCAGGAGGAGCAGTACTACGCGGTGCTCGGCCTGCAGCAGGGCGCCGACTTCGTCGAGATCAAGAAGGCCTACCGCAAGCTGAGCATGCAGTACCACCCGGACAAGGTCGGCCACCTGGGCGACGAGTTCAAGAGCATCGCCGAGGAGAAGATGAAGGAGATCAATGTGGCGTACGGGTATTTCGAGAAGAAGTTTTCTGGGAGATAGCTGTTTAGCT
>CAZMNU010000085.1:2231-10307 GCA_964567725.1 uncultured Desulfobulbus sp. | reverse complement strand
GCCAGCGACTGCTGCGCCGAGGTGGCGCGGGTGTCGGAATCGGTCAACCGGCTGAAAAAGGAGTTCATCGCCAACATCAACCACGAGGTGCGCACGCCGATGAACGCCATCATCGGCTACACCGAGATGCTCAGCGAGGCCGGACTCGGGCCGCGCGAGCAGCATTTCCTCGACATCATCCACAAGAACAGCCTCACCCTGGTCAGCATCTTTAACGACATCATGGAGTTGTCCCTGATCGAGTCCGGCCGGCTGCAGATCCAGGCCGCTCCGGTGCGGCTGCGGGCCATTGTCGATGAGATCGACGAGGTGTGCCGGCCGCAGGCCGCGGAGAAGCGGCTGCAGTTCCGCACCAGCATCGATGCGGACCTGCCGCGGGTGTTCCTGCTCGACGGCCAGCGCGTGCGCCAGAGCCTGCAGAGCCTGGTGGTCAATGCCATCCGCTACACCACCCGGGGCTACGTGCAGGTGAGCGTGGACGGCGTGCCCGCGGCCGGCACACCCGGCCGCTTTGACCTGCGCTTCCGGGTCGAGGACAGCGGCATCGGCATCCCGGCCGCGGAACGGGACAAACTGTTCGAACTCTTTCAGCCGGATGCCGAACACACGGTGCAGAAGTACAACGGCGCCGACCTGGGCCTGACCCTGTGCAGCCGGCTGGTAACCATGATGGGCGGGCTGATCGAGCTGACCAGCCGGGAAGGGGAGGGCACCCGCTTCACCGTAACCTTCCCGGCCGTGCAGGCGGCCGAGCCGCCGCCCGGTCCGGCGGAGCCCGCGCCCCTTGCCCGTCCCCGGGACCGGAGGGCGCGCATCCTGGTGGTCGACGACATGGCCATCATCAAGAACGTGTTCCTCGATTTCTTCCGCCACAGCCCGGTGGAGGTGTGCACCGCGGACAGCGGCGAGGCGGCCCTGTTCCTGGCAGCCGAACGGCGGCCGGACCTGGTGTTCATGGACCTCAACCTGCCGGGGCTCGACGGTCGCCAGGTGACCCGGCGGCTGCGCCGCGACCCGGCCCTGGCAGCCGTGCCGGTGGTGGTCATGACCGGCGATCTGCTCAGCGAGGACGAGTACCGGCCGACCTTTGATGGCCTGCTGCAGAAGCCCTTCCGCCTGGAGACCCTGCAGCGGACCGTGGACCGGTTTCTCGGCATTGATCCGCCGCGAACGTCCCCCATCGCCGCCAGCCAGGGGGCGGAGGCGGACAGCGACCCGACCCCGCGGCTGCGGCTTGCCTGGACCGACCAACTCGAAACCCTGCGCCAGGAGGCAAGCCGTTCCGGCAGCCTGAGTTCGGCCGCGGCCCTGGGCCAGGCCATGCAGGAGATCGGCGCGGCGGTCAACGAACCGGACCTGGACCGCCTGGGCGCGGAACTGGTTCAACACGCCCGGACGCCGGACATCGCCGGCGTGGAACGGCTCCTTGCCCACCTCGAACGGATACCGGCCTAGATGCCCATGCAGCCTGCCAAACCCCTGGTCTTCATCGTTGACGACGTGCCCGAGAACATCCAGATCGCCCTGTCCCACCTGCGGGAGCTGGACTGCGATTTCGCCTACGCCACCTCGGGCGAGCAGGCCATCGAGCGGATCACCGCCAGCCGGCCGCAGCTCGTGCTCATGGACGTGATGATGCCCGGCATCAGCGGTTTCCAGACCGCCGAGCGGCTCAAGCGCAACCCGGTCACCCGGTCCATCCCGGTGATCTTTCTCACCGCCAAGGCCGACTCCGAGGACGTGGCCCACGGCTTCAGCCTGGGCGGGGTGGACTACGTGGTCAAGCCCTTCAAGGGCGTGGAGCTGCGCTCGCGGGTGCGCAACCACCTGGAGCTGTACGCCTACCGCACCGGCCTGGAACGGCTGGTGGAGGAACGGACCACCGAGGCCGAGCTGCTCAAGGACGTGATCATCGAGGCCATGGGCGAGATGGCCGAGTACCGTGACCCGGAGACCGGCAGCCACATCCACCGCACCCGCGAATACGTGCTCCTGCTCGCCGAAACCCTGGCAAGCCGCGGCCATTTCACCGCCACCCTCACCCCGGACTACATCACCCTCTTGCACAAGTCAGCGCCGCTGCACGACATCGGCAAGGTGGCCATCCGCGATTCGATCCTGCTCAAGCCGGGCAAGCTGACCGACGAGGAGTTCACCGAAATGCAGGCCCACACCCTGTTCGGTGAGGAAGCCATCGCCAACCTGGAGCAGATGGCCGGGCACCCGACCTCGTTTCTCAGCTGCGCCAAGGAGATCGCCGGCAGCCATCACGAAAAGTTCGACGGCAGCGGCTACCCGCGCGGCCTGGCCGACGAGGCCATCCCCCTGGCCGGCCGGATCATGGCCGTGGCCGACGTGTACGACGCGCTCATCTCCAGGCGGGTGTACAAGGAGGCCATGCGCCACGAGGAGGCCATGCGCATCATGATCGAGGGCCGCGGAAGCCATTTCGACCCGCGGGTACTGGACGCCTTTCTTGCTGTGGAACCGCAATTCCAGAGCATAGCCTCCCGATATATCGACTGAACTAATCCCTGCGCGTTCCCTTCACCCCGGAGCCCCCATGCAAAGCTATCACAAGGAACTGTGGCTGCACGTGCCCACCCGCCGGGCCTTTGTCAACATCACCCCGCAGGTGGAGGAGTGTCTGCGCGAGAGCGGCATCCAGGAAGGATTGCTCTTATGCAACGCCATGCACATCACTGCCTCGGTGTTCATCAACGACGACGAATCCGGCCTGCACCACGATTACGAACAGTGGCTGGAGCGGCTCGCCCCGCACGAGCCGGTCAACCAGTACCGCCACAACGGCTACGAAGACAATGCCGACGCCCATCTCAAGCGCCAGGTCATGGGCCGCGAGGTGGTGGTGGCGGTGACTGGCGGCAAGCTCCATTTCGGCACCTGGGAGCAGATCTTCTACGGCGAGTTCGACGGCCGGCGCAAGAAACGGGTGCTGGTGAAGATCATCGGCGAGTGAACACCACGGCGCGGCCCCCCTGGCAGGCGGGGCCGCTTTCGTCCGCTACCCCGGGAGTCCTGTCCATGCTTTGCTCCACTGTGCGCTTCACCCTGGCGGCCCTGGTCGCGGCCGCGCTTGTGCTTTCCGCCTGTTCGGACGACCGCCGCAGCGGTGATCGTTCCGCCCCGCTCACCCTGTACGGCAACGTCGATATCCGCGAGGTGCAGCTCGCCTTCCAGGACGCGGGCCGCATCCGCGCCCTGCCCGTGGACGAGGGTGCGCGGGTCGCGGCCGGCCAGGTGGTGGCCGAACTCGACCCGACCCGCTACCAGCTCGAACTGCAGCGGCTGAGCAGCGAGGTGGCGGCCCAGACCCAGGTGCTCGCCCGGCTGCGTCAGGGTAGCCGACCCCAAGAGGTGGCGCGCGCCCGGGCGGCTGCGGCCTCGGCCCGGGCGAGTCTGGCGGATGCTGCCACCCAACTGGCGCGCAAGCAGCAGCTGCGCACCACCAACCGCATCTCCGTGCAGGAAGTGGACACGGCCCGCACCCGGGTCGAGACCCTGCAGGCCAACCTCAAGGCTGCCGAGGAGGAGGTCTCGCTGGTCGTGGAGGGCCCGCGGCGGGAGGACATCGCCGCGGCCGAGGCGGGCCTTGCTGCCCTGGAGGCGGCCCGCGATCTGGCCGCGCAGCGGCTCGAGGACACCCGCCTGCTTGCCCCGGCCAGTGGCGTCATCCGCACCCGCATCCTCGAACCCGGGGCCATGGCCGCGCCCGGCGCGCCGGTGTTCACCCTGGCGCTCACCGATCCGCTGTGGGTGCGGGCCTACATCAGCGAGCCGGACCTGGGCCTGGTGCACGAGGGCATGCGCGCCGAGGTGCGCACCGACACCCTGCCGGACAAGGCCTACCAGGGCTGGGTCGGGTTCATCAGCTCCACCGCCGAGTTCACTCCCAAGACCGTGGAAACCACCGAACTGCGCACCAAGCTGGTCTACCGGGCGCGCATCTTTGTCTGCGACCCGCAGCAGGAACTGCGTCTGGGCATGCCGGTGACCGTGACCCTGCAGCCCGGAGCACCACCGGAGTCCGTGCCCGCCTCGCCCTGCGGCCCCGATCCGCAGCCCGGCTCATGACCGACACCGCGGCCCCTCTGGCCGGGCCGGAGCGGGAGAGCGCGCCGGCGCTGGTGGTCGAGGAGGTGGTCAAGACCTTCCCGGTGGGCAAGCAGCGGCTGACCGCCCTGGACAGGGTCAGCTGCACCATCCGCCCTCACCGGGTCACCGGCCTGATCGGCCCTGACGGCGCCGGCAAAACCACCCTCATGCGGCTCTGCGCCGGCCTGCTCACCCCGGACCGGGGCAGCCTGAGGGTGCTCTCCATCGACGCGGTGGCCGAACCGCTGACCGTGCAGGCCAATATCGGCTACATGCCCCAGCGCTTCGGGCTCTACGAAGACCTGAGCGTGCAGGAGAACCTCGACCTGTACGCCGACCTGCAGGGCGTACCCCGCGATGCGCGGGCCGAACGCTACGACCAGCTGCTGGCCATGGCCGGCCTGGCGGGGTTCCGCCAGCGGTTGGCCGGCCGGCTCTCCGGCGGCATGAAGCAGAAGCTCGGCCTGGTCTGCACCCTGGTGCGGCCGCCGCGCCTGCTCCTGCTCGACGAGCCCACCGTGGGCGTGGACCCGGTGTCGCGGCGCGAACTCTGGCAGATCGTCTACCACCTGGTGGAATCCGAGGGCATGAGCGTGCTGCTCAGCACCGCCTACCTGGACGAGGCCGAACGCTGCGCCGAGGTGGTGCTCCTCCACCAGGGCCGCATCCTCGGCCACGACCAGCCGCAGGCGTTCAGCCGCCAGGTGGCCGGCCGCACCTGGACCCTGCGCGCCCCGGAGGCGGCCAAGCGCGACCTGCAGCGCAGCCTCAGCCGCCACCCGGCGGTGCTCGACGCGCTCATCCTCGGCACCAGCCTGCGGGTGATCACCCGGGAGGCCATGGCCGCGCCGGAGACGCTTGCCCCCGATGGGGCAGACGCGGCCGTCACCCCGGCCGAACCGCGCTTCGAGGACTACTTCATCGCCACCCTCAAGTCCGCGGACGATCAGGCCGCCAGCCCGACCGGCATCGAACTGCAGCAGCGCCGCCGACCGGCCGGCACCGGCGACGTAATTGCGGCCGACCACCTGGTGCGGCGTTTCGGCAGCTTCACGGCCGTGGACCGGGTGAGCTTCCGCGTGCAGAGCGGCGAGATCTTCGGCCTGCTCGGCGCCAACGGCGCCGGCAAGACCACCACCTTCCGCATGCTCTGCGGCCTGTTGCCCATCTCCAGCGGCCACTGCACCGTGGCCGGGCTCAACCTGCGCACCGCCGCGGCCGCGGCCCGGGCGCGCATCGGCTACATGGCCCAGCGTTTTTCCCTGTACGGCAACCTGACCGTGCTCCAGAACCTGCGTTTCTTCAGCAGCGCCTACGGCCTGCGCGGCAGCCGCCGCAGTCGCCAGATCGACTGGGCCCTCACCACCTTTCACCTGCAGCCCTATGCCGCGGCCGACAGCCAGACCCTGCCGCTCGGCTACAAGCAGCGGCTCGCCCTGGCGGTGGCGCTCATGCACGAACCCGAGGTGCTCTTTCTCGACGAGCCCACCTCGGGCGTGGACCCGCTCGCCCGGCGCGAGTTCTGGACCCAGATCAACAGCCTGGCCGACCAGGGGGTGACCGTGCTGGTCACCACCCATTTCATGGAAGAGGCGGAGTACTGCGACCGGCTGGTGATCATGGCCGAGGGCAGGGTGCTGGCCGAGGGCACGCCCGAGGCCATGAAGCGGCGCACCGCCCGGGCAGGGCAGGGCGAACCGACCATGGAGGAGGCCTTCATCGGCCTGCTGGAGACCAACGGCGCGGGAGGCCAGGCATGAACGAGGGGAGTATGATGCGGCTCTCCGGCATGGTCCGCAAGGAATGGCTGCAGGTGTTTCGCGACCCGTCGAGCATTGCCATCGCCTTTGTGCTGCCGCTCCTGCTGCTGCTCATCTTCGGCTACGGCGTCTCCCTGGACGCGCGCAACGTGCCCGTGGCCGTGGTGCTCGAGGAGCCGGGGCCGCAGGGGCTGAACTTCAGCGGCGGCTTTTTCCACTCACCCTATTTCGCACCCGTGGTCACGCCCTCCATCCAGGAGGCGGAGGCCCTGCTGCGCGCCAACCGGGTGGACGGCATCATCTGGCTGCGCGCCAACTTCGAGCGCGACTACCTGAACCGCGGCTCGCCGCCGATGAGCGTGATCGTCAACGGTGTGGACGCCAACACCGGCCGGCTGGTGCAGAACTACATCCAGGCCATCTGGTACGGCTGGCTCGAGCAGCAGGCCGAGCGGGCCGGCCGCACCCTGCAGGCGCCGGTGGCGCTGGAGCAGCGCATCTGGTTCAACCCGCAGATCCGCTCCACCGACTTTCTCGTGCCCGGGGTGCTGGCCGTGATCATGACCCTGATCGGCGCCCTGCTCACCGCCCTGGTGATCACCCGGGAGTGGGAGCGGGGCACCATGGAGGCCCTGCTCGTCACCCGTATCTCGGTGAACGAACTGCTGCTCGGCAAGCTGATCCCCTATTTCATCCTCGGCATGGGCGGGCTGACGCTGTCGCTGGTCATGGCCCGGTTTCTCTTCCACGTGCCCATGCGCGGCTCGCTCTGGCTGTTCATCGCCACCTCGGCCCTGTTCCTCTTGGTGGCGCTGGGCATGGGGCTGTTCATCTCGACCATGGTGCGCTCCCAGTTCGTGGCCTCGCTCATCGCCATGATCAGCACCTTCCTGCCGGCCTTCATCCTCTCCGGGTTCATCTTCGATATCCGCAGCGTGCCGCCGGTGATCCAGGCGGTGACCCACCTGATCGCGGCCCGCTACTATGTGAGCATCCTCCAGACCCTGTTCCTGGTGGGCGACGTGTGGAGCGTGATCCTGCCCAACGCCCTGGCGCTGGCGGTGATGGCCGTGTTCTTCCTCGGCCTGGTCTATCGCCGCACCCGGAAAAACCTGGAGTAGGGGACAGCCATGGTCACCCGCGTCCTCGCCCTGATCGTCAAGGAGTTCCTGGCCCTGTTCCGCGACCGCAACAGCCGCATGGCCGTGGTCGTGCCGCCCATTGTGCAGCTGCTCGTGTTCGGTTACGCGGCCACCTTTGACCTGGAGAACGTCCGCCTGGTCGTGCTCAACGAGGACAGGGGCAGTCTGGGCCGGGAACTGGTCAGCCGGTTCGAGCGGTCCGTGGGCTTCGAGGTGATCGGCTTTCTGCAGACCGAGGACGAGATCCGGCCGCTCATCGACTCCACCCGGGCGCTCATGGCCCTGCGCATCGGCGAGGAGTGCTCGGCCCGGGCGGCCCGCGGCGAGAGCTGCCCGGTGCAGGTGATCATCGACGGCCGCAACTCGAACACCGCCATGCTGGCGCTCAACTACGTGCGCACCATTGTCACGGATTTCAACCAGGAGTGGGCCGAACGGGTCATTGGCACCAGCCTGCCGGCCCAACTGAGCATCCGCGCCTGGTTCAACCCCAACCTGGAGAGCCAGTGGTTCATCGTGCCCGGTATCATTGCGCTCTTGGCCATGATCGTCACCCTGGTGGTCACGGCCCTTTCCGTGGCGCGCGAGCGCGAGGCCGGCACCTTTGACCAACTGCTGGTCACGCCGCTCAGGCCCGTGGAAATCCTCATCGGCAAGGCCGTGCCCGGGCTGATCGTGGGCGTGGGCGAGGCCTCGCTGATCATCCTGGTGGCGGTCTTCTGGTTCCGCATCCCGCTGGTGGGCAGCCTGGCCACCCTGTACCCGGCCCTGGTCATTTACGTGCTGTCGATCATCGGCGTGGGCCTGATGATCTCCTCGTTCTCCGCCACCCTGCAGCAGGCCCTGCTCGGCTCGTTCCTGTTCATCGTGCCGGCGGTGATCCTCAGCGGCTTTGCCACGCCCATCGCCAACATGCCGCCGTTCATGCAGAAGCTCACCTATCTCGATCCCATGCGGTATTTTTTGACCATCGTCCGGCGGGTCTTTCTCGAGGGCGCGGGGCTGGAGTACTTCTGGGCGGACATCTGGCCCATGTCGGTGATCGCGGTGGTGACGCT
>CAZMNU010000085.1:0-2131 GCA_964567725.1 uncultured Desulfobulbus sp. | reverse complement strand
AACGCCCCGAAGGCTGGCTGGCCTTCGGGGTGTTTTTTTTTCGGCAGGAGAGGAGAGGGAGACGCTTTCCGGCGGTCCGGTTTCGTGCCGCCCGGGTGGTGTGTTTACAGGGCGCGCATGAACTCGGGCCGGAGGTCCACCTCGCCGGCCAGGGCCCGGTCGAGCAGGGCCAGGGTGCGCTCCTTGTCCTCGGGCAGGCGGGCGCGCACGGGCAGGTAGTTGGAGGCGTGGTTGGCGTGGAACAGGCCGTGGCTCAGGGTGGTGGCAGCGATCATGGCGCGCAGTTCGCGGAGAATGGCCAGCGGCCCGGGCGGGACAAAGCGGCCGGCCTGCCAGTCCGCGTACAGGCTGGTGCCCGGCTCCAGCATCAGGCTGAGCGCGCCCACGTACTCCGGGTCGATGGCGGTGAGCACCCGGCCGGTGGCCTCGGCATGTTCGAGCGAACGCTCCTCGCCGGCAATGCCGAGCAGCACGGTCAGTGACAGCGGCAGGCCGGCCTCGCGCACCTTGCGGCCGGCCGTGATCATTTCGGCCGCGTCCGCGCCCTTGTGCATGGCGGCAAGCGTTGCATCGTCGCCGCTCTCCAACCCCATGTAGACGATGCCCAGCCCCAGATGCCGCAGGGTCTTTAGGTCGTCCACGCTTTTGGCGCGCAGGTTTTTGGTGTTCGCATAGATACCCACCCGCTCGACCCGCGGCAGCTGCTCGCGGATGCGGGTGAGCAGGTCGACCAGCCGCGCCTGAGGCAGGATGAGGGCGTCGCCGTCGCAGAGAAAGAGCCGCCTGGCGTGCGGAAAATGGCGGGCCGCGTAGTCGATGTCCGCCAGCACGGTGGCCTCGTCCTTGAGGGTGAACCGCTGGCCCTTGTACATGCCGCAGAAGCTGCACTTGTTGTGCGAGCAGCCGGTGGTCACCTGCAGCAGGATGCTGCTCGCCTCGCTCGGCGGCCGGTAGATAGTGCCCTGGTAGTCCATGTCAGCCGATGGGTTGGGTTTACTCTTTAACTTGCTCTTTTACAGTTCTTTTATTCGTTCGACGAGTTCGGCCATGTTGCGCCGCACCTGCTCGTACCCGGCCGCGTCGAGACCCGCGCCCAGGCCGACCTTTTCCGCCATCTCCGCGGTGAGGAAGTCGCTCGGGGTGTGCGCGTCCGCATTGATGGCCAGGGGCGCGCCGGTGCGCTCTGCCATGCGCGCCACGTGGCCGTTGGTCAGGCTGTGGCCCTTGCGGCCGGAGAGTTCGAGCAGGATGTTTTTTTTGGCCGCGAGCCGCGCCTCCTCCTCGGTGATGAACCCGGGATGGGCGAGCACATCCACCTCCGCCTCCAGGGCGGCGCGGTTGGTGCCGGGCTGCACCGGCTCCACCGGGGTCTCGCCGTGCACCACGATCAGTTGCGCGCCCAGGGCCCGCGACTCACGCGCCAGCGGTCCGATCAGGCTTGGAGGCACGTGGGTGAGTTCCACGCCGACGATCAGCCGGGTACGGTTGACCCGGTTCAGGTCACGGGCCGCGCGCAGCAGGTTGGGGATGAGGAAGTGGATGTTCGAGCTGTCGGCGTGGTCGGTGATGGCAATGGCCGTGTAGCCGAGCACCTCGACGCGGCGCACGTGCTCCGCCGGGACCAGGGCGCCGTCACTGAAAAAGGTATGGGTGTGCAGGTCGATCATGGCAATAGCTCAGGTGATGGGGGAGGGCGGTTATCGGACCAGTTCGCCCTTGAGGGCGTGCATGCCCGCGTGCAGGACGCGTGCCTGTACCAGGTCACCGGGTGCGGGCGGCTGCGGGCCGGCCGGAAAATGGACGATGTGATTGGTGCCGGTGCGGCCCTTGCCGTCCGCTCCCTCCACCGCCTCGACCAGGATCTCCACCTCGCGGCCCACCAGGGCCTGGTTGTGTTCCAGGCTGATCTCGTTCTGGCGGGCCTGGAAGGCGGCGAGCCGCTCCTGCTTGACCGGCTCGTCCACCTTGTCGGTGAACTCGGCGGAACGGGTGTGCGGCCGGTCCGAGTAGCGAAAGGAAAAGGAGCTGTGAAAGCGGACCGTGTCGAGCAGGTCCATGGTCCCCTGAAAATCCTCGTCGGTTTCGCCCGGGAAGCCGACGATCACATCCGTGGCCAGGGCGATGCCCGGCC
>CAZMNU010000084.1:4331-10342 GCA_964567725.1 uncultured Desulfobulbus sp. | reverse complement strand
CTCCTAGTCGGCATCCTCCAGCAGAGCTCCTCCCCGGACAAACGACTTGTAGGTGTCTTCCAGCAGTTTGGCTTGAGAGGCGTCCAGTTCCACTTCGTCTTTGCGGTCATAAACCGCCTTGATCCGCGCGAAAAGCTCGGGGTCGAGGCTGATATCATCGCCATGGGCGGAAAGCAGAGGGGAGACTTCGCGGTTTATCTCCTGCATCTGTTCGTTGGTATCCGAGGATGTCAAATTGAAAAAGACACTGGAAACCTCTTCCAGCATGATTCCAGTGTTATCCAAGGCCACGACGGTGTTTTCAAAGTCGGGTTCCTGGGGATTGTCGATAATCGCCCGGATCTCTTCTTTTTGCCTCTTCATCGCTTCCTGGAAGGCAGGAAGGTAGTGCTCCTCCTCTATTTTTTCAAAAGGGGGGACATTGAAAGGGGTTCCGTATTCGGCGAAAAAAGGATTGGGGCTTGCTTCTTGATTTTCCATATTATTGCACGCTGAAACCAGGAGGGAAACAGTGAGCAGAAGGGCAAGTGCCGTAAGGTTCTTCATTTCATCATGCTCCTTGGAATAATGTTTAAAAAAACGGGCCCGTGACCGATGAATTCCACGGCTCACAAACACCCGGATTTTCGTAATGAAAGGATCCAAAACGTTTTTGTCTCCCAGTCAATTATCCGTTCCAACCTTAACAAAAGACTAAGGCCGGTGCGATCAATGGCATATTTCCATCATTTTTCGGTTTTCCCGGCAATAATAACCCAGATCCCGAAAAAGAAAAACTTGCCGCTCCGTCCATATTTGCACTTTTCCTTTAAATATTGTTTGAATTAACGCTGGGTATTTGTTTATAATCTGATTCTCCAAGCTAGCGGGGTCGTAGTTCAGCTTGGTTAGAACGCCGGCCTGTCACGCCGGAGGTCGCGAGTTCGAGTCTCGTCGGCCCCGCCAGTATAGACGGGTAGTTGGAGAAATCCAGCTACCCGTTTTTTTTTGTCAGGGGGCTTTCTGGGTGGCTTTCTGGCAAAAAAGCCAGCGAGGCCCGGCACGATGAAAGCTGATGGATGTATCTTTCCGTGGTCGTGATCTTGCGATGCCGGAGAATGGTCTTGATGTCGATCAAAGGAGCATTTTTTTCCGAAAGAATGCTGGCCGTCAAATGACGGATCCCATGAAGGCCGAATGGCTTCACTCCTGACGAGCTGCACAGCCGTCGCATCCACTTTTCCCGCTCGAAGTAGGGCAAGCCTGTTGCGGGATTCGGGAAGACCCAGGCATCCGGCGCCAGATATTGGACGTGATCATTGAGGACGGGGAATAGCTGGTCAGCAATCGGAATCCAATCAAATTCAAGGGCACCGTCTTTGCGCTTCCTGGTGTAAAGCCGAACCTTGCGCCATTTCAAATCGATATCTTCCCGTTTCAGGGAAAATACCTCATTCCGCCTGGCAGCAAAGTACAGGCAGTTAATCGGTGGGGTGGGTCAACCTTTTATCGGCGGTGACACTGCCAGCAGGGGCGGCGGTTCAGCCCCGGCAAGGGTGCGCTCCGCCTCCCGGTGCAGGTGTTTCAAATGGAAGTGCACCGCCTGTTCCTAAAACACATCGGGCTCCTCGTCGAGCCACTCGGACACGCCCAGTCCCCGGCCCACAGTTCCTTGTGGCAGGATTCCCGGTTGATGAATTCCTGCAGGCCGCCGAGCGGCACGATCAGGCGGAGCGTCCACAGTCGGATCAGGTCCGGGGGCGCGGCAAAAACGGACGGGACGATGTGAAGGTGACGGCGCAGGGGACGCATGACGACCTCTATGATGACGACCTTATTGCTTGCGGTGTGACAGGAGTATGCCATGGGGGTGCGTCAGTACAGGTCGCGCTGCGGGTGGCCGGTGATTTTTCAGGAAGACATATAGTTTCCAGTGGTTACGGAAAGCCAGTGACATTTTGACAATATTTCTTATGATACTAATGGACAAAAAAAGGGGCGGGATGGGGCTGGACTGCGTTCAGGCGGCACGGCCGCATTTCGTAATGATTGCTTGAGACAGCAAAGGAGGAACACAGCATGCAATGGAAAACCAAGGACAACGGCTGGAGCCCGTATCTGGCCGGGGCGCTGGTTGGTCTCTTGGCCATCGTCAGCGTCTGGGCAACGACCGTCTTGATGGGCAAGACCAACTACCTGGGGGCATCAACCACCTTTGTCCGCGCCGCCGGCCTGTTCGAGCGGGCGATGGCGCCGGAGCAGGTGAGTGGCAACGAGTATTTCACCAAGACCAAGGTCAAGGTGGACTGGCAGTTCATGCTGGTGGGCGGTATCTTTCTCGGCGCGCTCATCAGTTCGGTGACCGACCGCAGCTTCAAACTGGAGAGTGTGCCGCCGGTCTGGGCCAAACGGTTCGGCAACTCGCCGGTCAAGCGGGCCGTGGGCGCGGTGCTTGGCGGCATCGTCGCCATGGTCGGGGCGCGCATGGCCGACGGCTGCCCGAGCGGGCACGGATTGAGCGGCATGATGCAGTTCTCGGTCAGCTCACTGGTGGCGCTGTGCCTGTTCTTCGGGGTCGGCATTGCCGTGGCTGCCATGGTGTACAAGGGGAGGGTCTGAGATGAACACGGAACAATGGCTGGGTCTTTTCACCGGCATCGCCTTCGGATTTTTCCTGCAGAAGGGGCGGGTGCTGCGTTTTGACAAGCAGGTGGGCGCCATGCTGCTCAAGGATATGACCATCCTCAAGTTCATGCTCTCCGCCATCCTGGTGGGCATGGTGGGCATCACCCTGCTGCACGGCATGGGCGTGATCACCCTGAGCCACAAGCCCATGAACGTGGGGGCGATCGTCGTGGGCGGGGCCCTGTTCGGCGCCGGCTGGGCGATCATGGGCTTCTGCCCGGGCACCTCGGTGGGTGCGCTTGGTGAGGGCCGCTGGCATGCGCTGTTCGCCATCGTCGGCATGATCCTCGGCGCCGCCCTGTACGCGGAACTCTACCCGTTCTTCAAGAGCACCGTGCTGTCGTGGCAGGATTACGGCAAGATCGGCCTGGTCGAGACCCTGGGCGTGTCGCCCTGGGTGCTGGTGGCCGGGTTCTGGGCCATCTGCCTGCCCCTGTTCGCCTGGTTCGAGAAGAAGGGACTGTAACAAAACGGCGGATCGACGGGCGGGTGCTGCCGCGGCGAAGGTGTGCCGCGGCCCCCGCCCGTGGTGTTTCAGGAGGAAGGGCGGGCGGGCCTACTCGTCGAGCAGGAGCATGAGGATGGGGGTGAGGTCGGGCGCGTTCATCCGGTCCGCGGTCTGGATCGCCTCGGCCCAGACCCGGGCCATGATCGCGTACCCTTCACGATTGGGGTGCATGGTGTCCGAGGTGCAGAGGGTGCGCCAGTTGTCGATCACGGCGCTGTAGTGATCGGCCACTGCGACCTCTTTTTTCAGGGCAAGCTCTTTGAGGAGCGCATTGGCCCTGGGAATATCCTTCTGCGGATAGCGCAGATCCGGGGTGAAGGTGCCGAGGATCGGGATTACGCCCCTGGCCCTGGCCTTGTCGATCATTTTTCCCAGGTTGTCGCGGACCGTGGCGTGACGGCCCCAGTACAGTTCGTTGGTCCCCTCCATGAGCAGGATGTAGCGGGGGTTGCTGATGGCAAGCACCGCGTCCAGGCGGGCAAGGCCGCTGCTGCTGGTGTCGCCGCGGCGGCCCCAGTTCTGGACCACGGCCTCCCGGCCGCCGGCGCGCAGCATGGTCTGCAGGGGCGGTTCGTAGCCGCCGTTGCAGGATGAGGGCACACAGCCGTTGCCGTCCATGCCGGACCAGTAGGGATAGCCGGAGGTGAGGCTGTCACCGAAGGCGTTGACCACGACCTGCTCGGCGCGGAGGTTCCCGGCCAGAAGCAGGCCGGCAAGCAGGGCAAGGAACAGGAGAAGACGGGTAGGCAAAGAGGTGTTCATGGCTAAAGTCGGGAAGGTGCAGGTCAGGCCGACGCCTGCAGTCGGGTGCAGTGCGTCTGACCTGCCGGGAACGGGTGGTCCAGGTTGGGGGTGAGGCGTGGGTCAACCGGGAGGGGATCGGTCGGGTCGAGACCGGCCTATTCGTCGAGCAGGAGCATGAGGATGGGGGCGAGGTTTGCCGCCGGGGGTGAGTTTATTGTATCCGCCGTATCCATGGCACCGGACCATATCTGGGCCATTTTCGCATAACCGGCGCTGTTCGGGTGTAGCCCGTCCACGGACAGACTGGACCAGTTGCTGATGAGCGCGCTGTAATGGTCGGCGAGAGCGATTTTTTTCTGAGCCGCTAATTCCCTGAGCAGGGTGTTGGTCAGGTTGATTGGCTTGCCGTTGCGAGTGTCCGGGGTAATGGTGCCGAGTACGGGTACGACACCCCGGGCCAGGCTCACGTCCACCATGTAGGCCATGTTGGCGCGTACCGTATAGGGGCTGAGAAAGAGCAGGTCGTTGGTCCCCTCCATGAGCAGGATGTAGCGCGGTTTGTCATAGGAGAGGACCGAGCCGACGCGGCTGGCCCCGCCGCTCGTCGATTCACCCCCCCGGCCCCAGTTTTTGACCACCGCGTCCCGGCCGGCGCTCTTGAGCAGCGACTGCAGGGCCGGCTCGTAGCCGCCGCAGCCTACGCAGCCGTTGCCGTCCCGGGCGTACACCCACCATCCCGCGGTAATACTGTCGCCAAAGGCATCCACCGTGTAGGTCTCGGCGTGCGAGCGGCCGGCCACGAGCAGGAACAGGACGAGAAACAGGAAAACCGGCAGGGAACGGGGCAAAAACCGTGTTGTCATTGTCGTCAGTCCGCAACAGTTGCGAATCAGGGCTCTGGTGCTGCGCGGCGAAATGGGTGCGCCGCACCGCCTGTGGGCAAAATATGGTCGATTTTATCGTGTCAGGGTGGCACGAGGCAACTGAAAATGTCGCAAAAAGCCTGTTGAGCAACCTTTTCAGGCGACCGGAAAGGCGGAAGCGATCAGTTGTACCAGGTTCAGGCGGCCACCAGCAGTACCAGCGACATGGAGACAAAGCTGAGCAGGGTGGAGAGCACGATCACCGCCGAGGCCAGTTCCAGGTCCGAGCGGAGCTGTGAGCTGAGGATGTAGATGGCGGTGGAGGTGGGCAGGGCGAAGAAGAGCATGCTCACCGACCAGGCCGTGCCGGTGACGCCGAACAGGTGCAGGCAGAACAGCCCGAGCAGGGGCAGCAACGCCAGCTTGATCAGGCTGCTGGTGAGCGCCAGGCCGAAGTGGGCGCGCAGACCGGCAAAGGTCAGACTGCCGCCGATGGAGAACAGGGCCATGGGCAGGGTCACCTGGGCAATGAGCCGCAGGGTGTTGTCCAGCCACACGGGGAAAGAGCCCACCAGGTGGCCCCAGGCCATGCCGCACACGCAGCCGAGGATGAGCGGGTTGGCCACCAGGTGACGTCCCGTGACCAGCAGCCGCCGGCCGTTGGAGCGCGGCTGCTCCTCGCCGAACCAGATGAGCACGGACACGGCCATGACGTTGATCAGGGGAATGAGCAGGCCGACGAGAATACCGTAGAGCCGCGCCCCCTCCTCGCCCAGGGCGTTGAGCACCACGGCCATGCCGATGTAGGTGTTGAAGCGGTAGCAGCCCTGGCTGAACGAGCCGGCCTGGAAACGGCCCACCGGCCGCAGGCGGATGACGAGCAGGCTGGCGAGGAACACCCCTGCCACTGCCAGGGCCGAGGCAACCAGGTAGCGCCAGCCGTCGGCGAACGCAAGCGGTGCGCCGCCGATCTTCCAGAACAGCATCACCGGGAAGAACACGTAGTAGATGAGCCGATCCGAGGTGCGCAGGAAGCTGCTGTCGGTGATGTTGCCGCGCTTGAGCGCCACACCGAAGACAAGCAGGGCGAGCACCGGGAAGAGGGCGTTGACGATGGTCATGGCTGTACCGGTGGCTCAGCGGAGCAGGTAGCGCGGCCGGCGGATGCGGGTGGAGCGGCACTGCGGGCAGTGGCCCGGCGGCTGGGGCCGGGTGCGATGGGTGAACACGAA
>CAZMNU010000084.1:0-4231 GCA_964567725.1 uncultured Desulfobulbus sp. | reverse complement strand
TGCTGCCGGGCCACCGCCTGCAGGTGGCGGCCCACTTTGGCCCGGCCCATGCGGGACAGTTCCTGCATGAGCGGGAAGGGCGCGGTCAGCAGGCCGTGGCGGCTTTTCAGCAGGTCGGTCATGGCGATCCACAGGTGCCCGGTCATCTCCGCATCGGCCAGGGCGCGGTGAAAGGTGCCGGAAAGAATGCCGCAGTGGCGCACCAGGGTGGCCAGCTTGTGGTTGGCCGCCTCGGGAAAGAGCCGCCGCGCCGCCAGCATGGTGCAGGCCATGGGGTTTGTCCGCTGGCGGCCGAGCGCAGCCAGCTCGGCGTCGAGAAAACGGCTGTCAAAGCCGGCGTTGTGGGCGACCAGCGGCGTGTCGCCGATCCAGTCGGCGAACCGGGCCATGACCGTTTCGCAGTCCGGGGCCTCGGCGACCAGGTCGTTGCTGATGCCGGTGAGCGACTCGATGAACCGGCTGATGGTGAACCCGGGGTTCATCAGCTGCTGGAACCGGTCGACGATCATGTCGCCCTCGATGCGCACCGCGCCCACCTCGATGGGCCGGTCGCCGTGGTCGGGCGACATGCCGGTGGTCTCGAAATCAAGGACAATGACGGTTTCCGAAGACAGGGGGAGCTGCACGTGTTCTGGTCGTTTTTTGCGGTGCGGGTGAAAAACCGGTGCGCCGACCGGAGCGAATCGGGTAAGCTATACGACTTTCAATATAGGCCACCTGTCCCCTGAACGCCATGGAGGAAATGATGACACCAGACGAAATGCGGGAAAAAGCGATCGACCTGTTCATGAAACGACTGCACTGCAGCCAGGTGTTGGCCATGGTCGGCATGGAGAAGCTGGGGGTCGATGATCCGGGGGTGATCAAGGCGCTCGGCGCCTTTGGCGGCGGCATCGGCGGCACCGGCAACATCTGCGGCGCCTTGGTGGGCGCGGTGAGCGTACTCGGCACGTTGTACAGCCGTTCCAGCCTGGAGGAGAAGGAAAACCCGCGCATGTGGAACGCCACCAAGATGGTCATGAAGAATTTCGAAGACCTGACCGCCGAGTACGGCGGCATCAACTGCTGTCAGATCGCCCGGGTCGACTGGAAGGAGCGCGACCAGGTCAAGGAATTCTACGGCAACCCGGACAGCCGGCGGCAGCACTGTCTCCGCGTGGCCGGCGAGACCGCCCGGGCGCTCGGCGAACTGCTCGAGCGGGAAGCGGAGCGCCTGGCAGCCAAGCAGGCCGAAGGCGAGAAGAAATAACCGCGCGGGCGGCTCGTACCGCCCGCTGCAGCACGAGGGCAGCCCGGCGCGGCTGCCTTTTTTCATGGAGAGCGATACCAACGCATGCAACTCGACAACTTTACCAGCCGGGAGACGGCCCTGCTGACCAGGGCGCTCGCCTTTGCGCGCCCCGCGGAATTGGACCCGGCCTTGACCGCCGCGGTGCGGATCGTCAAGACCGACAATTTCGCGGACGAGTGCGACCAGGTGGCCCTCTACTACGCCCCGCTTGGCCTGGAAACCCCTGCCAGCCGGCCGGTGTTCGACAGCGGCCGGAACCCGGGCCACCGCATCCTGCTCAACAAGGCGGCGATCTCCGGGCTGTCCTTTCTCCACACCCTGGTGGGCGACCTGATCCACCTGAACAACCTGCGCCGCTATAGCGCGGACCACGGCAACGTCTACCGCTTCACCCAGGAGCAGGCCATTGCCCAGGCCTGGTACGAGTTCCTCCTCTGGACCCGGTTCCAGGCCATGCGCATCGCCACCCGCGCCCATGCCCTGGTCAGCTGGCACGAGGTCAACGGCGAACAGCCGCCCGCGGACGGCCGCTACCGCTTCGCCCTGGTCGACCTGGCCAGTCCCGGCCTGACCGCCTGCCTGGAGCAGCTGCACCGGAACGAAGACCTGGCCGCCTGGCGGGCCGGACTGTGGGACCTGCTGCAGGAACTGGCCCTGTACTTCGGCCGGCTCGCCTTCTACCAGCGCGACCCATGGCCGGCCGAGCTGGATGGGTCCTTCCCGGCGGAGCTGCTGGCGGAGACCGTGGGCCTGGACAATGTCCTGGCCCTGTATCGCACGCTTCTGCAGGCGGACAGCTACGACCGGTGGAGCGGGCAATGGGATGCCATTCGCGCCGCCGTGCTGGCCATGCAGGAACACGGCCGACGCCGCTTCGCCGCGGGCGACTGACGGATCCCGGCCGCAATCACCTCCAGTCCACCGCTCGTCGGCCGCACTGCGTGGCGGGCGGTGCACAGACATCACCTGATACGACAGGGGAGAGATCATGAAGATAGACAACGACACCGTCGTCATCGACGCCGAAACCACCAAGCTGTCCGGCTTTCGCCTGGAAGACACCGTGCGCGCGCCGGCGGTGATCCTTTTTGTCGACGACCGCAAGCCGGAACTGCTGCCGCTCGCCCAGGGGCAGACCCCGCCCAGCCGGGTCAGGTCGCGCAACATGGAGGCGGCCATCGAGATCATCACCCTCGAGGAGATCACCAAGTACCTGCAAGGCTGATCCCGGAGATACCCGCGCTGTTGCGACCAGGCCGCCGGCGACCGGCGAGAGAGGCCTTTCCGGGCAGCGCAGGCAACGCCTTGAGGAGCCTTCAGTCGGACCACGGAAGGCGAACGATTGCAAAATTTTGCCAGCCCCTCCCGCGAACCCCATGCATTTGGACAACGTACAGCTCGCCGACGTCCTCGAGAACCTGCACGACGGTCTCTACTTCACCGACACCCACCGCGTCATCACCTTCTGGAACCACGCGGCCGAGCGCATCACCGGGTACACGGCGGCCGAGGTCCTGGGTCGCTCCTGCGCGGCCAACATCCTGGTCCACGTGGACACCGACGGCCGCAGCCTCTGCCGGGGACTGTGCCCGCTGGCCATGACCATGGCCGATAGTGTCGGCCGCGAGGCCGAGGTGTTCCTGCGTCACAAGGACGGCCACCGGGTGCCGGTACTGGTGCGCACCGGGCCGCTCAAGGATCGCCAGGGGCAGGTGGTGGGCGGGATCGAGCTGTTCACCGACCTGAGCAACATCCTGGCCAACAACTCCCGCGTGCGGGAACTCGAGCAGCTGGCCCTGCTCGACAACCTCACCCAACTGGCCAATCGGACCTACCTGCTGCGGGAAATCGAGGCGCGCTTCGAGGAGATGCGGCGCTACGGCATACCCTTTGGCCTGCTGTTCATGGACATCGATTTTTTCAAGCGGTTCAACGACACCTACGGCCACGATGTGGGGGACGAGGTGCTCAAACTGGTGGCCAGCACTTTCACCGCCAATTCGCGGACCTTTGACGTGTACGGCCGCTGGGGCGGGGAGGAGTTCGTCGGCGTGGTCCGCAATATCGACGCCGATAATCTCGAGGCTCTGGGCAACCGGATGCGGGTACTCGTCAACCAGTCCTTTCTGATGCACGACGAGGCCCGCCTGGGCGTCTCCATCTCCCTGGGGGCGACCGTGGCGCACCGCGATGACACCGCCGAAAGCCTGATCAAGCGGGCCGACACCCTGCTCTACCGGAGCAAAAAGGAGGGGCGCAACCGCCTCACCCTCGGCTGAGGACCGCACCCATGCCCGGCGGGCCGTTTTTGTCCTCGGCAAAAACAAACCCGCTTGACAAAGCCGCGGAGATATTTTAGAAGGGTCAGCACTTGCTTGGACGGCCCCATCGTCTAGCGGCCTAGGACACTGGCCTCTCACGCCGGTAACAGGGGTTCGAGTCCCCTTGGGGTCACCACATACAGATAACCCGCTGATATTGCTCAAGATATCAGCGGGTTTTTTGTTGTCTGTCGAACAAAAGCCCATCTGATACAAACCATTGGTACAAAGAGGTTTGTCATGGGCACCCCTTCCTATCTGCTCAAGAAGCACGACACCTACTATTTCCGCCAAGCATGGCCAAATTCTCTCAAGCCTGTTATTGGCCAGAGAGAGATCGTGAGGAGCCTCGGAGTCAAAGAGAAATCCTTGGCAATCAGAATGGCGAGGGAATTCAAAATCAATTTAGATCTCATCATTGATCAGATATCCTTCAATTCACTTTCAGACACAAAGAGTGCAAAACAATATCTGAATAACTCTTTATGTGGCATTAAATCTAAATATATTTCTCTCAAGGGTGGCACTTGCAACATTAAGACTGATCTTCAGATACCTGAAAGAACACAGTCATTTCCTAGTTATTCAGAAGTAAAAATTACGGATAAGGAAAATCTTG
>CAZMNU010000083.1:6175-10517 GCA_964567725.1 uncultured Desulfobulbus sp. | reverse complement strand
TTCGCTCACCTTGCGATAGAAAGAGGGCTTGTCGTTCGTTGCCATGGAGACCTCCAGGCTGCGGGGGAGAAGGCCCTGCGCGGGCAGGGCCGGAAACGGTGCAATGAAAAGGGGAAGGCGCGGTTGCCGGACGCAATCGGGCGAAGGCCGGGATGCCGCACTCAGGGTCGGACCGCCATCACCTGCACCACAGCGCCCAGGCCATGGTGGAGCCGACCTTCGAAGACCTCGCGCTCGCATTCGACCGCGTGGACAAAGTCCAGGCCGGAGAGTTCCCGGCGCAGGCCGGCGAGCGTCATGAGCTTGTCCTCGTCCGGCGGGCCGCCGGTGCGGTGGCGCAGTTGGGCCGGGGTGTAGGCCTCGAGCACGAACACGCCGCCGGGCCGCAGTCCCTGCACAGAGCGGCGGTGCAGGTCCACGCGCAGGTCCGGCCGGATGTGGCAGAAGATGGAGACGATCCCGTCCCAGTGGCCGGCCGGGATGGGGTAATCGGCCAGGTCGGCGACCACCGTGTCGATGCGCACCCCGCGCTCGGCCGCCAGCCGCCGGGCCTTGGCCAGGCCGACCGGGGAACTGTCCACCGCCGTCACCGACCGCTCCTGTTCGGCCAAAAACACGGCGTTACGGCCCTCGCCCTCGGCCAGGCAGAGCACCCGGCCGGCTGGGATGCGGTCGATCATCGCCACCAGGAAATCGTTGGCCGCGGTGCCGTACAGGTACTCGGCGGTATCGTAGCGCTCATCCCACATGAACGGTCTCCCGGCGCGGGCTCAGGGCAAAGCGGGCTCAGGCCGGGGCCTGGACGCGCGGCGTGTCGCTCTTGCGGGTGTGGTCCAGGGTGGACATCACCGTGGCCACCATGGACGAGACGTCGGTCAGGTTGGCCGGCAGGATCATGGTATTGTTCTCCTTGGCCAGCTTGCCGAACTGGTCGAGGTACTTCTTGGCCACCTCGAGGTTGGCCGCGTCCTGGCCGCCGGGCGAACTCAGGGCCTCGGCCACCCGGCGGATGCCCTCGGCGGTGGCCTCGGCCACCTTGAGGATCTCCTGGGCCTGGCCCTCGGCCTCGTTGATGCGCCGCATCTTCTCGCCCTCGGAACGGGCGATGGCCTCGGCCCGGTCACCCTCGGCGCGGTTGATGGTGGACTGGCGCTCGCCCTCGGACTTGGCGATCTCGGCCCGCTTCTCGCGCTCGGCCCGCATCTGCTTTTCCATGGCCTCGAGCACGCTCTTGGGCGGCTGGATGTCCTTGATCTCGTAGCGCAGCACCTTGACGCCCCAGTTCTGCGAGGCCTCGTCCAGGGCGTCGACCACCTGCTGGTTGAGGTTCTCGCGGGCCTCGAAGGTGTTGTCCAGGCTGATCTTGCCGATGGCCGAGCGCAGGCTGGTCTGGGCCAGCTGGGCCACCGCGTAGTGGTAGTTGTCGATGCCGTAGGCCGAGAGCCGGGAATTGACCACCTGCAGGTACAGGCAGCCGTCCACCTCCATGCTGACGTTGTCGGCGGTGATGCAGGTCTGGGCCGGGATGTCGATGGACTGCTCCTTGAGGCTCCGCTTGTAGGCGACCTTGTCGAAGAACGGGATGAGGATGTGGAACCCGGCCTCCAGGGTGGTGCGGTACTTGCCCAGCCGCTCGACCACGTACTCGTACTGCTGGTCGACCACCACCGCGGTCTTGACGAGCACGACCACCACGAACACCACCAGCACGAAAACGCCGATCAGCATGTTGTCCATCAGGCTTCTCCCTCCGGGCCCGCCACGCGGACCCTGATTGACAGGTTGTTCTTCTCGACGATGGCCACCACCGTGCCCCGGGGGATCGGCCGGTCCGCGGTGGCCCGCCAGAACGAGCCGCCGTATTTGATTGTGCCCGCCGCCGGCGGCACGATGTCCTCGATCACCTCGCCGGTGGCCCCGGCCGGGATGGAGTGTTCCATGGCGTCGACCTCGAGCTTCCCGCCGAGGAAGACCTTTTTCACGGTGGCGCGCAACAGCACGAGCGCCACCAGGCTGGTGACGAGGAAGACCAGCAGCTGGCCGGCCAGCGACAGGGGCAGGAGGAACACGGCCAGGGCCGCACACCAGGCACCCACCCCGAAGAAGAAGACGATCATGCCGGGCAGGGCCAGTTCCAGGGCGAACAGCAGGATACCGAGGAGAAACCAGGCAAGCACGGGCGAGACAGCGGACAGGGACATGGCGACTCCTTGGTTCTGGTCAACTGGCAAAGGATAGCACAAACGGCGAACCCCGGTCAAACAGGAACAGGCCGGCAGAAAAAACCGAGCGGAGCCGCCCTTTTCGCCCGGCCGAGGGCAACTAGGGCTTGTCACCGGTCCACCTCTCCCGTATTCTGTCCGCCGTAGGCAACAACGCCCCAACCGGCGGCCGCCCGCCGCCCCAGCCCCGACGCAGAAATCATGATCTTTTGCCCTTCGCCCGTTGTCCCTGTCCCCCTGCGGGGCTGGGTTGTCCTCCTTGTCCTGTTGCTGTGCATTACCCCGGCCGCGGCCAGTGAAGACCCGGGCCAGCTGTTCGTGCAGCAGCGGCTCGAACAGCTCCATTTCGGCGAGGAACGGAAGATCGGCGGGGAAACGATCTATGCGGCCGGGCTGCTGCTCGACCTCTACCGCAAGAACCGGTTCCAGCCCCTGTGGACGGACCGTCGCAACCTCACCCAGCTGCTCACCGCCATCGCCGGCAGCGCCGAGGAGGGGTTGATCCCCGACGACTACCACCTGCAGGCCATCAGCCGCTACGGTCACGAGCTCGAGACCGCGCCCTCCCGGGCCAAGCTGCTCGAATACGACCTGCTGCTCTCCGACGCGCTCATGCTGCTCGCCCAGCACAAGCGCCACGGCAAGGTCAACCCGCGTGAGGTCGAGGAACGGCTCAACCTGGACTCGCCCGCGCCCCGGCCTTCGCTCATGGACACCTTTCTCACCGCCTTGCGCACCGCCACCGTACGCAAGGCCCTGGACGAACTGGAACCCGCCCACCCGGCCTACGCCAGCCTGAAACGGGCGCTCAGCCGGTACCGGAAGATCGCCGGCAGCGGCGGCTGGCAGCCGGTGCCTCCGGGCCCGAGCCTTAAGCCGGGCATGCGCCATGAACGCGTGCAGGCCCTGCGCGCCCGGCTGGCGGTCACCGGCGACCTCACCTGGGAGTCCGCCCATCCCCTGTTCTATGACGAGGTACTCGCGGGTGCGGTCCGCGCCTTTCAGACCCGCCACCATCTCGAAGCGGACGGCATCGCCGGCAAGGCCACCCTGGCGGCCATGAACATTCCGGTGGCCGATCGTATCAGCCAGATCCGCGTCAACCTGGAACGGGCCCGCTGGGTAATGCACGACATGCCCGCAGCGAACATCGTCATCGACATCGCCGGCTTCAACCTGCAGTACTACCACCAGGGCCGGCTGGTCTGGAAGACCCGGGTCATGGTCGGCGAACCCTTCAACCAGACCCCGGTGTTCCGCTCGGCCATCACCTACCTGGTGCTCAACCCGACCTGGACCATACCGCCGGACATCCTCAAGAACGAAACCGTGCCGCGCATCCTCACGGAGAAAGACTATCTGGCCAAACAGAGGCTGCGCGTGCTCACCGCCAGCGGCGAGGAGGTCGACCCGACCACCGTCCCCTGGGGCCAGTACCTGGGCAAACGGCCGCCCTATACCCTGCGCCAGGACGCGGGCCCGGACAACGCCCTCGGTTTGATCAAGTTCATCTTCCCCAACCCGTATCACGTCTACCTGCACGACACGCCGAGCAAGTCGCTGTTCGACAAGGCCCGGCGGGCCTTCAGCCACGGCTGCATCCGGGTGCAGCATCCGCTCGACCTGGGCAAGATGCTCATCGCCAACGACCCCGGCAACCCGACCACCGCGGCCCGCTTCGACCAGGTCCTGGCCAGCGGCAAGACCTCGACCATCTTCCTCAAGGAGCCACTGCCCATTTTCCTCATGTACCTGACCGCCAACGCCGAAAACGGCCAGGTCCAGTTCATGCCCGACCTGTACCAGCGCGACCGGGGCATCCTCGACGCCCTCAACGGCCCGCCGTCCCTGCTCGAGCACACCACCCAGATGCCGGAATTCAAGAGCCAGTCCTCGATCAGCCCGGAACAGGGCGAGAAAACCAGCTGACACGCCGTCAGGCGGCAGGAGCGGACCCCATGCGCATGATTCCCTGCGAACTCACCCTCGGCAACGGCGGCGACGTGGTCGCCATGATCCGGCTGGACGACGACGGCACCTTGCAGGTCCCGCGCCAGGCCGTCTACGGCTCTTTCCCGGAGGGCGTGCTCGCCTGCCGGGTGATGCGGCCCGAGGACGAG
>CAZMNU010000083.1:0-6075 GCA_964567725.1 uncultured Desulfobulbus sp. | reverse complement strand
GCCGGACGCACTCCGCCAGGGGGAGCGACTCGCCCGGGAGCTGACCCTGACCACCGGGGTGGCGGTCAGCCCGCTGCTCGGCGTGGTCCTGCTCGGCGCCGGCCGCTACCTGACGGCGGCGGAAACCGACCGACCCGCCCTGCCCTGGCACGCCTCGCCCCGCTTCTGGGGCCCGGCGGCCGTGCTCCTTGGCCTCGTCTTCCTCAAGGATTCGAGCAAGGTGGCCCTGCCCAAGCTCCTCGTCGTACCGCTGGACGCGCTGGAAACCCTGCTCGAAAAAAACGCCAGCGGCCTGCTCGCCCTGGCGGTGCTGGCCAGCGCCTTTGCTGACGGCGATTTCGCCGGCCTGCAGGCGCTCGGCGCGCAGGCGGCGAACTTCCTCGTGCCTGCGGCCTGGGCCGGTGCGCCTGCGGCTGCGGTTGCACCGGGAGCGCTTGCCACCCTCTTCGCCGGGTGCGCCGCCCTTGTCCTCTACGCTGCGGTCTGGGTGCTGGCCCAGGCCGGCAACGTGCTCATCCTGCTCTCGCCCTCTTCCCTGCTCGACTCCCTGCTCGTCGTGGCCAAGACGACTGTCGCCGTGGTGCTGCTCGGTCTGGCGGGCACCCTGCCCGGCCAGCTGCTCGCCCTGGTCCTGGTCGTGCTCGCGGTGTGGCTCCTGCCGCGGGCGGTGCGGCTGGTGGTGTTCGGCACCCTGGTCAGCCGGGACCTGGTCTGCCATCGGCTGCTCCGCCGGCCGACACCCGCGCCCGCGGCCGACCGTCCGCTCCGCTGCTTCACCAGCTGCCGGCTGGGCAGCCTGCCGCCGCTCACCTGCGGCCGCCTCGATGTGCGGGCCGGGGTCCTCGCCTTCTCCTGGCGACCGCTCCTGATGGGCCGCCAGCGGACCCTGCACACCGCCATCGACCCGGCCGCCTGCTCGCTCGGCCGCGGTCTTCTCTCGCCGGTGGTGTGGTGGCAGGAGAGCGAGACAACCCGGGTGCAGCTGTTCCGCCTGCTGCCGGCCGCTGCCGCCCACCTCGACCTGGTGGCCGGGCGACTCGGCCTGCGGAGCGCCGAGGAGACCTCGTTCCGCAGCCGGCTGGTGGAGGGCTGGCGCTGGTGCCGGGCGCTGTTCGCGCCGGCGGCGGTGGTCAGGGTGATGGAGAAGGAGGCGGGCTGAACCTCAGCCGAGCAGGGCCGCCGGCCGGCGGCGGAGGACCGAATCGGCCGCGAACAGGGCGGTGCCGGCGCAGACCAGGGTGGCGGCAACGAACAGGAGCAGGGCGGAGAGCCAGTCGAACCGCCACAACCGGTCGAACAGCAGCCAGGCGACCGCCCAGGAGGCGGCGTAACTGAGCAGCAGCGCGCTCAGCCCGGCCGCCGCACCCACCAGGCCGAACTCGAGCATGATGAGCAGCCGCACCCGGCCGACCGAGGCGCCGAGCACGCGCAGCAGGTTGATCTCCCGCTCGCGGCGCAGGGCCTCCTGGCGGGCGATGGCGAACACTGCCACCAGGCCGGTGACCATGGCCAGCCCGGCCATGAAGCGGAGCGCGCCCGCCACCCGGCCGGCGATCGCCCCCAACTGGTCGACCACCTGGCTGACGTCGATCACCGACAGGTTCGGGAAGGCGGCGGACAGCCGCCGCGTCAGGGCCACCTTGTCCGCCGCCTTCACCCGGCTCACCGAGGCCAGGTAGGTGCGCGGCGCCTCGTCGAGCACCCCCGGCTGAAAAAGCAGGAAGAAGTTGGGCTGGAAGCTGTTCCAGCGCACCCTGCGCAGGTTGACCACCTCCCCCTCCAGTTCGATCCCCTGGATGTCGAAGACCATCCGGTCGCCGATGGTCACCCCCAGCCGCTGGCTGAACTGCTGCTCCATGGAGATCTCGAACATCCCCTCGCCGGTCCACGGCCCGGTGCTCATCGGGCGGCCGCGCACCACGGTCTCGCTCGCATCCAGCTGGGCGCGGCTGGAGAAGTTGAACTCGGTGCGCCGGAACACCCGCTCCTCGCTGTCCACGTGCTGCTGCCGCCAGTCGGCGAAGGGCACCCCGTTGATCCGCACGATCCGGCCGCGCACCATGGGCGCCGGCTCGGACAGGCGGGGACCTCCGTCCGGGAAGAAGTCGGCGAGCGGCTGCTGCTGCTCCGGCTGGATGTCCACCAGGAAAAGGTCGGGCAGTTCCATGTTCTCCGGCCGGCTGACTTCGGCCTGCAGGCCCCGCTCGGCCTGGGGGATGAGGGCGACGAGCAGCAGCGCGGCGGCGAGCGCGGTGAACAGGGAGGCCGCGGCCAGCCGATTACGGTACAGGTTGCGCAGGACGATGCGCAGGGTCAGGCCCGCCCGGGCGGCGAGCAGGCGGCAGCCGGCGAGCAGCAGCCGGGCGAAGAGAAAGAGCGTGCCAAGCAGCACCACCAGCCCGCCGGTGAACACGGCGCCCGAGAACAGGGAGCCGCCCAGCCGGCTGGCCAGCAGGAAGAGCAGGCCGAGCGCGGGCAGCAGGCCGAGGAGCGGCAGTAAGCGCAGGGCAGCGGTCTGCGTGGGCGGGGCCTCGGCCGTCTGCTGGAGCAGGTGCAGGGGCTGCACCGCGGCCAGGCGCAGACTCACTGGCAGGCAGAACAGGAAACTGCCGACCACGCCGACGATCACGGCCAGGGCCGCGTCCATGGGGCCGATACCCAGGTGCAGGCCGGCGGGGAGCAGGCCGCGGAACAGGAGGGCAAAAAACGGCAGCAGCAGCCAGGCGAAGAGGATGGCGAGCAGGGCCGCGGCCAGGCCGAGCACGGCGAGCACGCCGGTGTGCAGGCCGAGGGCGGCCGCACGGCGGGCGCCCAGGCTGAGCAGGATGGCGGTTTCCCGGCGGCGGGCGCGCAACTGCTCCTGGAACAGGTGGCCCGCGGCCAGGCCGGCGAGGAACAGCGAGACCATGGAGGCCAGGCCGAGGAATTCGGCAAAGAAGCCCACCACCTGGCCAAGCCGGCGGTTGACCTCGGCGGTGGTGGCCACCCGCACCGGGGTCTCGCCGCCGGCGGTCACGGCCAGGGCTTTCTCCAGGCGGGCGGCGACCGCGGCCGCGGCCGTGTTCGCCTGCAGGCGGATGAGGGTCTGGTAGCTCACCCGGCTGCCGAAGCGGATCAGGCCGGATTCCCGCACCTGGGGCAGGCCGAGGAAGAGCTTGGGCGCGAGATCGATGGCGGTGAACTCGGCGGCCGGGTCACGCTCGAGGAAAAAGGCGACCCGGTAGTCGGCCCGACCGATGGTCAGGGTCTCGCCCGCCTCGACCGCGAGCGCGCGGGCCGCCTCGCGGGTGAGCAGCACCGTGCGTTCGCGCTGCAGGGTGGCGATCACCTGTTCGTGCACCGCGTCGCCTGCATAAGAAAGACTTCCGTAGAGCGGGTGGGCCGCGTCCACGGCCACCACCCGGGCCAGCCGGGCCAGCCGCGGTCCGCGCACCATAGAATAGAAGCTGAGCTGTTTGGCCTGCACCGCCCCCGGACCGGTCAGGGTACGGCCCAGATCCTGCTCCCCGGCAGTGAGCGGCCGGGAGGAGCGCAGCACCAGGTCCGCGCCGAGCATCTCGCGCAGGTTGTCGTCCAGGTGGCGGCCGAGCGAACCGCCGAAGGCGGTGATGAGCAGGAAGCCAGCCAGGCCGAGCGCCAGGTTGAGCACGAACAGGGTCGTGAACCGCGGGCTGCGCGTGATCTCCCGCCAGCCGAGTTTCAGCCACACCCTCACAGCAGCAGGCCCCGTTCCAGTCGTAGCCGACGGGTACAGCGATCGGCCAGTTCCTCGTTGTGGGTGACCACGATCATGGTCATGCGCTCCCGCTCCGCCAGGTGGAAGAGCAGGTCAGCCACCGAGCGGCCGGTGGCCACGTCCAGGTTGCCGGTGGGCTCGTCGGCGAGCAGCAGGTCCGGCGCCACGGCCAGGGCGCGGGCGATGGCCACCCGCTGGCACTCGCCGCCGCTCAGCTGGCCGGGCAGATGGCGGCGGCGCGCGCCCAGGCCGACCCGGTCGAGCAGGGTGCCAATAGCCTCGGGCGGGCTGGGCCGGCCGAGCAGTTCCAGCGGCAGGCTGACGTTCTCCTCGGCGCTGAGGTGCGGCATGAGGTGGAACTGCTGGAAGACGATGCCGATGTGGCCGGCCCGGAAGCGGGTCAGCTCGGCCTCGGCCATCCCCACCAGGTCCCGGCCGGCCACCAGGATGCGGCCGCTGTCCGGCCGGTCGAGCCCGGCGAGCAGGGCCATCAGGGTGGACTTGCCGCTGCCCGACTGACCGGTGATGGCCAGGGTCTCCCCGGCCGCCAGCGACAGGGCGGCCCCGGCCAGCACCACCAGCGGTTCGCCGTCGGGCTGGGCATACCTTTTGCCCAGGTTGTCCACCTGGACGAGCACCGTCTCCTCCCTGTCCGGCGGCGCGCTCATGGCTGCACCGGGACGGCGCCGAGTTGGTCGCGCAGGAAGGGGTAGACGTGGGCGGCGATGCGGCGGTGGCCTTCGGCATTCGGGTGGATGGCGTCCGCCTGGTTCAGTTCCGCCACCCCGCCGACCCCTTCGAGCAGGAAGGGCAACAGCGGCAGACCGTGGCGGTCGGCCAGGTCGCGGTACACCTGGCGGAACTCGGCGGTGTACCCCTCGCCGTAGTTGGGCGGCAGTTCCATGCCAGCGAGCAGTACGCGCATGCCCTGGTCTTTCGCCTGGACGATGACCGTCTCCAGGTTCTGTTCCAGTTCACTCACGCTCAGGCCGCGCAGCCCGTCGTTGGCGCCCAGGGCGAGGAACAGGACCTCGGGCTTGACCCGGGCGTACCAGCGCAGCCGTGCCGGGGCGCTGGCCGAGGTGGAGCCGCTGATGCCGCCGTTGATCACCCGCACCCCGTCCATCCCGTCACGGGCGAGCATGGCGCCGAGCAGGTGGGGATAGGCCTCCTCCGGTTCCACACCGAGGCCGGCGGTGAGCGAATCACCGAGAAACAGCACGGTCGGCCCGGCCAGCACCGGTGAGGCGCAGGCAAGCACGAGCAGGACAAGCAGGGGAAGGAGCGATCGGAACATACACGTCTTCCATGGGCAGATGTTCATTGGACATGACCTGTTCCTTGTCCCGGTCCCGGCGGAGCGGCCGCCGGGCAGGCGCACCGACCAGGACGGTGCCCCTTCGGCACGGCGAAAACAGTTTCCGCGCATCGGGGATCGCGGGGCAGGAACGTTTTTCCGCACACTAAGACCGAAGGGGGAGCAAGGCAAGACGGATCGCCCCGGGCCTGCCACCCACGGCCGGACCGTTGTCCTGGCGATGGTCCGACCCTGTCGCAGAAGCGAAGCAGGACTTTCGGCCTGATGTTTCACCGGCAAACACGTCCAGGCTGATTTTTTTGCCATGCCTAATTGACTGAACTCCCAGCGATTATCGAACTTTCCCCTTGACTTTCTTGAAAAAGAGGCTTGACCTCGTCCCGCGCCCTGCCGTAGTTTAATAAAATCGAACACGTACCAATATTCGTGTTCTCCGCTGTGCGGATACCGGGTGGTATCCCGGTCCCTCCGCCTTCCGTTCCTGTCGTTCCATCGTCCTCAATCACTCATCGGTTCCGGCCGTGACGATCGTCCCCCTTGGGACCTGGTCGCGGCGCACTGGCACGTGCTGTCCGTGACACCGGTGTCCCTGTCCCTTGAACCAGAGGAGTCACCCCATGCCATCCAATCGCACATCGTTCAGACGACATGTCCTTCCCGCCTGCCGGGCTCTTGTCTGCGGACTGCTCCTGGCGGCCTTCAGCCTGCCGGCCGTTGCCGCGGACAAACCCCTGGTCCGCATGGCGGACAAAAGCTGGGAGAGCGTCCAGGTGCACAACCGCATCGTTGGCTTTTTTCTCGAGAATGCCTACGGCTACCGGATGGAGTACATGACCGGCGAAACCATTCCCATGGTCAACGGCCTCATCCGCGGGGACGTGGATGTGGACATGGAATCCTGGACGGAAAACATCCAGGAAATCTACGATAAAGGGATCAACTCCGGCGCCATCCTCGATCTGGGCAGCAACTATCCGGACAGCTGGCAGGGGTGGCTCGTGCCCACCTACCTGATCAAGGG
>CAZMNU010000082.1:0-10752 GCA_964567725.1 uncultured Desulfobulbus sp. | reverse complement strand
GGGGGCCGGCGGCCGAGCCGCAGCGGCAGGAGGATGGCGAGCAAGCCGGTCAGCTGGGCCGCTGGCACGAGCCCGCAGGTGCAGAAGACGAGTGCGGCCAGGAGTCGTAGCCCCTGGCGCCAGAGTTCCTGGACGCCGCTCAGCAGGGTGGTCTCCTGGACGAAACCGCCACTCTTCATGGCCAGGAAGGGAAAGGAGTTTGCCAGGGTGAAGAGCAGGAGGGCCGCCATCACCAGGGCGAGCGTCCGGTCGATGGAATTCGGTCTATGGCGGCGGAGTACCGCGCCGCAGCGCGCGCACAGCAGGGTGGCCGCGGCCGGGCCGTCCAGCCGGTTGAGCAGGTCGCAGTCCGGGCAGGCGACGAGGGACGGCGACTCGCCGGTGCGGCCCGGTTCGGGGGGCGGGATGGAGTCGTTTTCCGGCCGGGCCGGGGCTGTGGGCTGCGGGGCGATCATGGCCGCGCATCATAGGGGAAAGGGCTGGGATGGTGCAGGTCCGGCGGGGGTGGGCCGGGTGGGGCGGGACCGCGCTGCCCGGCGACCAGCGGGCAGCGCGGCGGGACGGGTCAATCGGTGAGGGTGCGCATGAAGGCGATGATGGCCGCTTCCTCCTCGGGGGTCAATTTCAGGTTGCCGAGTTCGTCGGTGTTGACGTTCAGAACAACCTCCGGATCCTCCCATGCACCCACATCCCGGGTGTTGTAGAAATGGGTGATCTCCTCCAGGGTGGCGAAATAGCCGTTGTGGCCGAAGGGCGCGGTGCGCTCCACGTTGCCCAGGGTGGGGCACTGAAACGGGAGAGAAAGTGGAGAGAAAAAATACCCGGTGACCACTCTGCCGCCCCGGCTGATCAGCCGGGGCGGCAGAGTGGACTGTGGATGGCGGCAGCCGTCGGGCACGGCGCAGACAGCGCCCGGGCCTACCTGTCGAACAGGAAGTTGGCGTTGCTGGTGCGTTGGCAGGTGTGGCCGGAGGGCGCATGCGGCTGGAACACCTCGATCACCCCGGGTTCGGGCATGCGCACGATATTGATGATGTTCTGCGAATACCAGACCCCGGCCTGCTGGCCGTCCGGGGCGAGGATGCGGCCGCCGCGGAGTTCGCAGCCGGGCGGGAAGTGTTCGGTGCGGTACCATTGCAGCCAGCCGTCGAGCATCCGCTGGTCCACCTCGGCCCGGGCCCAGACCCGGGAGCGCAGGGTGTAGCGGTTGTCGATGGCGATGATCGAGTCGGGCGCACCGAACGAACCCAGGTAGTAGTAGGTGTGGTTCGCCAAGAGCGTTCCGGACTCGAACAGCTGGCGGACCTGCGGGTCGGTGACCCAGGCCCCGCCCGGGACACCGGCGGTGCAGCCGCCGAGGAGGAGGGCGAGGAGCAGGAGGGGGAACAGCAGGCGGCAGGGCAGTGGTGGCATGGGGCACCTCCTGGTGCGGGTGGTCGGTTGTGCGCCAGTCTACCCCTGATCGGGCCGCCGGGCAAGGGCGCCGGCAGCGGCCCGGGATCCGCCGGTTCCAGCCCCGCGCTGACGGGACGGGAACCGGCGGGCAGGCGGACGGTTTAGCGATCTTCGCGGTGGAGGATGGACGCGGAAACCTGCTTCACGTCCGCCGTGCCGGTGAGGAGCATGGCCTGGAGCAGCTCGTTCCTGAGCTGGTTGAGCACCAGGGCCACGCCCTCGCGGCCGCCCCCGAAGGCGGCGACCACCATCGGCCGGCCGACGAGCACCGCGTCCGCGCCCAGGGCGAGCAGCTTGAGCACGTCCGCGCCGGAGCGCACGCCGCCGTCCGCGAAGATGATCGCCCTGCCCTTGACGCGGGCGGCGATGGCCGGCAGCACCTCGGCCGCGCCCGGGGTGAAGTCGAGCACCCGGCCGCCGTGGTTGGACACGACGATGGCCGCGGCCCCGGCCGCGACTGCGGCCTCGGCCTCGTCCAGGGTCATCACGCCCTTGACGATGAACGGCAGCCGGGTGGCCGCGATCACCTCGTGCAGTTCGGCCGGGGTCTTGGGGCCCACCGGCTGGCCCTTCATGGCCATGGTCACCAGGCCGGCACCATCCACGTCCATGCCGGTGGCGACCAGGCCCGCCTCCTCGGCGGTGCGCAGGTGGTCCCTGATCATGTCCTGGGTGCGCGGCTTGATGATGGCGATGGAGGCGCCGTTGTTGGCCTTGCCGGCCTTGATGCCGCTGCCGAACATGGTCGGGTCGGCGCCGTCACCGGTCATGCACAGGGTGCCGGCCTGGAGCGCGCCGGCGACCATCTCGGCGATGAACGCCTCCTCGGTCATTGTGCCGCCCATGTTGTAGGACGAGCCGGTGATCGGCGCCACCAGGATGGGCATGGCCAGCGTCCGGCCCCACAGGGTCAGGCGCATGTCCGGCTCCTTGACCGCGTGGATGGTGCGCAGGTTGAGTTTGACCCGGGCGAGCGCGTCCATGTTCGCCTTGAAGGCGCTGCCCGTGCCCACGCCGCCCATGCCCGGCACCTCGCCGGCGCAGGCGCGGCCGTCGCACACCGGGCAGACCCGGCAGAATCCTTTGAGTTGTTCGCGGGCCGTTGCCCGCATGGTGTTCCTGTCCATACGATTCTCCTTGCCTTCGCGGGTCCGCCGCGCCGATGGCGGCCGGCCGGACAGCGAAGGTGCTGATTGATGAGTGCAGCCTCTCTGGTGCTGCGACGATCGCGGCGGGCGACCCGCGGACCGGCCGGATCCGGGCCGCCGCGCCGGCGCCATTCAACCACGTGGCACCGGTTTTCTCAAGAATCCTTCTCGCGGCCGGGCACAAATCCGCCCACTCGAAAGGTTCTGCTCAGGCGGCCCGGCGGTCGAAGGCGAACCCCTGGCGGGCGCCGGCCACCCGCTCCACGGTCAGGGTGCGGGCGCCGAATTCCTCCTCCACCCGACCCTCCAGCAGCAGCGGCCCGCGGCCGTCGAGCAGGTGGCAAGAGCGGCTGTAGGCGCCGGGGAAAAAGGTGCATTCCACCAGGCCGGTCTCGTCCTCGAAGGTGAAAAACTCCATGGGCGCGCCGCTCTTCGTGCCCACCACCTTGCCGGCGATGGGCCAGCCGAGCAGGCGCACCCGCCGCCGGCCGATCTCGCCGCTCCCCAGGTGGTCCAGCTCGCACGCGAGCAGCGCCCCGGCCCGCTGGCGCACATCGGCGAACAGGGTGATCGGGTGTTCGCCGGGGAGAAAGCCGAGCACCCGGAACTCGCCGCGCAGCCGCTCGCGCCCGTCCTCGGGTGGCAGCGGCGGCGGGGTCGGGTCGAGCGGGAACAGGGCCGGCGCCTGCTCGCGGCCACGCCCCCGCCAACAGGCCGCCAGCCAGACGAGCGGCGCCCGGCTCACCTCGGACCCGGCGAGCAGCCCGTCCAGGGCCCCGGCCTGGATGAGCGCGGCTGTTTCGTCCTCCTCCGGTCGCACCCGGCCGAGAAAGTCGAACACCGTGGCGAACGGGCGTTGTGCCCGCTCCTCAACGATCCGCCCCCTGGTGGTCGCGCCCAGCCCGCTCACGGCCATCAACCCCACGCGCACTTCGCGGCCGCGTCCCTGCCAGGGCGTGTCGCTTGCGTGCACATCCGGGCCGAGCAGCCGCAGCCCCAGCCGGCGCAGTTCGGACACATAGGCAAAGGTCGAGTAGAAACCGCCCTGGTTGCTGATCACCGCGGCCATGAATTCCGCCGGGAAATGGGTCTTGAGCCAGGCCGCCTGGAACGACACCCGCGCGTAGCTGGCCGAGTGCGGCTTGCAGAACGAGTAGCCCTCGAAGCTCAGCATCATCGCCCAGATGCGCTCGGCCGCGGCCGCGTCCACGCCGCGCTCGCCCGCGGCGGCGAAGAACTGCCCCCGGTAGTCGGCCAGCTGGCGCTGTTTGTCCTTCTTGCTCATGATCTTGCGCAGCCGGTCCGCATCGGCGTGGGAGAAGCCGAACTGCACCGCCACCCGCGACACGTCCTCCTGGTAGACCATGATGCCGTAGGTGTCGTCGAGCACGCCGGCCACGAGCGGGTGGAGCGGCTGCCAGGGTTCGCCGTGCAGCCGGCGCAGGTAGGCGCGGATCCACTCGTTGGCCGCCGGCCGGATGATGGACGAGTGGATCACCAGGTGGTGGAAGTCGCCGCGGCCGGAGCGGCGCTGCAACAGCCGCATGGCCGGGCTCTCGATGTAGAAGCAGCCCATGGTGCCGCCGCGGGCCAGGGTGGCGCGGGTGGCCGGGTCGTCCTCGGGCTGCCAGCGCAGCTCGTCGAAGGCCACGCCGCCGGCCCGCACCCGGGCAACGGCGTCGCGGATCACCCCCAGGCTGCGGTTGCCGAGCAGGTCGATTTTGACCAGCCCTGCCTCCTCGGCATGGTCCTTGTCCCACTGGAGGACCGGCACGCCCTTGGCCGTGCGCTGCACCGGCGCGTAGTCGCTCACCGGTTCGGGGGTGACCACCACCCCGCCCGGGTGGACCGACAGGTGGCGGGGCACACCGCTGATGCGGGCCGCGAGCCGCAGGATCTCCAGCCAGGGCCCGCCCAGGTCCACCTCGCGCAGCTGCGGCAGGGTGCGCAGGGTGTCGAGATAGTCGTCCGCGCCCGGATCGGCCCGCCACAGCCAGGGCAGTTTTTTGGTGACCCGGCCGATCTCGCCGGAGGGCAGGCCGAACACCCGCGCGGTCTCGCGGATGGCCAGGCGCGGCTGCAGGCCGACGTGGCAGCTGACCATGGCCGCGCGGCAGCCGAAGCGCTCCAGCACCGAGGCGAGCACCCGGTCGCGCTCGTCCCAGGCAAAGTCGATGTCGATGTCCGGCGGGTCCAGGCGGCCGGGGTTGAGGAACCGCTCGAAGTAGAGGTTGTGGCGCACCGGGCAGACATTGGTGATGCCCAGGCAGTAGGCCACCAGCGAGGCCGCGCCCGAGCCGCGGCCGCAGGTGCGACTGAACGGGCCGACGATGTCGCGCACCACCAGGAAATAGCTGGAAAAACGCATGGTGTCGATCACCGCCAGCTCGTGGTCCAGTCGGCTGGTGACCGCGGCCGGCAGGGGCAGGCCGTAGCGTCGCTCGGCCCCGGCCAGGGCGGCGCGGCGCAGTTCCGTCACCGCGTCGCCGCCCTCCCAGGGCGGCAGCACGAGCCCGTCGCGCGGGGTGCGCAGGGAGCAGGTCTCGGCGACATGTGCAAGCGGGGTGAGGCTCTCGGGCCAGAGGGCAAAACGCGCAGCCAGTTCGGCCGGCGCGGGCAGGCAGGCGTCCGGTGCGGCCAGGGTGGCCGGGTCCAGCCGGGCGAGCGAGGTGTTGGTGTCGATGGCGCGCAGCAGCCGGTGGGCGGGGAAATCGTCCGCATCGGGAAAAAACGACTCGACCAGGGCCACGGTCTGCACACCCAAGCGCAGGGCCTCGCGGCGCAGGCGGCTGGTGGCTGCGCAGGGCTGGTCGACCAGGGCGGCCATGGTGTCGGCGCCCAGGTCGCGGCAATGGCTGAGCAGGGTCGGGTCCGGCACGAGCAGGAGCAGGCCGGTGTGCTGCTCGGCCAGCGCCTGGCCCAGGTCCAGGGCCGGGTCGGCGTGCACGGCGGTGAGCAGGCGGCAGAGATGGCGAAAGCCCGCCCGGTCGCGCACCAGGGCGAACAGCCGGCCGCTTGTGCTGCGCAGTTCCGCGCCGATCACCGGGGTCAGTCCCTCGTCCGCGCAGGCGGCGAGAAAGGGCCAGAGGCCGTAGAGGTTGTTGGTGTCGGTCAGGGCCGCGGCCGTGTAGCCCAGTTGGCGCACGCGGCGGCAGAGCGCGCGCGGGCTGGCCGTGCCGCGCATGAGCGAGCAGTGCGAGTGCAGGCCGAGGGCGATCATGCGGCCCCGGTCGGTGCGTCCGTCGGCCGCCGGCTGCCGCGGAGGATGGCGGTGTCGCCGCAGCGGGCGCGGATGGCGTCCATGGCCGTGCTCAGGCTCCGCTGTCGTTCGCGGCCCGGGTCGGCCGGGGCGAACAGGGAGAGCTGGCGCACCGGGTGGAGCAGCCGGTCGCAGCACAGGGCCAGGGTGCGCAGCCGGGTGCGACGGTGCCAGGCGCGGTACAGGGCGGCGCGGGCCAGCTGTTCGAGCGCGCAATCGTCGTCCACCGGCAGTTTGGCCGTGGCCTGGCGGACCACGCCCAGGCCGTCGGTGTAGACGAGCTGCACCCCGACCCGGCGGCAGCCGAGGCCGCGGCCGCGCAGCACGCAGCCCGCCTGCTGCACCAGTGCGGCCAGGGCGCTGCGCACGCTGCGCTCGTCATTGGTGTCCGGGGCAAAGGTGTGCCGGTACTGGAGGTCGGCGCGGCCCGTTCCGGCCGGCACCACCGGGGTCGGGTCCACGCCGCGCACGGTCTGGTGGATGTGGCGGGCGCGGCCGTCGCAGAGCACGGCCAACTCGGCCACGGACAGGGCCGCGGCCTGGTGCACCCGGCGGATGTTCACCCGGCCCAACCGATCCAGGTCTCCGGGCAGCAGGCCGGGCAGCAGCGGCAGCGGCAGGGGGGCGAGGAAGGCGGTCTCGGCGCCGCCGGCCACCAGGTACTCGCCGCAGGGCTTGACCAGCCGGCTGGCCACCTTGGCGAGCAGCTTGTTCGGGGCCACGGACCAGATGGGATCAAGACCGAGGTCCTGGCGCAGGGTGGTGCGCAGCCGCCAGCCGATGTCCGCCGGCTGGCCGAACAGCCGCTGCGTGCCGCTCACGTCCAGGTAGAGGTGGCCCTGGCCGCCGGCCGGCTCGACCAGCGGCGTGTAGTGCAGGGCATGCTCCAGGCAGCGACCGAGCGCCCGCCGGTACAGCTCCGGCCGGGGCGGCAGGACGAGCGCGGCCGGGCAGCGGCGGCGCGCCAGGGCGAGCACCATGCCCTTGCGCACGCCGTCCGCGTAGGCCTCGTCGCTCATGTCGTAGACCACGGCGCGGGCCGCCGGCTCGGCGATGACCAGCGCCCTGGTGCGCAGGGTGCGGTCCAGCAGCCGTTCCACGGCCACGGGAAAATCGGCAATGTTGAGGTGGAGAATGACCCGTTCCATGGGGCCATTGTACAGCTATGTACAGGCAATGTAAAGATCGAACAGGGGCGAGCTGAACATCGCCGGTCCGGGGCGACCGGGCGGCCGCCCGGGCAAAAAAAGGCCGGCCCTGACCGCGTGGGTCAGGGCCGGCCTCGGGTGCCGGTAGCCGGCCGGAGTGGCCGGGAGGGAGGGCTTAAGCGTTCACAGCTCAGGGCTTCTCGCCGATCCGCACGGTGGCGGTCTGCGGGGCGCCGTCGCGCAGAAAGCGGATCTGCAGGCTGCTGCCCGGCCGGGCCAGGGCGATACGGTTGCGCACCTCGGCCGCGCCGGTCACCGGCACGCCGTCCAGGGCCACGAGCACGTCGCCCTGGCGCAACCCGGCGCGCCGGGCCGGCGAGGAACCGTCGACCTCGTGCACCAGCGCGCCCGTGGCCGGGCCGTCGCCGAGGTCGCCGTCCTTCAGGGCCGCACCCAGCCAGCCGCGGACCACCCGGCCGTCCGCGCGCAGCCGCTCGGCGATCACCCGGGCCATGTTCGCCGGGACCGCGAAGCCGATGCCGGAGCCGCCGCCGCTCTGGGCGACAAAGGCGGTGTTCACGCCGATCACCCGCCCCTGCGCGTCCACCAGCGGCCCGCCCGAATTGCCCGGGTTGATGGCCGCATCGGTCTGGATGAAGTCCTCGTAGTCGCTGATGCCCAGACTGTGCCGGCCGATGGCGCTGACAATGCCCGCGGTCACGGTCTGCACCCGCTCGAGCGGTGCGCCCACGGCAATGGCCCAGTCCCCGGCGCGCAGCGCGGCCGAATCACCCCAGGCGACCACGGGCAGGTTGCGGCCGTCAATGCGCAGGAGCGCCAGGTCGGACTGCGGGTCCGTGCCGACGATCTCTGCCCGGAAGCTCTGCCGGTCCGCGAACACCACGCTCACCTGCTCGGCCCGGGCGACCACGTGGGCATTGGTGAGGATATAGCCGTCCCTGTCGATGACAAAACCCGAGCCGCGGCCGTACTGGCTGCGCTCCTCGGGCTTGCCGGTGCGGGGCGCGGGCTGGTCGTCACCGAAGAATTCGCGCACCAGCTTGTCCTCGAAAAAATCCGGCGAACCGCTCCCGGCCGCCTCCTTGTCCTGGTGCTTGACCACGCTCAGGTGAACCACCGCGGGCTTGACCCGTTCGACCAGGTCGGCGAACCCCTCCCGGGGCGGGGCGGCTCCGGCCGCGACCATCGGCCGGCAGGCCAGGGTCGGGACCAGGCAGAGGAAAAGCAGGATCAGGAAACGGCGCAGGGGTGGGTGCATGGGCGTGTCTCGGTGCAGGAAAGGAAAAGAGGGGATCGGCTGCAAAGAACACGGTCCCGACCGCGTGCACAAGACGCGGCCGGGACCGGCGGAACCAGGAAAACCGGGCAGGACCCTTTACAGGGCCGTCTCCAGGATGGCGCGGCTCACCGCCGGGGTGACCTCGCGCTTCTCGCCGAGCGCAGTCATGCCGTGCGCCTCCAGGGTGGCGACCAGCGGGTCGATGTGCGCCGCCGTCACCCCGTAGTCGGTGAGCCGGGTGGGTACGCCCAGACTCTCGAAAAAGGTGCGGGTCTGTTCGATGGCCCGGTCGATGCGCTCGTCCTCGCTGCCCGCAGTCAGGTGCCACACCCGCTCAGCGTACTGGAGCAGCTTGGCCCGCTTCTGCTCGCGGCGCACGGTCCACACCGCCGGCTGGAGGATGGCGAGCGTCTTGCCGTGGTCGATGCCGAACATGGCGGTCAGCTCGTGGCCGATCATGTGGGTGGTCCAGTCCTGGGGCACGCCGGCGCCGATCAGTCCGTTGAGGCCGTTGGTGGCGCACCACATGAGGTTGGCGCGGGCGTCGTAGTCGGTGGGATTTTCCAGGGTGATCGGACCGATCTCGATCAGGGTCTGGAGGATGCCCTCGGCCACCCGGTCCTGGAAGCGGCCCTCGGCCGGCACGGTCACGTACTGCTCCACCGTGTGGATGAAGGTGTCGATGATGCCGTTGGCCACCTGGGTGGGCGGCAGGGTGAAGGTCAGGGTCGGATCGAGGATGGAGAACCTGGGGAAGACGAGCGGGCTGAAGATCGGGTATTTGCCGGCGCCGTGGCTGATCACGCCGCCATGGTTCATCTCCGAGCCGGTGGCCGGCAGGGTGACCACCGTGCCCAGCGGCACGGCCGCGGCCACCGGCACCGGCTTGAAGCCATGCTGCAGCAGGTCCTCGCAGTTGTCCCCGTGGTTGGCTGCCAGGGCCACGAACTTGGTGCCGTCCATGACCGAGCCGCCGCCCACGGCGAGCAGGAAGTCGATCTGCTCGTCACGCACCACCTTGACCGCGCGCATCAGGGTGGAGTAGCGCGGGTTGGGCTCGATGCCGCCGAACTCCACCACCTGGCGGGCGCCCAGGTTCTGGTGGACTTTGTCCAGGGTGCCGAATTTTTTGACGCTGCCGCCGCCGAACAGCACCAGCACCTTGGCCTCCGGGGGCACGAGCCGGCCGAGCTGGGTGATGCGGTCCTTGCCGAAGACGATGCGGGTGGGGTTGTAGTATTCGAAATTGAACATGAAATCTCTCCTTGACGGTAAGAGGGGCAGGCGGGCGGTGTGGTGGGTCCGGCCGCGGTCGGCGCGGGTCCGCCTGCGGATGCGGTCTGATCGGTGCGGGCGACTATACCATTGACCGGCCGGGATGAAAAGGCACACCACACCGGTTGGCGGCCGAGGCCGGCTGGGTGGCCGGCCGGCTGCGGCGGCCGGTTGACATCCATCCGCACCGGGGGCTAAGGTATTCCGTCAACCAACAGGATCCGCAGGATCGAGGAGGAAGGTATGATTCAGCATGTTGTTGTCTTTCTTTCACCCGCCGGCACCACCCGTCGGGTTGCCCGTCACATCGAACGCTGTCTGACCGATCGCGGTCTCAGCGTCCGCCTGGTGGATCTCGGCGTGCCCGCCGGCGGCCCGGTGCCGGCGGACCAGGTCGGCCTGGACACCCCCAGCTGCGTGTGGATCGGCTCACCGGTCTACTGCGACCACGCCCTGCCGCTGGTGGTCGAGTGGATCGAGGGATTGCCGAAGACGGCGCGGGGCTGGTCCGTGCCCTTTGCCACCTGGGGCGGGGTGACCAGCGGCCTGGCCCTGCCGGACCTGGCCGAAGCGCTGCAGGCAAAGGGCTTTCAGCCGGTGGGCGCGGCCAAGGTACTGGCCGAGCACGCCTCCATGTGGGCCGCGCCCGAACCGCTGGGCGCCGGGCGGCCGAACGCTCTCGATCTCGAACAGGTGGCGGACCTGGTGGCCCGGGTGACGGCCAACCTGGAGCAGGCCGAACCCGTTGCGCTCGACCTGCGGCTGCTCGATTACCTGTCGCCCTCGCTGCGCAGCGAGTCGGCATCGAAGAGCCTGGCCAAGGTCAAGGCGATGATGCCGCCGCCCAAGGCCATCGAGACCCGCTGCACCCAGTGCGGTGAATGCGTTGCCGTTTGCCCGGTGGGCGCCATCACCCTCGACCCCTACCCGGTGATGGCCGACAGCTGCATCCTCTGCCAGCAGTGCGTGCGCACCTGCCCGGAGGGCGCCTTTCCCCACGATGCCGAGGCCACGGCCAAGCGCATCGCCGCCAAGGCCGCCACCAGCGACGAGGACAAGGTCACCCGCGTGTTCTGCTGACACCGCACCGCCACCCGCGGTCTCTCCACCACGCCCCGACGATTGTCCGGGGCGTTTTTTTATCCGCTGTCCGTGGACAGCAGCGGG
>CAZMNU010000081.1:2015-10923 GCA_964567725.1 uncultured Desulfobulbus sp. | reverse complement strand
GTCGCAGTTGGAGATGCAGACCATTGCATCGGCCTTGTGGGCGTTGCACATGTACTCCACCGAGTCGGCGATCAGGTCGCGCGAGGGCAGCGAGTAGAGCATGCCGTCATGCCCCATGGCGATGCCGTCGTCGATGGCGATGGTGTTGAATTCGGCCGCAAAGCAGCCCAGGGCGTCAATCTTCGCCTTGACCCGCTGGCCGATGTCATGCAGGTGGACATGACCGGGCACGAACTGGGTGAAGGAATTGACCACGGCGATCACCGGCCGGCCGATCTGCTCCTCGCGCATGCCGTTGGCCCGCCACAGGGCGCGGGCGCCCGCCATTCTTCTCCCTTCCGTGGTTGTCGCGCTGCGCAGTGGGTGTGCCATTGTTCTCCTCGCCGTGTGGTTTACGATTTTTTCCTTGTCTTTGCCCTTCGGTTGGCGATACTACCCATGTATATGTCTTTGTCAATTTTTTCCTGGTGCCGTCCATGAAACAACCGGAGATAAACTACTGGATCACCGCCATGCTCAAAAAGCATGACCGGGTGTCCGATCTCAACATCACCGTCGGTAAGACCCTGCAGGTGGAGAGCGACGGCCAGCTGGTGCCGGTGGAGGTCCAGCCGCCGGTCACCGAGCTGACCCCCTTCCAGACCGAGGTGTTCGCCCTGAACCTGATCGGCGGCAACCGGCGACTGCTGCGCGACCTGGTCACCAAGGGGAGCTGCGACCTGTCCTACTCGCTCGACGACAAGGTCCGCTTCCGGGTGAACATCTTCTCCCAGAAGGGCTACTACTCCTCGGTCCTGCGCAAGCTGGAGACCAAGATCCCCTCCATCGGCTCGTTCAACTTCCCCGACTCCTTCACCAGGATGGCCCGCGAGGTCAACGGCCTGATCCTGTTCACCGGCGCCACCGGCACCGGCAAGACCACCTCCATGGCCGCCATCCTCAACCGCATCAACGAGGAGCGGGCGGTGCACATCGTCACCCTGGAGGATCCGATCGAGTACGTCCACCCGCACAAGAAGGCGACCTTCAACCAGCGGGAGATGGGCGACGACTTCGACACCTTTGCCAGCGGCCTGCGGGCCGCGCTGCGCCAGGCGCCCAAGGTCATCCTGGTGGGCGAGATCCGCGACCGCGAGACCCTGGAGATCGCGCTCACCGCCGCGGAAACCGGGCACGTGGTCTTCTCCACCCTGCACACCATCGACACCGGCCAGACGATCAACCGCATCCTCGGCATGTTCGAGCAGGACGAGCAGCCGCAGGTGCGCAACCGGCTGGCCGACACCATCCGCTGGATCGTCAGCCAGCGGCTTCTGCCCAAGATCGGCGGCGGCCGGGTGGCCGCGCTGGAGATCCTCTGCACCAGCCTGCGGGTCCGGGACCTGATCATCAACGGCGAGACCGAGGAAAAGACCTTCTACAACGTGGTCAAAGAGGGGTCGACCCGCGACATGCGCACCTTTGACCAGCACCTGATGGAACTTTTCGCGGCCGGCCTGATCACCGAGCAGTCGGCCATCCTCTATTCCTCCCACCGCAGCGAGATCAAGCGCGGCCTGGACACGATCAAGTCCGCCCGCGGCGAAAGCACCTCGAACATCGACAACCTGCGCATGGAAGAGGAAGAGAAAGACCCGTACCTGCGCTGATCATCGCGACTGCGACCCGGTTGCCCGTATCCGCCCCCCTGCCATGCACAAGGAACGACGATCATGCTGACCCATTGCCCGCACTGCCAGCAGGCCCTGCAACTCACCGCAGAGCAGGCTGCCAAGATCGAGCAGGCCCTGACCCGGCTCGAACCCGGCAAAACCCTGACCCTGAAATGCCCCCGCTGCCGCGGCGCCATCACCCTGGACAAACCCGCCCCGACAGCGCGGCCGGACGCGTCCCGGGTGGCGCCCCCGCCGCCGCCCAACCTCGACTGGCTGGAAACGGGTGTCTACCAGGGCGAAGAAAAGGTCGAGGACGTGCCCATGGCGCTTGTCCTCCACCAGCAGGACGAGCGCCAGGCACAGATCGGCGAGGCCCTGGAGAGCGTCGGCTACCAGGTGCTGCAGGCCGCCTCGGTGGCCGACGCGCTGGAGCGGATGCGGTTCGTCAACTTCTCCTGCATCGTGCTCCAGGCGGAGATGGAGGAAACCCTGGCGCGATCGGTCTTCCATGCCCACATGCGGCGGCTGCCCATGGAGCGCCGTCGCTACATCTTCTACATCCTCATCGGCAACGACTTCCACACCCTCTACGACCTCGAGGCCCTGGCCCTGAGTGCCAACCTGGTGGTCAACAGCAACGACCTGGCCCACCTGGACGTGATCCTGCGCAAGGCCATCCCGGCCTATGAAGAGCTGTTCGGACCTATCCTCGAGGAACTGAACGCCTACGGCAAGCGCTGAACCCTGCGCGCTCCGGTTCGGACCGGCTTACCCCTCGGCATCCAGTATCCGGAACAGGGCCGCCACGTCGGTGTAGACGGCCAGCCGGGCGCGATGCCTCTCGAGCACCGGCCGGGCCTTGGCTGCCATCTTCGCCGCCGCGGCAGAAAAACCGCACTCCCGCTTGATCATCACCCCGGCCGCGCGGACGAGCGCCTGGAACAGGGCCTTCTCCTCGCCGGCGGCGCGCAGCCAGGCCTGCTCCAGCACCTCGTGCACCTCGAAATGCAGCCCCAGATCCCAAAGCGCAAATCCCAGGCGGAGGGGATCGGTTTCGTCGTCGGCCACCTCTGCAAGGAACCGGCCGTACCGCTCCAGACGATCCTGGATATAGGCTGCGTACACCGGCGCGGGATGGCCGGCCAGGTAACGGTCGGCCACCGTGCGGGCCGCGTGCAGGCGTCGCTCCTGCAGGCAGGTGAGCAGGGATTCGGACAGGTCGTTGCGGATGTCCCGGCTGAGCCGGTCGTTAAAGGGGTCGAACAACGGGTCGGGCATGGGGAACTCCTCGTTTGGTGTTGAAAAGGTCACCGGCAGGTCGGCGCCTGCCGGACTTGAACACGGCAGCAGGGGACAGGCGGCCGGACGCGGCCGTCAGGGCGGAGGGCGGCGCGGACGCGCCGGTGGTGCGGTCCGGTCTCGTCAGCCGAGCAGGACGAACAGCCAGACGACGACGAAGTGCAGCAGGGCGAAGCTGACGGCAGCCGAGCCGAGATCCTTGGCCCGGCCGGATAACTCGTGGCGTTCGGGGCCGATGCGGTCGACCACCGCCTCCACGGCGCTGTTGAGCATCTCGACGATGAATACCAGGATGACGCTGGCGGCCAGCAGGGCGCGCTCCACGCCGCTGTCGCCCAACCACAGGCCGAGCGGCAACAGCACCAAGCCGGCGACCAGTTCCTGGCGGAAGGCCTCCTCGTTCTTCCAGGCCGCCGCCAGCCCGGCGGACGAGCAACGGAGCGCCCGCTGCAACCGCGCCAGCCCGGTCCCGTTCTCTTTCTGCTGATCGTTCATAGGCAGTTGCACCAGCGCTTCGGCACGGGCTGTCGCCAGTTCCGCGCGTTGCGTCGTTGTCGTTTTTGAGGCTCGGCCGGACGGCCGCCTGATGGCACGAAGGTACCCGATCAGGCCGATTTTTTCCATGGCCATTTCAGCCGCCAGGGCCCGTGGCCATGGGTTTCGCCCGCCCCGTACGCCAGCGAAAAGCGATTGCCGCTCTGCTCACCGTGTGGTATCTCTTGGCCAACGCAATCTTCCTTCCGGGTGAGTATCATGGATCGTGAAACATTCGTCAGCCTGCGGGCCAAACTGGGAAAAACGCAGAAATCGCTCGCCGAACTGCTGGGGGTCTCCCTGAAGGCCGTGCAAAGCTACGAGCAGGGCTGGCGGTCGATCCCCATCCATGTCGAGCGGCAGCTGTTTTTCCTGGTCGTCAACCAGCGCGGTGAAGACCGGATGAAACGCAGGGACTGCTGGACCGTGAAAAAATGCGGTCAAAAAAAGAACTGCCCGGCGTGGGAATTCCAGGCCGGTCATCTCTGCTGGTTTCTCAGCGGTACCCTGTGTGCCTGCACGGCGCACAAGAACTGGAAGGAAAAAATGGAGATCTGCCGTGACTGCGAGGTATTGAACGCACTGTTGTGACCGCCGCCCTTCCCTGCCTCCCCCACCATCCCGGTCTCCACCCCGGCTACCGCCCGACGACCCGCCACCGGTTGCCACCCGCCCCCTGCCCATGTCCGCACTGAACGTCGGCGTCGCCATGAGCGGCGGAGTCGATTCCACCGTTGCCGCCCTGCTCCTGCGCGAGCAGGGCTGGCGGGTGCATGGCTTCTTCATGCGCCTGCCCCTGCCCGGACGGGAGGCGCAGCTGCAGCGGATGTACGAGGTGGCCGATCGGCTGTCCGTGCCGCTGACCGTGATCGACCTCGAACGGCCCTTCACCGACCGGGTCATCCGCCCGTTTGTCGACAGCTACCGAGCCGGCCTGACCCCCAATCCCTGTATCCGCTGCAACCTGCAGATCAAGTTCGGCCTGCTCGCCGAAACCATGCGTGCCGCCGGCATGGACCGGATCGCCACCGGCCATTACGCCCGCCTTGACCGGACCGGCGGCCAGCCGCGCCTCGCCCGGGCCGCCCACCGGGCCAAGGACCAGTCCTACTTCCTTGCCCGGCTGAGTGCGGAACAGCTCGACAACGTGCTTTTCCCCTTGGGCGAGTGGAGCAAGGACGCGGTCCTTAGCCGGGCCGAACCGCTCGGCCTGGGCTTCCACGGCGAGGAGAGCCAGGACGTCTGTTTTCTCGGCGGGGGATTGCCCTCCTTTCTCGCCGACCACGGGCTGGACCGCGCCCCTGGCCCGATCGTCACCGCTGACGGCGAAATGATCGGCCAACACACCGGCTGCTGGCAGTTCACCGTGGGCCAGCGTCGTGGCCTCGGCCTGCCGGACGCCACCCCGTGGTATGTGACCGCCATCGACGGGGCTGCCAACCGGGTGATCGTCGGCAAGGCGGCGGACCTGCTGCAGCAGGACTGCACGGTGCAGGCGCTGCGGTGGGCCGGTGCCCCCCCGCCCCTGCCCTGGCGCACCCTGGTGCAACTCCGCTCCAGGCATGCGCCGGCCGAAGCCGAGGTGCGGGTCGATTGCACCGGCACCGTGCGCATCGTCTTCGCTGTGGCCCAGCGAGCCATCACCCCGGGCCAGTATGCCGTCTTCTATGAGCATGACCGGGTCGTCGGCAGTGCTGTGATCAGCCGGCCGACACCGATAATCGCGGGAGACTGTCCATGAAGAGAATCGCCATCACCACCCTCGGCTGCAAGGTCAACCAGTTCGAATCGGCCGCCTTTGCCTCGGCCTTCACGGAACGGGGCTGCACCCTGGTCCCCTTCCACAGCGAGGCGGAGGTGTACGTGATCAACACCTGCACGGTCACCTCCCGGGCCGGCCAGCAGTCGCGCCAGCTCGTCCGCCGGGCCCTGCAGCACCCCGGGGCGCGGGTGGTGGTCACCGGCTGCTACGCGCAGATGGCCCCGGAAACGGTCCTCGACCTGGCCGAGCAGCCGGTGGTCATCGTCGGCAACGGCAACAAGCATCTGCTCGTGGACGCGGCCCTGGCCGAACGTCAGTCCGACCTGGTCATGCTCATGGGCCAGATCCGCCGCAAGACGGAAATCCTCGACCTGCCCGTGCGCCGTTTTCCCGGCCGGACCCGGGCCTGGCTGCGCATCCAGGACGGCTGCGACAACTTCTGCGCCTACTGTATCGTGCCCTTCACCCGCGGCCGCAGCCGCAGCCTGCCGCTCGCCGGCGTGCTGCGCCAGGCCGGAGTGTTCGCCGCGGAGGGCTACCGGGAGCTGGTGGTCACCGGCATCAATGTCGGCAAGTACGGCCTCGACCTGGCCGAGGGCGAGACCATCTATTCCCTGCTTGACCGGCTGTGCACCGAGTTCCCGGACATCCGCCTGCGCCTCAGCTCCATCGAGCCGACCGAGGTGAACGACCGGCTGCTCGACATCGCCTGCGGCCGCGCCAACTTCATGCCCCATTTCCACATCCCCCTGCAGAGCGGCGACGACCAGGTGCTGACCCGCATGAACCGGCGCTACAGCCGCGCCGAGTTCGCCGCGGTGATCCGGCGGGTGCATGCGGTCCTGCCCGACGCGGCCATCGGCTGCGATGTGCTGGCCGGATTTCCCGGCGAGACCGACCAGGAGGCGGACAACACCCTGCAGTTGCTCACCGATCTGCCGGTGAGCTACCTGCATGTCTTCCCCTATTCCCGCCGCCCCGGCACCCTGGCCGCCGCCAGCCCGCACCAGCTGCCCGGCCCGGTGAAGGAGGCGCGGGTGAGCCGTCTGCGCACCCTGGACACGGCCAAGCGGCTGGCCTTCCAGCAAGGCCAGCAAGGCCGGGTGCACCGCGTGCTGGTGGAGCGGCGGGACAGGAAAAGCGGCCTCTTGCAGGGGTTCTCGAAAAACTACCTGCCCCTTCGCTTCCCCGGTGGGTCGGACCGACTGCACCGGGTCGTGCCGGTGCGGTTTGACGAGATGCGCGACGGCCAGCCCTTTGGCTGCATTGTCGAGGAGTTGCTTGAGGAAAAGGGTGAAAGCAGGTAGAGTGATCCGTTCATTCTGCAGGGGGAGGCACATGATTGGAGCGTTGATCGCCATCGGCGACGAACTGACCTCCGGCCGGGTCACCAACACCACCAGCGGGTACGCGGCCCGTCAGCTGTTCCTGCTCGGCCACGAGATCCGCGCCATGCACACCATCGGCGACGATGTGGAGCTGATCGGCGCCACCCTCAGGGAGGCGCTCAGCCAGGCCGATTTCGTCCTCGTCACCGGCGGCCTGGGGGCGACCACCGACGACCTGACCAACGAGGCGGTGATCCGCGCCCTGGGGTTGCAGACAGCCGTTCATCCCGGCGTGCGGGCCAGCATCGCCGCCCGCTGGCCGCCCGAAAAACTGGGCGATGCCGTCTCGCTCGACAAACTGAGCCTGCTGCCCGAAGGCGCCGAGGTGCTGGACAGCGACTGCCGCATGGCCGGCTACCTGCTCCGCCACCGCGGCAAACTGCTCTTTCTCCTGCCCGGCGTGCCGCCGCAGATGGAAATCCTCTTCGCCGACAAGGTGCTGCCGGCGCTGCAGGCCGCCTCCGCGGAGCGCACCCTGCCCGTGTGCCAGCGGGTCTATCGCACCTGCGGGCTCAGGGAGGTGGAGATCAACAAGCGGCTGCTCGACCTGGAGGCCGACGAACGCGTCCACCTGGGCTATTACCCCGTGGGCAGCGAGGTCCACATCAGCCTGCTGCTCCGCGACCTCGAACAGGGGACCGACGATCCGCTCTTCGTCCGGGCCGACCGCTTCATCCGCACAGCCCTGGGCGACGACCTGTACGGAATCGACGGGGAAACACTCGCCGCCAGTGTGGGCCGTCTGCTCGAGGAACGCGGCCTGATGCTGGGCATCGCCGAGTCCTGCACCGGCGGCCTGTTGAGCAGTGCCGTCACCGGGGTGGCAGGAAGTTCCGCCTGGTTTGCCGGCGGGGTGGTGGCGTACGCCAACGAAATCAAGGCATCGCTGCTCGGCGTGGAGGCCGAATTGCTCGCCCGCTGCGGCGCGGTGAGCAGCGAAACCGCCCGGGCCATGGCCGCCGGCGCGGCCGCGCAACTCGGCTGCGACCTCGCCGTGGCGGTCACCGGGATTGCCGGGCCGGGCGGCGGCACCGAGGCCAAACCGGTGGGCACGGTGTATATCGGCCTGCACCATAAGGGCCGGACCGGCGACCAGCGGTTCCGCTTCTCCGGCACCCGCCGGCAGGTGCAGGAAAAAAGCACGCACAGGGCCCTGGATCTGGTGCGGCGCGCCCTGCTCGCGGGGTAATCGAGTCATTACAAGGAGAAACCCATGACAGTGTCCAATGAAGTGAGCGAAGGACGGCTGAAGAGCGTCGACAACGCCATCACCCAGATCCAGCGGCAGTTCGGCAAGGGGTCGATCATGCGGCTGGGTTCCACCGAACGGGAAAACATCCCGGTCATTCCCACCGGCATCCTCTCCATCGACCTGGCCCTGGGCGTCGGCGGCCTGCCGCGCGGCCGGGTCACCGAGATCTACGGCCCGGAGGCTTCGGGCAAGACGACCCTGGCCCTGCACGTGATCGCAGAGGCGCAGCGCCGGGGCGGCAACGTGGCCTTCATCGACGCCGAACACGCCCTGGACACCGCCTACGCTGAACGGCTCGGCGTGGACGTGGACAACCTGCTCATCTCCCAGCCCGACTTCGGCGAACAGGCGCTGGAGATCGCCGAGATCCTCATCCGCAGCGGCGGCATCGACGTGGTGGTCATCGACTCGGTGGCCGCCCTGGTGCCCCGGGCCGAGATCGACGGCAACGTCGGCGACCAGCATGTCGGCCTGCAGGCCCGGCTGATGTCGCACGCCATGCGCAAGTTCACCGGCGTCCTGAGCCGCACCAACACGGTGCTCATTTTCATCAACCAGATCCGCATGAAGATCGGGGTGATGTTCGGCAACCCGGAGACCACCACCGGCGGCAACGCGCTCAAATTCTACAGTTCCATCCGCATCGACATCCGCAAGACCACCCAGATCAAGGAAGGCCAGGATGTGATCGGCAACCTGACCAAGGTCAAAATCGTCAAGAACAAGGTGGCGCCGCCGTTCAAGCAGGCCGAATTCGACATCGTCTACGGCGAGGGCATCTCCAGAACCGGCGACCTGCTCGACCTGGGCGTGGCCCAGGGACTGGTGGACAAGAGCGGCGCCTGGTACAGCTACCAGGACGAGCGCATTGGCCAGGGTCGTGAAAACGCGAAGAAATTCCTCAAGGAGCACCCGGAGATGATGGCCGAGATCGAGCGCAAACTCCGCCTCGCCCTGGGCATGCCGGTGGAGGGCGAGACACCGCCGGCGGAGCCGCCCGCGGCCTGACCCGCACCGG
>CAZMNU010000081.1:0-1915 GCA_964567725.1 uncultured Desulfobulbus sp. | reverse complement strand
CCCGGTGCGCATACATGTCCTGCAGCATGTCCCCTTCGAGGGACCCGGCCATATCGACTCCTGGATTCGCCACCGGGGGCACCGGCTGACCCTGAGCCGGCTCTACGAGGAGTCGAAACTGCCCGACCCGGCGGCGTTTGATCGCCTGGTCATCCTGGGCGGACCGATGAATATCTATGAAGAGGCCGCCTATCCCTGGCTGGCTGAAGAAAAGGCCCTGATCAGGGCCACGGTGGCGGCCGGCAAATCGGCGGTGGGCATCTGCCTCGGGGCGCAGCTGCTCGCCGATGCCTTGGGCTCACGGGTCTACGCCGGCAGCCACAGGGAAATCGGCTGGTTTCCGGTGCGCCTGACCGCCGCCGGCCGACGCAGTGCCTGGTCCGAGGGCCTGCCGGCGGAAACGACCGTGTTCCACTGGCATGGCGATACCTTTGACCTGCCTTCGGGCGCTGTCCACCTCTTCGAAAGCGAGGCCTGCGCCAACCAGGCCTTTCTCTGTGACAACCGCATCCTTGGTCTCCAGTTCCACCTGGAGTCGACCCCGGAAACGGTGCGGCAGTTGCTCACCCACTGTCGGGACGAACTCGTTCCCGGCCCTTTCATCCAGAGCGGTGCGCAGATCGCCGACATCGTTCCCGAGCGGTTCGCACGCATCAACACCCTGCTCGAAACCCTGCTCGACCGATTGCCCTAGGCCTCTCCGGTCCGCTGCCGGACGGTTCAGGTCCTGGCCCGCACCCCGGCTGTCTGCTCCCTGGCCCGTACCAGCTCCGCCATTAGACGGCAGCAGGGGGTGGTCACGTCGTGGCGCTCGCCCTGGGCGGCCACGTAGCCGACCATGGCATCCACCTCGGTGGGCTTGCCCTGTTCGATGTCCTGCAACATGGACGGCCGATGGTGGCAGGTCGCGGGCACCAGCTGATCGTAGAACAGACGGCTGTAGACCTCGGGCCCGCTCCAGGGCAGCGTCCCGCCCATGGACCGGATCACGGCAAAGGTCTCCGCGATCACCGTGTCCATGATCATCCGTGCAGATGCGCTTTCCGCCAGGGCGCCGTAATGGACGCCGAGCACGGCCCCCAGCGGGTTGAGGGCACAGTTGTACAGGAGTTTGGCAAAAAGGGACTGGTGAACGTCCGCCACCGCCAGGCTGGGCAGGCCGGCCCGATCCAGCACCGCAGCCAGGTTCGCGGCCGCAGGCGGGATCACCCCGCGCTCGCTGCCGCCGATGTGTACCCGGTCGGCCGACACGGTGATGCGGACCGTGCCCGGTGCCTCGATTTCAAAGCCGGTGATTACCCGGGCGGCCAGGCTGCGCACCGCGCCCACAACGGAGATCAACTGCTCCAGGTTGCCGCAGCCGTTCTGCAGGGACACAACCGGGCAGTGACAGCCGGCCAGGGCCGCGATCTCCGCCAACGCGGCGGCGGTGTCGTAGGTCTTGGTGGTGAGCAGGACGTAATCGAACCGCTCGCCGTTCCGCCCCTGGAGGTCCGGCCACAGGGCCAGTTGACCGGGCGCTGTCCGGTACTCGCCGAAAATGCCGGTGACCCGCAGGCCTCCTGCCCCCAGCGCCTCGATGTACCGTTGCCTGAGCACGAGGACGACCTCGTGCCCGGCCGCAGCCAACAGGCATCCTAACGCCTGCCCCAGGGCCCCGGCCCCATACACCAAAAAGTGCATCCTCTCATCCTCTCAGTCAAAACTTGTCCAGGACTCGTGCCCCGGGCGCCCCTGATAAACCTCGCCCGTGCGCGCATCTCCCTGCCGCCCTGTGCCGGCGGACCGGAAAAGCGGCCCACGCCTTCCAGGGAACACAAAAAAGCCCGCAATCGAAAATGATTGCGGGCTTCGCTGAATACTGGTGCCGAAGGCGAGACTCGAACTCGCACGACCGTGGGCCACTACCCCCTCA
>CAZMNU010000080.1:0-11103 GCA_964567725.1 uncultured Desulfobulbus sp. | reverse complement strand
ATTCGCGTCCTATGCAAAATGCGCCTGGTCGCTGCTCTTCTGGAATCATTTTGCGTCCAAATGGTAAATTATATGCCAGCAGATCATGCCCGAAAAACCTGTAAGCAAACATTGTCCGCATAAAATTCTTCCGTGACATTGAAGCGTTGCCGCGCGAGGCCTGTTCCGCCCGACTCCCCGTCAGTCACTCTGGCACGTCCCTTGCGAAGAGGAGGGCACAGGCGCCGCGCTGGTCGGCGCACAACGAACACAGGGGGAGCACATGAACATCCTGCACGCTTACCGCGACAAAGAACTGCACACCGACGGCGGTCGCACCCTGACCGCATGGCTGCGCGCCCACACCACCCAGATCGGCGAATCCTGCTGGTTCTGCCTCACCCTCGCCCTCTTTCTCCTCATGGGACCGTTTTCGGTCATCGCCGTGCTCATGGGCCTCCGCTCATTGGCCAGCGAGGAGAACCAGGCGAAAATGACGGAACCGGCCCGGCTGTAAAACAACTGTTGGCACACACTCACAACGAACAAGAAGGAGGTTGGTCATGGCAAACGGGTTTTCACTGACAGCGACGGCAGAGCCGGAGGTGTCCAGTCTTCAGGTCAAGGTGTTGTCCGCCATGTTCGGACTGCTGCTGGTCACCGGCGTGGTGGTCGGCCTGGTCGGCTTTTTCGTCGGCCACGAACATGTGTACAATGTTTCCCGGGAGGTGCCGTGGGGACTGATGATCTCCACCTATGCCTTTTTCGCCATCACCTCGACCGGTCTCTGCCTGCTGGCGGCGATCAGCCACGTGTTCGGTGGCAACCGGTTGGCACCGCTGGCCAACCGCATGGTCTGGCTGTCGCTGATCACCATTCTCAGCGCCTTCGTCGTCATCGGCATGGAGATCGCCAGTCCCTGGCGGATGGCCATCTATAACATCATCTCGCCCAACATCACCTCCAACATCTGGTGGATGGGCACCCTCTACGGCATGGCCCTGGGCTTCATGCTGCTCGAGTTCTGGCTGATCCTCACCCGCCACTACGCGTTCGCCCTGGCCCTGGGCATTCTCGGCGCCCTGGCCGAGGTGGCGGCCAACACCTGCCTGGGCGGCGTGTTCTCCACCCTGGCGGCACGGCCGTTCTGGTACGGTTCTCAGCTGCCGGTCTACTTCCTGGCCTGCGCCTTCCTTTCCGGCGCCGCCGCGGCCATCCTGTTCACCCATTACGCCACCCTGATCCGCGGCAAGGAGATGGAGCAGCCGGTGTTCCAGGGTGTGCAGTCCGCCGGCAAGGTGCTGCTGCTCATGCTCATCCTGGTGAGCGTGGCCACCTTCTGGAAGATGGCCTCCTTCTACGTGGGCGGCAGTTCGGATGGCCGGACTGCGGCCAACGCCCTGTACAGCGGTCCCCTGGCCACCAGCTTCTGGACCTTCGAGATCGGCATCGGCCTGGTGGCCCCGGTGGTGCTCCTGGTGCTCACCCGCATGCGCAGTGTCTGGGCCATGTCCACCGCCGCCCTGATGGCCCTGGTGGGCATGTTCGTCGCCCGCCTGAACATGGTGACCGCCGGTCAGATCGTTCCCCAGTACAGCGGGTTTGAAGGGATGCCCGCCTACCTCAACTACTCACCCTCGGGGTACGAGTGGCTCGTGGCCCTGGCTGGCATCGGCTTCACCGGGTTTGCCTTCCTGCAGGGCGAGCGGTTGTTCGGCAGGGTCTTTACCGATCACGAGGCGCACTGAGACGCGGTCGATGCGGCAACGCGGTCGCCCGGACAGGCTCCGGGCGATCGCTTCATTGGATGGGGGATGCAATGGTTGATGAAAAGAAGGCGATATTTACCATCGGTGTAGCGGCCCAGATGCTCGATGTGCACCCGCGCACCCTGCGGATCTACGAGGAAGAAGGACTGATCACACCGATGCGCAAGGGCAAGTGGCGCTACTACACCATGGACGACATCAAGTGGATCGAGTGTTTGCGCGAGATGATCCACGAGCACGGCATCTCGATCGCCGCGCTGAAGAAGCTGCTGCTGTACACGCCCTGCTGGAACATCACCGATTGTCCCTTCGAGAAGCGCAAACAGTGCACGGCCTTCATGGCCAACGCCCTGGTGCCCAAGAAAATCGACAAGCAGGCCGCCAAAAAGGTGGTCGGGCTGCACACGAAAGCGGCCTGATCCCTGCGGTCGGCCGGATGTTCCCGAGCCGGTTCCAGCCCGATGCACCATCGGGCCGGCACCGGCTCGTTTTTTTTTGAGCGGCGTCGCGGCTCGGCCGGCGGCCGGCGGATTGGTTTGATCCGGCGAAAGATTGTTGAAGCCATTGCCGCAACAGGGTATAGACATGCTTCGCAACACGTTCATGCTCCGTCTTTTATCCGCACTGTGCAGGCCCCGCTGCGGGCAAACCCCCGGACACCGGCAAGGAAACAGCCCATGAAAAAACGCATCGTGTATCTGGCCCTGACCCTGGCGGTCGTCGTCCCGTCGGGCGCGACCACTGTGCAGGCCGCGCCTCCCGGATCCTCGCGACCGGAGGTGCAGCAGAGCTTCCGGCAGCTGATGGAAACCCGGGCCTGTCCCTCCTGTGACCTCGCCGGTGCCGACCTCACCCGTACCGACCTGAAGGGGGTGAACCTGGAGGGGGCCAACCTGGCGGGCGCCAAGCTCTCGCTGGCCGACCTGTCCGGCGCCAATCTGCGCGGGGCCAACCTGCAGGGGGCCAATCTCGGCGGGGCGGACCTGGCCAATGCCGACCTCGAGGGCGCGAACCTCACCGATGCGGTGGTGGCCGGCGCCTTCCTCGGGGCAAGCAGCAAGGCCACCGCGGCCAGCCGGCCGGACCGAACCGGGGAGACGGCCAGCGGTGACGAGCAGTCGACGCGCGCGGACGATGAGGACCGCTCCACGGCCAGGCCGGACATTGATGCGATGAGCGCCGGGGAGCCTCCTGTCGAGGCGCCCGTCCGGTCGGCCGAGTCCGTTTCTGCGGAACCGGCAGACGTTCAGGACGTCGTGCCACCGGCCCAGGCCGATCCCAGCCAGCCCAAGAAGCTGAGCCCCATGGCCGATGCCATTGTCCCGGAGGCGGCGCCCGCGCCCGTGGACACGCCGTCGGCCGCCGCCCCTGTCCAGCCGCCCGCCCAGCTGATCGCGGTGGCCGAGCGGCCGCCTGCCGCCGCCGAGCCGAAGCCGGAAAAGGTGGTCGAGGCTGGACCGGAGCCGAAAGCACCGGTCGAGACTGAACCGGAAAAAGCGGTCGAGCCCGAGCCGGAGCCGGAAGCATCAATCGAGGCCGAGCCGGCGCCGGAAGCGGTGACCGCACCGCCTGCCGAGCCTGCACCAGCCCCCGTGGCGGACGCCGCCGCGGAACCGGCCGCCCCCGAGGTGGTCGAGGAACCGGCCGCGGTACCGGACCAGCAACCGGCGCCGCTGACCGCCGAGAAGCAGCAAGTCGTGGAACAGCTGTTCAAGAGGAAAAGCTGCGTGGGCTGCGATCTCTCCGGGGTCGACCTGGCCGGCCGGAACCTGGCCGGCTTCGACCTGGAGCGGGTCAACCTGCAGGACAGCAACCTGACGGGCGCCGACCTGGACAAGGCCAACCTGAAGGGCGCCAATTTCCAGGGGGCACGGCTGCAGGGCGCCGACCTGCGTAAGGCCGATCTGTACCGGGCCAATTTCAGCGGGGCCGATCTCTCCGGCGCCCGGTTGGAGAATGCCCTGATCGAGGCCGCGGATTTCACCGATGCCACCGGCTACAGCCGGGAGGCCGAGGTCGAGTGAGGAATTCCGCGATCCATGTCACGCCTCTGCTTGACATCCGCCCAACTTGTCGATATATAACTTCCTTCGCATTCTAATCCTTCGTCATTGACGCGTTCCATAAGGAGTCAGGAGTACCCCATGGCCAATCACAAATCCGCAGCAAAGAGAGATCGTCAGTCCAAAATGCGCCGCCTGCGCAACCGGATGAACAAGTCCGCCATGAAGACCGCCATCCGCCAGGTGGAGGAAGCCCTGGTCGCCGGTTCCGAGGAACAGGCCAAGGCCGCGCTTCAGGCCGCCATCCCGGTGATCTATAAAACCGCCTCCAAGGGTTCGATCCACAAGAAAAACGCCAGCCGCAAGGTGTCCCGGTTGACCAGGCGGGTCAACACCATGCAGCCCCTGGCCTGAGGCCGCGGGTCGCCTTTTTCATCCGATGCTTCGTTGAAAAGCCACGGAAGCCGTCCGCTTCCGTGGCTTTTTTCATTTTCCCCGCCAGCCGGGGACCTCGCCGCCGGGTCCGCGTCACGGCCCGCGCCGCCGCTCCGCCCCAGGTGAAACACCCATGTATGCCCCCGCCCTGCACCTGTTCACCGAAATGATCGGCCAGGCCGACCTGGTCCCGGTGTCCCGCACCATCATCGCCGATCTCGACACGCCGCTCACCATCTTTGCCAAGGTCGCCGGCGACGCCAGTCATGCCTTCCTGTTCGAGTCCATGGAGGGCGGCGAGAAATGGGGCCGCTATTCGTTCATCGGCCTGGATCCGCTGGTCACCTTCACCAGCGTGCGCGACCAGGTGCGCATGGAGCACCCCGGCCGTGCGGGCGGGGTGACCGAGATGGACGGGGTCGACCCGCTGGCCGAACTGCGCACCCTGCTCGCCTCGTTCGCGGTGAGCACCGCGCCCGGCCTGCCGCGGTTCTACGGCGGCGCGGTGGGCTTTCTCGGTTACGACATGGTCCGCTTCCTGGAGCGGCTGCCGGACCGCCATCCGCCCCTTGACCTGCCCGACAGCGCCTTCATGGTGCCGGGCCTCGTGCTCATCCACGATGCGGTCCAGCAGAGCCTGACCATCGTCTGCAACGCCTGGGCCCAGCCCGGTGTGGACGCGGAGGCGCTGTACGCCCGCTCCTGCGAGCGGATCGAGGCCATTGTCCGCCGCCTGGAAGGGCCGCTGCCGGCCGCTTGCCGGGAGCGCAAGCCGACCGAACCGCACCGCTTCACCTCGAACATGGACGGGGACAGCTTCGCCGCCATGGTGGAGCGGGCCAGGGAGTACATCCGTGCCGGCGACATTATCCAGGTGGTGCTCTCCCAGCGTTTCCACACCGAAACCGGGCTCGATCCCTTCACCCTGTACCGGGCCCTGCGCCACATCAACCCGAGTCCCTACCTCTTTTACCTCCGCCAGGGGGACCTGGTGCAGATCGGCAGTTCGCCCGAGATCCTCGTGCGCCTGGAGGAGGGCGATATCGAGCTGCGGCCCATTGCCGGCACCCGCAAACGCGGCGCCACCGCGGCGGAGGACCGGGCCCTGGAGGACGAACTGCTCGCCGACCCCAAGGAGCGGGCCGAGCACCTCATGCTCGTCGACCTGGGCCGCAACGATGTCGGCCGGGTGGCCGCCCCCGGCTCGGTGACGGTGCGCGACCTGCTCGTGATCGAGCGCTACAGCCACGTGATGCACATCGTCTCGGGCGTGCACGGCAGGCTCGCCCCGGGTCTCGACCAGTTCGACGTGCTCGCCGCCTGTTTCCCGGCGGGCACGGTGAGCGGCGCGCCCAAGATCCGCGCCATGGAGATCATCGACGAACTGGAGGTGGCCCGGCGCGGGCCCTACGCCGGCGCGGTCGGCTACTTCGGCTTCTCCGGCAACATGGACTTCTGCATCACCATCCGCACCATCATCCTCCGCGGCCGGGACCTGTGGATCCAGGCCGGGGCCGGCATCGTCGCGGACAGCGACCCGCAGACCGAGTACGAGGAAACCATCAACAAGGCCATGGGCCTGCGCCGGGCCGTGGAACTGGCGGAAAAGGGGTTGTGAGCCGTGCTGATCATCATCGACAACTACGATTCGTTCACCTACAACATCGTCCAGACCCTGGCCACTGCGCCGCCTTCAGCCCCGCCGGGCTGGCAGGTGCCGGAGATGCGGGTGTTCCGCAACGACGCCATCACCGTCGACAAGCTGGCGGCCCTGCGGCCCGACCGGCTGCTCATCTCACCCGGGCCGTGCACCCCGGCCGAGGCCGGCATCTCGGTGGCGGCCATCCGCCGCTTCGCCGGGGAGATTCCCATCCTCGGCGTCTGCCTCGGTCATCAGTCCATCGGCGAGGCCTTCGGTGGCCGGGTGGTGCGGGCCGCGCGGCTCATGCACGGCAAGACCAGCCCCATCCATCATGACGGCCGGGGCGTGTTCACCGGCCTGACCAGCCCCTTTGCCGGCATGCGCTACCACTCGCTGGTGGTCGAGGAGGCGAGCCTGCCCGACTGCCTGCAGGCCACGGCCCACACCGATCAGGGCGAACTCATGGGGCTGCGCCACCGCGACCTGCCCATCGAAGGGGTGCAGTTCCACCCGGAATCGATCATGACCGGCGAGGGCGCGGCCCTGCTGCACACCTTTCTCCGGCCGGACTACGCCCGGCTGCTGCGTGCAGGTGCCTGAGCAAACGGAATTTTTACCCGAGGGAAGACTATGATACGAGAGGCCATCAGCAAGGTTGTCGATCGCCAGGATCTGAGCGAAACGGACATGGTCCTGGTCATGAACGAGATCATGAGCGGCGAGGCCACGCCCGCCCAGATCGGCTCGTTCATCACCGCCTTGCGCATGAAGGGTGAGACCATCGACGAGATCGTCGGCGCAGTCAAGGTCATGCGCGAGAAGGCGACCCGCATCGACACCGGCATCGACACGGCCGCCGGCGAGGTGCTGGTGGATATTGTCGGCACCGGCGGTGACGGCTCGGGCAGCTTCAACGTGTCCACCACCACCTCGTTCGTGGTGGCCGCGGCCGGCGTGCCGGTGGCCAAGCACGGCAACCGCGCGGTCAGCTCCCACTGCGGCGCGGCCGACGTGATCGAGGCACTGGGCGTCAACCTGGGCCTGTCGCCGGAGCGGGTGGGGGCCTGCGTGCGCGAGGTGGGCATCGGCTTCCTGTTCGCGCCGATGATGCACGGCGCCATGAAATACGCCATCGGCCCGCGCCGCGAGATCGGCATCCGCACCCTGTTCAACATCCTCGGCCCCATGACCAACCCGGCCGGGGCCAATGTCCAGCTGACCGGCGTGTTCGCCCCGGAGCTGACCACGGTGCTGGCCGAGGTGCTGGTGCGCCTCGGCATGCGGCGGGCGATCATCGTCTGGGGCGAGGGCAACCTGGACGAGATGACCGTCACCGGCGCCACCCACATCGCCGACGGCCACGACGGCCAGGTGACCACCTCGATCATCACCCCGGAGGATGTCGGCCTCAAGACCGCGCCGTTCGCCACCATCCGCGGCGGCCGGACCGCGGCCGCGGCGGCGGAGCAGGTGCGGGCGGTGCTCGGCGGCGAACCCGGGCCCAAGCTGGACATGGTCCTGCTCAACGCCGGCACCACGCTCATGGCCGCGGGCCTGGTCCCGGACATCCGCGCGGGCATCGACCGGGCGCGCGAGACGGTCCGCTCCGGCGCGGCCCTGGCCAAGCTCGACCAACTCATCGCCTTCTGCCGGGATTGAGGCGACGCCATGATTCTTGACACCATCGTTGCCAGAAAACGCGAGGAGGTGGCCGAACTCAGGCGACGCGGCCTGCCACGGCCAGAGGGGCCCGTCGAGCCGCCGCGCGGCTTTCTCCGCCGGCTGGTTGCGGCCCCCGGGGTGGCGATCATCGCCGAGGCCAAGAAGGCCTCGCCCTCCAAGGGGGTGATCGCCCCGGACTTCGACCCGGTGCGCGTCGCCCGTCACTACCGGGCGGGCGGGGCCACGGCCCTGTCGGTGCTCACCGATGTGGATTTTTTCCAGGGGTCGCTCGACTACCTGCCAATGGTACGCGCCGCGGTGGACCTGCCGGTGCTGCGCAAGGACTTCCTCATCGACCCGCTGCAGATCGACGAGGCGCACGCGGTGGGCGCGGACGCGGTGCTGCTCATCGTGGCCATCCTCGATGACAGGCAGCTGCGCGAGTTTCGGCTCCAGGCCGAATCGCTCGGTATGGACGCGCTGGTAGAGGTGCATGACGAGCGCGAACTGGAGCGGGCGCTGGCCGCGGACAGCCGGCTGATCGGCATCAACAACCGCAACCTGAACGACTTCACCCTCAGCCTGGAAACAACCTTCCGCCTGCGGCAGCTGGTGCCGGCGGACATCCCGGTGGTCAGCGAGTCGGGCATCACCACGGCCGCGGACATGCGCCGGCTCAAGGCGGCAGGGGTCACGGCAGCGCTCATCGGCGAGAGCCTCATGCGCTCCGGCGAGCACGGCACCCTGCTCGAGGAGCTGCTCGCCGCATGAACGGCCGGGTGCGCGTCAAAATCTGCGGCATCACCCGCGCCGCCGACGCCCAGTGCGCGGCCGCTGCGGGCGTGGACGCGCTCGGCTTCATCTTCTACGCAAAAAGCCCGCGCCACATCGAGGCCGAGGCAGCGCGGCAGATCATCGCGCAGTTGCCGCCCCTGGTGGCTGCGGTGGGGGTGTTTGTCAACGAGGAGATGGCCCGGGTCGAGGCCGTGGTACGGGGGTGCGGCCTGCAGTACGCGCAGCTGCATGGCGGGGAGTCGCCGGAGTACTGCCGGGAGCTGGCCGCACGCGCCGGCTGCCGGGTGCTCAAGGCGATCCGGGTCGGCCCGGCGACCACGGCCGCGGATATTGCCCCCTACCGGGGCGCGGTCTGCGGCTTTCTGCTCGACACCTTTCACCAGGACGCCGTGGGCGGCACCGGGGCGGTGTTCGACTGGGCCCTGATCCACCGGCTCCAACTCGACCACCCCTTCCTGCTTGCCGGCGGCCTTTCCGTGGACAATATCGCCCTCGCCCTGGCAGAGGCCCAGCCCTTTGGCGTGGACGCCAACTCCGGCCTGGAACGGGCGCCCGGCATCAAGGACCACGACCTCATCCAGCGGTTCATGGCCCTGGTGCGGGCTGCCGCAACCAGCCCTCAGCGCGCCAGCAGCAGGGCGTAGCGGAATCCGGCCGCCTCGAGCTGTTTTTCGTAGCGCTTCGCCTCGGCCAGGCTGTGGCTGGCGAAGATCATCACCCGGTACAGGTTCATGCCTGCGGCCGGGTACTGCTGGATGATCACGTCCCGTCCCCGCTTGGCAAAGGCCCTGGCCAGGGTCCTGGCATTCCCGATCTTCTCGAACGCCCCCACCTGCACATAGAAGTTGCCCTTGTCGAAGTCCGGCACCGGCGCCGGTTTCACCCGCGGTTTGACCGGGGCCCTCTGCGCCGCGGCCGCGGTCCTGGGTGCCTCTTCGGGCTGTTGCGCGGCCAGGGCGACGATCTCCACCCGCGCGGTCCCATGGTTGATGATGCCCAGTTCCCGCGCCTTGGTGTGGGACAGGTCGATGATCCGCTCGTCCACGAACGGGCCGCGGTCGTTGATGCGCACCACCGTGGACCGGCCGTTTTCCAGGTTCTTCACCGAGAGGATGGTGTCCATGGGCAGGGTCTTGTGCGCCGCGGTGTTGCCATACATGTCGTAGGTTTCACCGTTGGCGGTCTTGCGGCCGTGGAAGGGATGGCCGTACCAGGAGGCGAGGCCGCGTTCCACGTAACCGTGCGCCGAGGGGATGGGGTAGTAGGTGGTGCCGTTGATCACATAGGGCCGCTGGGTGGCCGGCATTTTTTTCTTTTTCGCCGGCTTGGCCACCCCCGGCCTGCCCGGGACAGCCGCCTTCTTGGCGCAGCCGAACCCGACCACGGCAAGGAGCAGGAGCAGGCAGAGCAGGACAAACCTCGGCCAGGGCAGGGGGCGCAGGATCACGGCTCAGCGTTCCGTCAGGTGTTGAAAACGGTCGCGGTAAAAAAGCCCGGCCGGGCCGGTGGTGTGGGGCGTGTACGGGCGTAGACCATTGTCCGCGCCGGTCTGGTTGTCGACCAGCGGGTTGTCGTCTCCGTCCACCAGCGACAGGCGCAGGTCGAGGATGGGGCGGAACACCCTGATCACGCCGTCCGTGTCGCGGCGGATGAGCAGCTGCTCGAAGCGGCGTTGGGTGAAGCCCTGCAGCCAGACGCCCGGGCGCAGTTCGCCGGTCAGGCCGTCGCGCATGGCCGCCGGCCGCTCGGGATCCTCGCTGTAGAGGTTGTGGCTGAGCAGGGATTCGACCTCGCTGCTGCCCTGCACGGTCAACTCCTCCCAGGCATCGAAGTCTTCGGTGTGGGTGAGGAGCAGGTGGGTGGTCGAGTCGTTGCTGGCCCACTGGGCGTGGCAGACCTGGCAGGCCACGGTCCGGCCGTACTCGCGGTGCGCCGGGTGCTGCAGGGGCGGGACCGGATGGACCCGGCCGTCGGCCCGGGAGGTGAGCACGAGCCGGCCGCCGTCCGCTTTGAGGCTCTGCAGCGGGGGCGCCGGCTGACCCGGTCGCCAGTCGTGGCAGCTTGCACAGCGGACGGATGGCTTGGCGCTGTGGCCGATGTCCTGGTGGCAGTCGATGCACACCAGGCCGCGCTGCTGGTGGATGTCCGGGGCCAGGTCGCGGTATTCGATGCCATAGGGGCGGGGTCCGTAGCCGGTGGGTGCGTAGGGGGTGCGGTATTCCCAGTGGTAGTCGTGTTCGGAACGGCCGTGGTAGTCACTGCCCACGTAGTTGCCGTAATGGCAGCTGAGGCAGCGGTTGTCCGCGGGCCGGGTGAAGGTGTGGGCCTGGAGTTTGCCGTTTGCGAAGGCGAGGTGGCAGGCCGCGCAGCCCGTGCCGTGGGAGACCGCGCTGTAGTAGTCGCCCGGGGTGTACACGTGGCAGCGCAGGCAGCGCCGGCGGAGCAGGTCGTCGGCCAGGGCCTGGGGTGAGGATGCCGGGTCGGCGACCGGGATGGCGGTCGCCCCGGCGAGACGCGTACTGGCGCCGAAATGGGCGCGGACCGCGTTGACCTTGTTGGCAAGGGTGAAGTGGCCTGCGCCTTTGGCCCGCTCGACCTGCTCCCGGTGGCAGGAGCCGCAGGCCCGATCCATGCTGTCCGGATGGGCCGGCCGGGCGATGAGACCGGCATGGGCGGCCTGTTGTTCCTGTTCGCCCCCCTGGCCGGCGTGGCAGGTAGTGCAGGCGAGGTCGTGGGCCGCGTCCAGGCGGATCTCGCCATGACAGGCCACGCACCCGGAGGCGCCGGCAGGGACCGCAGCGGCGGCGGCAAAGGCGTC
>CAZMNU010000079.1:9243-11179 GCA_964567725.1 uncultured Desulfobulbus sp. | reverse complement strand
CCGGCCGTGCTGGAGCCGTTCAGCCTGCGCCTTTTCCTCACCACCACCAAGGATTCCCGATGAGCCACACCCTGCCCGCCCTGATCGGCCGCACGCTCGGTCTGCGCACCGCGACCGTCATTGACACCGCCGGCTCGCGTCCCCTCACCCCGGCCGAGCAGCTCGAACTGCTTACAGCCTTTGCCCTGGTCCCCACGGACACCCCATCGCTTGAGACCGCTGTCGGCCTGCTCCGGCAGCGCCAGGCGGCGCAGGTGCTGCCGCCGGTGCTGGTGACGGCCGAGGGAGCGGCGGCCATCACCGTGCCCCTGCGCTGGCCCGCCCACCGGGCCGAAGAACAGGTGCACTGGCAGATTTTCGTGGAGCAGGGCGGAACGCGCGAGGGCTCCCTCCGGCCGGTGGAACTGGACCCGCTGCCCGGGGTGAACGAGGGCGAGGTGGCCCCGCTCGGGCTGGTCCTCGAGCCCGGGCTGGAGCCCGGCTACCACCGCCTGGAGGTGCGCGCGGCCGGCGGGGACAGCGAGCCGATCCAGGCCGACTGCACCCTGATCGTGGTCCCGCCAGAGTGCTTCACCCCGCCCGGCCTGGAGCAGGACGGCCGGGTGTGGGGACTGGGCTGCGACCTGGCGGCGGTGCGCTCACGGCGGAACTGGGGCTGCGGCGACCTGAGTGACCTGCTCACCCTGCTCGACTGGGCCGCGCAGACCGGCGCCGGCACGGTGGCGCTCCGGCCCCTGCACCGTCCGCAGTCCGGGACCGACGGGCCGGAGCAGCCGCTTTTGCCCTCGGACCCCGCCTTTCCGGACCCGCTGTTCCTGGACCTGGAGGCCGTCGCCGATTTCCAGGAGAGCGAGCAGGCGCGCAACCTGGTGGCCTCCCCCGCCTTCCAGGTGCGGCTGGCCCAGCTGCGCGACACCGCCGAGACCGCCCGGGACGAGGTGGCCGTTCTCAAGGAGGAGGTGGGCCAAATCCTCTGGCGCCACTTCCAGGACAACCACCTCGACCCGGACTCCGGGCGCGGCTCGGATTTCCGCCGTTTCCAGGCGGCCGGCGGCGACCGGTTGGCCGCCTTTGCCGGCCAGCACGGCGAACAGAGCGAGTACCACCAGTACCTGCAGTGGCAGCTCGACCTGCAATTGGCCGCGGCCGGCCGGCGCTCCATGGAACTCGGCCTCAAGGTGGGCATCACCCTGACCCTGCCCGCCGGCATCGATCCCCACGGCGCGGCGGTCCAACAGCAGCCCGACCTGTTTGCCGAATCCCTGGCCGTGCACGGCTGCGGCAGGGATATCGGCTGCGCCTGCGGTCCGCCCGTACGCCGCCACCGGCTGCGCGAGCAGGGCTACCGGCCGTTCATCGCCTGGCTGCGCGGCCAGATGCGCCACAACGGGGCCCTGTGCCTGGACGATATCGACCTGCTGGCCGGGCAGGTGTGGCACTGGCGCGAGCGCGAGGATGCGCCGCCCATGCACGTCACCCCGGACTGTGACGACCTGCTGGGCATCCTCGCCCTGGAGAGCCGGCGCAACCGCTGCCTGATCATTGGCGAGCACCATCGCCCCCTGCCCGCGGATTTCGCCGGTCCGCTCGACCGGCGGGCCATCCTGCGCTTTGACCCGGGCACCTTTTGCAAGGACGCAGAGGGCGGCTGGCTCGCCCCGGGCCGCTATCCGGCCGGCGCGGTGGTGTCCGCCAGCCGCGGCATGCCGTGCACCCTGGCCGGCTACTGGCAGGGCGCGGACATCGCCCTGCGGGTTGCATGCAGCCCGGCCTTTGACGAGCGGCAACGGGAGACGGCCATCATCGGCCGCGCCTCGGAGCGGGCGCGGATGCTGGTGGCGCTCAGGCACGCGGACCTGCTGCCCCCGGGCCACGACCTGGACCCGGCCGCAGTGCCCTCCCTCACCCCGGCCCTGATCCGGGCCGTGCACCTGTT
>CAZMNU010000079.1:0-9143 GCA_964567725.1 uncultured Desulfobulbus sp. | reverse complement strand
CGGGCCATGCCGCGGGCCTTCTACCGCATCCAGTTCAACCGGGACTGCACCTTTCTCCAGGTGACCGAACACCTGCCCTACCTGCGCGACCTGGGCATCAGCCACTGCTATGCCTCGCCCTACCTCACCGCCCGGCCCGGCAGCGGCCACGGCTATGACATCATCGACCACAGCCGACTCAACCCGGAGATCGGCACCAGGAAGGAATACGAGCGGTTCGTGGCCGGCCTGGAGGAGAACCACCTGGCCCAGATCCTCGACATGGTGCCCAACCACATGGGGGTCGGCCCGGACAACCGCTGGTGGCTGGACGTGCTTGAAAACGGCCAGGCCTCGCCCTATGCGGACTTCTTCGACATCAACTGGCAGCCCCAGGAAGAGGAGCTGCAGAATCGCATCCTCCTGCCCGTGCTCGGTAACGCCTTCGGCGCGGTGCTCGAGGAGGGGCACCTGCGCCTGGTGTTCGAGCCGGACCATGGCCGGTTCCTGCTGGCCTGCTACGACCAGCACTACCCCATCGCGCCCCGATCCTACCCGCACGTCCTCGGCCATGACCTGGAGCGGCTGGAGGCGCGGCTCGGCGCCCGGCACGAGGGCTTTCTCGAGCTGCAGAACCTGATCGCCTCGTTCACCGGCCTGCCCGGCCGGGAAGAGGACGACCCGGAGCAGGTGGCCATGCGCGACCGCAACAAGGAGGTGCTCAAGCGGCTCCTGGCCCGTCTCTGCCGGGAGGTGCCGGAGATCGGCCAGTTCATCGAGGAGAACGTGCTCCTCTGCAACGGCGAGCCGGGCCGGCCGGAGAGCTTTGACCTGCTCGAACAGCTGCTCGCCCTGCAGGCCTACCGGCTGGCCTTCTGGCGGGTCGCCTCGGACGAGATCAACTATCGCCGCTTCTTCGACATCAACGAACTGGCCGGCCTGCGCATGGACCGCCGCGAGGTGTTCACCGAGACCCACCGGCTGGTGCTCGACCTCATCGCCACCGGCCGCATCGACGGTCTGCGCATCGACCACCCGGACGGGCTGTACGACCCGGAGGGGTATTTCCGCACCCTGCAGACCGCGGTCAGCGGCGTGTCGCCGGAACAGGGCCCGCTGCCGCTGCCCGCGGCCGGCACGGCCCGCGACTGGCAGGAGCATCTGCCCCTGTACCTGGTGGTCGAAAAGATCCTCTGCGCCGGTGAGGAACTGCCGGACAACTGGCTGGTGCACGGCACCACCGGCTACGAGTTCTCCTGCCTCTTGAACGGCATCTTCGTGGACCGCGCCAGCGAGCAGGCCATGACCCGGCTCTACCACCGGTTCATCGGCCATCCGCTCGACTGCACCGAACTGGCCCACGACACCCGGCGGCTGATCATCCGCACGGCCATGGCCGGCGAGATCAACGTGCTCTCCACCCTGCTCCTGCGCCTGGCCAAGCGCAGCCGCTACACCCGCGACTTCACCCTGAACGGCCTGCGCGACGCGCTCACCGAGGTGATCGCCTGTTTCCCGGTGTACCGCACCTACTGCACCGATGCGGGCCACAGCGAAACCGACCGCCAGCGGGTGGAACAGGCGGTGCAGGCGGCGCGCGGCCGCTGGCAGGCCGAGGACACGAGCATCTATGACTTCATCCGCGCCGTGCTCCTGCTCACCCCCGGCCCCCGGGGCCTCGACCAGGACCGCCAGGCCCTGGACTTTGTCCGCAAATTCCAGCAGTACACCGGCCCGGTAATGGCCAAGGGGCTGGAGGACACCGCCTTCTACATCTACAACCGGCTCGTTTCCTTAAACGAGGTGGGCGACGAGCCGCACCGGTTCGGCGTGGCCGTGGACGACTTCCACGCGGCCAACCGGATGCGCGCCGAGCGCTGGCCGCACGCCATGCTCAACACCTCGACCCACGACAGCAAGCGAAGCGAGGACGTGCGCGCCCGCATCGACGTGCTCTCGGAAATGGTCCCGGCCTGGGAGCAGGCGGTGGACCGCTGGCACCGGCTGAACGCGGACCGGAAGACCCGGGTGGGCGGCAAGCCGGCGCCCTCGCGCAACGACGAATACGCGCTCTACCAGAACCTGCTCGGCATCTGGCCGCTGACGGAGGTGGACGAGGCCGGCCTGGAGCGGCTGCGCCAGCGGTTCACCGAATACACCCTCAAGGCGGTGCGCGAGGCCAAGGTGCACACCAGCTGGCTGAACCGCAACCAGGCCTACGAGGACGCGATCACCGCGTTCATCGAACAACTGCTCGATCCCGCGGACCGGGCCTTTGTCGACGACTTCGCCGCCTTTGCCCGGACCGTGGCCCGTTTCGGCCTGTTCAACAGCCTCAGCCAGCTGCTCGTCAAGCTGACCGCGCCCGGCATCCCGGACACCTACCAGGGCAGCGAGGTCTGGCAATTCCGCCTGGTCGACCCGGACAACCGGCATCCGGTGGACTGGCACGATCTGGGCGAGCGGTTCCGCTCCCTGCAGGAGCTGCTTGCCGGTGACGACCCGCCCCTGGCCGAACGGCTGGGTGCGCTGCTCGACCACCCGGCGGACGGCCGGGTCAAGATGTACACCCTGTGGCGTGCCCTGGGCTGCCGCCGGGAACACGAGCAGCTGTTCGCCCGGGGCAGCTACCTGCCCCTGCGGGCGCAGGGTCCGGCGGCCGACCACCTGTTCGCCTTTGCCCGGGTACACCGGCAGCACACGGTGATCGTCTGCGTGCCGCGGCTGGTCGCCCGCCTGCAGGAAACCACCGGCGAGCGGTTGGCCCTGGACCCTGAACGGTTGGCTGAAACCACCCTGGAGTTGCCCGGCCATCTGGCCGGCCGACAGGTGCACAACCTGTTCTGCGGTACCGGGTGCACGGTGCCCGCGCAGCACACCCCGGCCCTGCCGGCAGCCGACCTGTTCCGTCATTTCCCGGTGGCCCTGCTGGTCGCCGACGAGGCACCGTCCTGACATGACGTTCCGCACGCCGCAGCGGACCGGGACGCCCCGCCCGCCGCTGCGGCCCGATGCACCCCGGGGCACGCCACCCCCCTGCCCATGACCCCGCCCACCCTTCCCCCCGGCACACGATGGCACGCCATCGATCTCAATGCCCTGCTCACCCTGCTCAACACCGGCGGATCCGGCCTGACCAGCGAAGAGGCCCGCCTCCGCCGGAACCGGTACGGCCTGAACCGGTTGCCCCGGCGCAGGCCCGCCTCAATCCGGCAGATCCTGCTGCGCCAGTTCAAGAGCCCGCTCATCTTCATCCTGGCCATCGCGGCCGCGGTCTCCCTGCTCATCCATCCGGACAATCCCACGGACGCCCTGTTCATCCTGGCCGTGCTGCTCCTGAACGCGGCCATCGGCGGTTTCCAGGAATACAAGGCCGAGCGGAGCAGCCAGGCCCTGCTCAGGCTGCTGCAGATCCGCGCCTCGGTGCTGCGCGACGGCGAGGTGCAGGAGATGGACGCCGAACAGGTGGTGCCCGGGGACGTGGTCTGGCTGGAGAGCGGTAACCGGGTGCCCGCGGACCTCCGCCTGCTGACGGCGCACGGGCTGGAGATCGACGAATCGCTGCTCACCGGCGAGTCCCTGCCGGTGCACAAGGACCAGCAGTGGAGCGGCGACGATGCCACGCCCATGGCTGACCAGCGCAACATGGCCTACGCGGGCGCCATTGTCCTGCACGGCCGGGCCCGCGGGGTGGTGGTGGCCACCGGCCCGGCCACGGCCGTGGGCCAGCTGGCGGTGGACGTGCTCGGCGCCGAGGGCGGCCGGCCACCGCTGTTGGTGCGCATGGAGCGATTCACCCGGGTGATCGGCCTGGCCGTGCTCGCGGCCGCGCTCGTCATCGGCGTTCTGGGCGTGCTCGTGCGCGGCTACGCCCTCACCGACATGTTCCTGTTCGGCGTGGCCCTGGCCGTGTCCGCCATTCCCGAGGGGCTGCCGGTGGCGCTCACCGTGGCCCTGGCCATCGCCACCAGCCGCATGGCCCGGCGCGGGGTGATCGTCCGCCGGCTGGCCGCGGTGGAGGGGTTGGGCAGCTGCACCCTCATCGGCAGCGACAAGACCGGCACCCTGACCTGCAACGAACTGACCGTGCGCCGCATCGTCCTGCCCTCGGGCGCCAGCCTGCCGGTCAGCGGCGAGGGGTTCATCCCCTCGGGCGAGGTGGCAGTCGATGCCCCCGACCTGCCGGCCGCCACCGGGTCGCAGCTCGACAGCCTGGCCCTGGCCGCGGTGCTCTGCAACGAGGGCAGCCTGCGCCAGGGCAGCGACGGCTGGACCTGGCGGGGCGATCCCACGGACCTGGCCCTGCTCGCCCTGGGCCGCAAACTGGGGCTGGCCCGCGAGGAGGCGACCGACCGCTATCCGCTGGTCAACGAGATCCCGTTCGAGGCGGAACACCGCTACGCGGCCGCGTTCCACCGGATCGACGAGCGGGTGGCGGTGTTTGTCAAGGGTGCGCCGGAGCGGGTGCTGCCCATGTGCGCCTTTGCCGACCGGACCGAGGGACTGGAACAGGTCGAGCTGGCCGAGCTGGCCACCGGCCTGGCCCGGCAGGGCTACCGGGTGCTGGCCCTGGCCCGGGGCTGGAGCGAGCTGTCGCTCGACCCGGAACAGACCCCGCCCGAGCCGGGTGAGCTGGAGTTCCTCGGCTTTGTCGGCATGATCGACCCGCTGCGGCCGGAGGTGCGCGGCGCGGTGGCCGCCTGCCGCATGGCGGGCGTCGAGGTGTGCATGATCACCGGCGACCACCCGGACACGGCCCTGGCCATCGGCCGCGAACTGGGCCTGGCCGACCGGCCGGACCAGGTGCTCACCGGCCGCGACCTGGAACAGCTGAGCCCGGACCGGCTGGAAAAGGCGGTGGACACGGTGCGCATCTTCGCCCGGGTCTCGCCCAGGCAGAAACTGGAACTGGTGGAGGCGGCCCAGAAAACCGGGCGCTACGTGGCCGTGACCGGGGACGGCGTCAACGACGCCCCGGCCCTGCGCCAGGCCAACATCGGCGTGGCCATGGGCCGGTCGGGCACGGACGTGGCCCGCGAGGCCGCGGAACTGGTGCTCACGGACGACCATTTCGCCACCATCGTGGCCGGCATCGAGGAGGGTCGGGTCGCCTATGACAACGTGCGCAAGGTGATCTACCTGCTCGTTTCCACCGGCGCGGCCGAGGTGCTGCTGCTCGGCCTGGTGGTGGTCGGCGGCTGGCCGCAGCTCGGACCGGGGCAGGCCCTGCTGCCGCTTCTGCCGGTGCAGCTGCTCTGGCTCAACCTGGTGACCAACGGCATCCAGGACGTGGCCCTGGCCTTTGAGCCGACCGAGGACGGCGTGCTCCGCCGGCCGCCGCGACCGCCGCGGGAACCGGTGTTCAACCGGCTGATGGTGGAACGCACCGTGATCGCGGCCGTGGTCATGGCCGCGGTCTGCTACGCGGCCTTCGGCTGGATGATCCAGGTGAACGGCTGGAGCCCGGACCAGGCCCGCAACGGCCTGCTGCTGTTGATGGTCCTGTTCGAGATCGTCCACATCGGCAATTGCCGCAGCGAACGGACCTCGGCCTTCAGGCTGTCGCCGCTGAGGAGCCCGGTGCTGCTCGTCGGCACCCTGCTGGCCCTGGGAGTGCACCTGGCGGCCATGCACGTCCCGCTGTTGCAGCGGGTTCTCGGCATCGCGCCGGTGAGCTGGCAGGCCGGGCTGGTGCTGCTGGCCCTCTCCCTGACCATCCTGGCGGCCATGGAGCTGCACAAATGGTGGTGGAACGTGAGACAGCGCAACCGGGAACAGGCTGCGCGCTGAGCCGGTCCGGAGCGGACCGGAAGTGCGGCGCGGGATTCGGGTTCAGCGGGTTTCCCGGTCGGCGGTGAGCAGGTCGACGAGGGTGGTGGTCAGGCGGTCGACCAGGTGGAGGACGGTGCGGATTTCTTCGGGTTGGATGGCGTCCACATGGATGCCGCCGGTGACCACCACGGTGGCGCCGAGCGTTGCGGCCAAGCGCTGCGAAAGGTACTGGGCCGCCTCGCCGTCCTTGTGACCGGTCAGGTTGAGCACCGAGGTGGTGGCCGAGGTGCGGGTGGCATCGGCCAGGCTCGGCCGGGCCACGCTCAGGGTCACGGTGCCGATGTGGGGCCGGTCGCCGCCGGTGAGGACGATGCACAGGTCCTCACCGGCCCGGACCACGGTCGCCTCAACGGTAAGGCGGCCGGCTGAGAGGCTGATTGAGGAATGTGCCCTGGCGGCGATCTGCAGGTGCGGGTCGCCGCCTGTTTGTTCAGGCTGCACCGGTATCATCTCCCTGGCCGTGGCCGGCCGGCCGGACTCGTTCGCATCATTTCACTCCTCCTCGCCCCAGCGCCGCATGCCCGGCAGGTCGATATTCATCCGGCCGAGCGCCTTGCCGAGCAGGTGGCGGTTCATGTCCGCAATCGATGTCGGCCCGTGGTAGTGGGTGACCATGGGTGGCACGATGGCAGCCCCGGCCTCGGCCGCGGCCAGCAGGTTGCGCAGGTGGATGATGCTGAGCGGCGTTTCCCGGGGCATGAGCACGAGCGGCCGCCCTTCTTTGAGCATCACGTCCGCGGCGCGCAGCAGCAGGTTGTCGGAAAAGCCGTGGGCAATGCCGGCCACGGTCTTCATGCTGCACGGCACCACCAGCATGCCCATGGTGCGGAACGAGCCGCTGGCCACCGCGGCGCCGAGGTTGGCGTTGTCGTGGACCACATCCGCCAGGGCGCGTACCTCGTCGAGCGTAACCCCGGTCTCCAGGGCGATGGTCAGCACAGCGCCCGTGGAGACGATCAGATGGGTCTCGTACCCGCCCAGCTCGCGGAAGATGCGCAGCGCCTCGATGCCGAGGATGGCGCCGCTGGCGCCGCTCATGCCGATGACCACCCGTTTTTTCGTGTTCTCGTTCCCTGTCATGATTGGCCTGGAGGATCTGGTTGCCGACAAGCCGGCTGCACCCGCTTTTTACGGGCAGCGGCCGTTCGAGGTGAACATGCTGATTTCATAGCCTTTCCAGGCCGACCCCGGTCAAAAGAGCCCTTGCCAGCAGGCGCTTTCCGGGATAGCTTGGCCCGTTTTTGCGGACCGAGGCTGCCGACAGGGTTTTCCTGATGGCCGTGGCCGTGCCCTACTGGCAGTTGCTGGGCATTTTCTGAAACACCAGGGAGCACCGGCCGCGCATCCAACGCCGGGCGCACGCTTACGCCGGATCGGCCACCTTGCCGGAGGCCATGCGCACGCCCAGGGCAAAGGCGCGTTTGCAGTCCTCGGGAAAGACTTCGGCATGGCGCTTGTACTTGTCTTCCTTGTTGAACAGTCCCACCTCGTACTTGTCATAGTCCGTGTACTGCCTGGTGTCCGTGGCCAGCAGCACCTCGCAGGCGCCGAAGTGCATGGCCAGGGTCATTTTCGTTCTGGCGAACACATGGTCATAGCCCACGGTGGGGATCATCCCTTCGGGCACGTTCATGGTGTAGATCATGGCGGTGTTGATGCGTCGGGGGAAGAGCGAGCGCGGCGGGTTGGCGTAGACCAGGTACGGGAAACAGAGGCGCTCCAGCAGGGCCCGGGTGGCGGCGGACTCGCAGCCGTAGTACACGGGGCTGCCGATGATGAGCGCGTCAGCCTGGCGCACCCGGTCGAGCACCGCGGTGAGGTCGTCCTGCACGGCGCACACGCCGTCCGCCTTGCGATTGCGCTTCTTGCAGGAAAAACAGCTGATGCAGCCGGAAAAGTCCAGGTCGTACAGCTGGACCAGTTCGGTCTCGGCCCCGACCGAGGCGGCGCCCTGCAGCGCGTGCTCGAGCAGGGTGACGGTGTTCCAGTTCTTTTTGCGCGGACTGCCGTTGAAGGCCATGATTTTCATGGGGAGGCTCCTGTGCGTTTGTGAAAAGGGGGTGGTCGGGGGCATGGTACTGGAACGCCTGGATCAGGACCAGCGGAATCGAGCGCCCCGGGACCAGGCGCATCGAGCAGTGCGGCCGGCTGTGGGGTCAGCGCAAGTGAGCACCGGCGACAGGACCGCCTCGGAGCGCAGGGGGCGAGCGTGTTGCCCTGCTCCTGCTCGAGGACGCTGCACCGCGCCGGTCGTGCGGAAGAAGAAGGGGCTGTCTCTATGATTGGCTCTGTCCGAGCCAGCAATGTGCAAATTTTGCACATACTGCCTGAGACGAGGCAGGTTTTAATGTCGGCGGCAGTATTTCCATTTTTTGCAACAACTTATGAACGAACCGGAGACTGAATCATGGCTTTGCCAACCAAACCGTTTGACGTTGCCCAACATCTGGAGACCGACGAAGACATCAGGCTGTTTTTGCAGGCAGCGATCGAGGAAGGCAGCGACGAGGAATTCATCCACGCCCTGAACACGGCCGCCCGCGCCAAGGGCATGACCGAGATTGCCAGGAAATCAGGGCTTACCCGCGCCAGCCTGTATACATCACTGGCGGATGGCGGCAAGCCACGATTCGACACCATTGTCAAGGTGACCAAAGCACTTGGTTGCAAGTTGGTCATTGCTTGAATTGTGCCGAGGGAAAAACGGGACTGTCCCCAGATTTCCCCTTCGTCAGCCCCTACGGGCGCCAATGACCAGTGCCAGGATGAGCGCCGCGGCCATGAGGAACGGCCAGAGCAGGCCAAACGCATCCACCCAGGGATTGTCGGAGATGCCGGCCAGCACGGCCGGGGTCATGCAGAGGGCAAAACAGAAGAACTTCAGCCAGCCGGGAACGATGTTCGGCGGGTCGGGGACAGCGTTGCCTGCTGTCCCGCAGGGAGTTTCGTCCAGGTGATGGTTCATGGCGCAACAAGCCTCCCTGGAGAGCAGTGGAGATAACGGGACTGTCTCCATATTTCCCCATTATTCGGCGTGACTTTTAATTACGGCGAATTCGCCATAATGACATTGCCCGTTCAATAAAAAGGGAGATTTCCCCATTCCCCCCCAGGTGATGGTTCAGGGCGCAACAAGCCTCCCGCGAGATCGGCAGAGCGATCGACTCCGGCCGTGGAGAAAAGGATTATCCCGATTATTCCAGCTCGATGCGGTTACCGAGAGTGCGCACCTGACCCGGTAACGCCTGCCCCACCGCGGCCTCGGACAGCAACGCCATCGCCTACGCCTCCTTGCTGCCCGGCAAGGCGAGCATGTTTTCGATCAGGCGGAT
>CAZMNU010000078.1:0-11423 GCA_964567725.1 uncultured Desulfobulbus sp. | reverse complement strand
GGTACTGCCAGCGGCAGGGATAGTCTATTTGCGGGCGGCACCCGCAGCCTTTATTGTTCATCACACCCTCTTGAGCAAGCCGGCCTGAAGCGTCCGGCGGGTTTTGTAGGCCAGGAGAAATCATTCTTCTTCTCCGGCAGATATGGTACTATCGCGCCGATTCCCGCAGCCTGCGGGAGCGACACGGGGGAGAGCCATGTACGAAAAGATCCTGGTGGTCCACGACAGCCTGAACATCACCGCCCTGGCCGGCCGGATGCTGGCCGAGTGGCAGATCACCGTGACTGCCACCGGGCGCGACGGCCTCAAGGCCCTGGCGGAGGCGAGCGACTGGAGCGCAATGCTGGCGGCCACCCGCCTGCCGGACATGGAGGGCGTGACCTTCCTGGCGGAGGCGGCCCGGATCTCCGATGCCGTGCCCCTGCTGCTCGCCCCGGACGCGGCCCTTGCCGCGGCCGTGCATGCGGCCAACAGCGGCTCGATCTTCCGGGTGATGCCCCAGTCCAGCCCGGTGGAACACATCAAAACGGTGATCCGTGACGCGGTCTGCCAGCATCAGCTTATTCGCGGCGAGCGCGAGTTGCGCGCGCGGGTCGAGGCCCTGACCACCCGCGACGCCCTCACCGGCTGCCGCACCCGGGCCTGGCTGCATGACCACCTCAACCGGGAACTGCGGCGCTGTGTCCGCTACAGCCATTACCTGGCAGTGATCCTCTGCGACCTGGACGGGCTGAAAGACATCAACGAGTTGTTCGGCATGGAGGTCGGCGACCGAGTGCTGGCCGGGTTCGGACGGACCATGGAGCGCCTGGTGCGTCGCGACATCGACGTGATCAGCCGCTGGGGCGAGGACGAGTTCCTCCTCATGCTGCCGGAAACCACCATCCGCGGCGCCGGTCGGCTGGCCCAGCGCGTCCGGACAAAATTCGCGGAACTCGACCTGCGCTCCGAGGACGACCGACCCCTTCCGGTAGCGGCCAGCTACGGCATCGCCGGCTTCGCCCCGGAAACCCCGGAGCGCAACACCAGCATCGATTCCCTGCTGCTCATCGCCGGCCGCTGCCTGGCCCAGGCCAAGTCCGCGGGCGGCAACCAGGTGCTCTGCTGCCCCTGAGCCTGCTCCCTTCCCCCCACCCTGCGCCCCTGCCATGCTTCTGCTCGCCCCGTCCAAAGGACAGACCTTCGCTCCCGTTGATCCGCAGCCAACCGCCACCCGACCGGAATTCCCGGACCAAAGCAGTATGCTCATCCAGGCCCTGGCCCGGCTCGACGGGCCTGCCCTGGCCGGCCTGATGCAGCTGAGCCCGGCGCTCACCGAACAGACCCTGGAAAAAATCCGGGCACTGGCTACGGACGCGGCCCCTGCCCGGCCGGCCCTGTTCGCCTTCAGCGGCGAGGCCTTCCGCAGCCTGGACGCGGCCAGCCTGGATGATGCGGACCTTCAGTTCGCGCAGGCGCAGCTGCGCATTCTCTCCGGCCTGTACGGCGTGCTCCGCCCGTTCGACCTGATCCGGCCGCACCGGCTGGAGATGGCCACCCGGCTCGTGGTCGGCTCGGCGAAGAATCTCTACGATTTCTGGGGCGAACTGGTCACGGAGAGCCTCAACCGCGACCTGGCCCTGGAAGAGACGCCGGTGATCCTCAACCTGGCCTCGGACGAGTACGCCCGGGTGGTGCGGAAAAAACGGCTGTCGGCGCCCTGGCTGGACATCCAGTTCAAGGAGGAGAGCAACGGCCGCCTGCGCAGCGTGGCCATCCACGCCAAGCGGGCGCGCGGCCTGATGGCGCGGTTCATCCTGCGCGAGCGGATCACCCGGGCCGCGGACCTCTGCGAGTTCACCGACTCCGGCTACCGGTTCCGGCCGGATCTGTCCAGCGAGTGGTCCTGGGAGTTCGCGCGGCCCACAACCTGAAGGGTCACACCGCCGGCGGCCCGGGACTGGCCTGCGGCTGGCCGTTGATCAGGGTGATCTGGTCGTTCAGGGTCCACATGTCGTAGATGTAGCCCACCCCGAACAGGCCGAAGGTGCACAAGTAGAGCAGCCCGGTCCACAGCTTGCCCAGGTAGAGCCGGTGGATGCCGAAGAAGCCGAGAAAGGCGAGCAGCAGCCAGGCCACGTTGTAGTCGATGGGCCCGGGCGTGTAGCGGATGTCGGCCTCGCGCTCCATGCGCGGGATAAGGAACAGGTCAACGATCCAGCCGATGAACAGCAGGCCCAGGGTGAAGAAATAGATGGTCCCGGAAATGGGCCGGCCAAAATAGAACCGGTGGGCGCCGGTGAAACCGAACAGCCAGACGATGTAGCCGATCACCCGACTGTGGGTGGGTCGATAGCCTGCCATAATCGTTCTCCTGCAATGCGTTCCTTGAACAGCGCGATGCGCGCCAGTGAATCGTCAATACGTTTCGCATCGATGCGGCCGCTGTCAAGCAGGTCGGCCACGGCCCGGATGCCGTCGGTGAGCGCGTCCTCGCAGGGCGCCAGGTTGTTGCCGACGACGAGCACGTCCACCCCGGCGAGCAGGGCCTGCTGCACAGCCTCGGCATAGGTCCAGCCGTCACTGATGGCCCGCATCTGCAAATCGTCGCTGAAGACCACACCCTGGTGGCCGAGCTGGTCGCGCAGCAAACCGGTGATGATGGCCGGGGACAGGGTGGCCGGCAGGCCCGATGGGTCGAGGCCGCGGTGCACCAGGTGGGCGGTCATGATTCCGTCCGTGTAGCCGGCGGCGAGCAGCATCCGGTAGGGTTCGAGTTCCACGGCCTGCCAGCACCCGGTGACATTGACAAAGCCCAGGTGGGAGTCCCCGCCGGCGCTGCCATGGCCGGGAAAATGCTTGAGGCAGCAGCCCACGCCCAGGCGGTGATGGGCCTCGACAAAGGCCCGGGTACAGGCGATCACGGTTGCCGGGTCGGCGCTGAAGCTGCGCTGGTAGCGGCCGATGATCGGGTTTTCCGGGTTCAAGTCCAGGTCCACCACGGGCGCGAAGTTGAGGTTCACGCCGCAGTGGGCCAGCATGGCGGCCAGGGCTTCGGCGTGCTCACCGACCACGGCCGGGGACTCGCTGCCCAGGCTCGCGGCGCTGGCGCAGGGGGCAAAGCCGTCGCGCTCCTTGAGCCGGCAGACCCGGCCGCCCTCCTGATCGATGCCGACCAGGAGCGGCAAGGGCGCCAGACCCTGCAGGTCGTCGACCAGTGTGCGCAGCTGGTCCGGCGAAACCACGTTCTGCACCGTGCCGTCCACGTTGCGGTCAAAGAGAATCACCCCGCCCAGCCCCTGGTCGCGCACCGCCTCGACCAGCCAATGATCCGCGCTCAGCGTTGTGCCGCGGAAGCCGAGCATGAACAGCTGGCCGAGTCGGGCCGCATCTTGCCCCATGCACCTGTCCCCACGAAAAAGATCATCGGGGCGCCCGCCCCTGTCGGCATTCCGACACCTAGCCAGCCCCATCCTACCGACGCCTGCCCGGGACATCCAAACCTGCGTTCAATTATCCGGCATTTCAGTAAAAAAAATAAAACCTGCAGCTGGCACATTTTTCGCTTCCAGTGAGCAACCCCTGGCCCGGTCCAACCCGACCGGCGCCCTGCCCGCGGAACGACACCACAGCCTCCAGGTACTTGCCATGAAGACGCAGACGATGGATCTCCCGGCCGACACCACCCTGGCCCCGACCATGGAAAACCTGCTGCTCGAACTGATCCGCTACCGGGAGCAGTCCGAGCGGCTGCGGCGCATCAACCTGCTCCACCAGCGGCTGGCCGGCGTGCTCGACCTGCCGGCCATGATCGAGGCCTTCTCCATCTGGCTGATGGAGTGGGTGGACCACGAACTGGTCGGCTACCACAACCCGGACCGGCAGCGCATGCACATGTTCTGCTCGTACCACGGGCCCAAGCGGCGCCAGGCCATCCAGTTGGCGCGAGAGGTGCTCACCCCGGTGGACGGCGTCCCGCCGCCAACGCGGGCGGACGGTTTCCACGTGCACCGCTGGGTGTTCGACGCACCGGACTGCTACGGCCTGCTCACCCTGCTGCGTCGCGGCCGACCCCTGTCGGAACAGGATCTCGAGTTCATCGACGAGAGCCTGCTCATCCTCGCCGAACCGCTCAAGCGGGCCCTGGAGTACGAGAACATCTTCTCACAGGCGCGGCGCGACGCCCTCACCGGCCTGCCCAACCGGTTCGTGTTCGAGGAGCGCATCCCCGCCCTGGTCGAGCAGGCCCGCCGTCACGGCCGGCCGCTCACCCTGGCGGCGCTGGACCTCGATCATTTCAAGGCGGTCAACGATGCCATGGGCCATTTCATCGGCGACCGGGTGCTGCAGCAGGTGGCCGCCACCCTGCAGGCGCAGATCCGCCAGTCCGACCTGCTGGTGCGCATGGGCGGCGACGAGTTCCTGCTCGTCCTGCCGGACACCGACATGCCGGCCGCCTGCCACCTGGCCGAGCGGCTTTGTCGGGCCGTGAATTGCCTCGACGTGGTCACCGCCGAAGGCCGTCTCGGCGTGAGCATCGGCCTGGCCGAGTGGCAGCCGGGGTTGAGCGTGTCCACCTGGCTGGAAAAGGCGGACGACACCCTCTACCAGGCCAAGGCGGGCGGCCGGGCGCAGGTGGCCATCAACTGACCGCTCCCGGCAGGCCGCACTTCCTTTCCCCGGCCCTGGTCTGGCCCCACAGCCGTTTACGGCTTGCGCACCTCGATCTCGAGCGGGATGCTGTGCAGTGATCGGTCCTGCTGCACGGTCCGGCCCAGCCGCCAGTCGCCGCAGACCATCTCCCCGCCGAGCCGCGCCTCGATGTCCCCCACCAGCCCCTTGAGGTCGATCACCGGGTGCCGCGCGAACACCTCGGGCAGGCCGTAGGTCAGGTTGCAGGCCAGGCAGCACCCCGGCCGCTGGCGCAGGTTGAGCAGGAAGCGCAGGGTTTTCGCGGAGCGGTCGTAGCCGTCGAAGGACAGCTCGATGTCAAAGGCGCCCTCGCTGGCATCGCCGAACAGGGCATCGAAAAAGGCGTCGGTGCGCTGCGGCGGGAAGAGCTGGCGCAGGGTCGTGCGGCTGAACATCTGTTTCCAGTCGGTCATGGTCGGTCAGCGGGTGCGTCAAAAGTTTGTCTGCTGGCCGCGCAGGCGGCAGGTTCCGGCCCGTCCCGCTCGGCTGCGGGGTCGGGCCGGGCCTTGCGCAAGGCCACGGAAATCACGGGAATAGTGAAACAGCAGGCGACTTTACCCGCACTCTGCAGGCCCTGTCAACAGCATTGCACCAGGGCCGCCGCTGTGGTAGAAGACCGCCTATGCAACCCCGACTCTTCCCGGGCGACGAACAGCCCGCTCCCCCGACCCCCGCCGCGATCAGCACCGAGGTGCTCAACCCCGCCCAGTACGCCGCCGTCACCCACGGTTCGGGCCCGCTCCTGGTCATCGCCGGCGCGGGCAGCGGCAAGACCCGCACCCTGGTCTTCCGCATGGCCCACCTGCTCGAGCAGGATGTGCCGCCGGAATCCATCCTGCTGCTCACCTTCACCCGCCGGGCCGCCCAGGAGATGCTCTGGCGGGCCGGCCAGCTGACCGGCCAAAGCTGCCGCCGGGTGATGGGCGGCACCTTCCATGCCACCGCCAACATCCTGCTGCGCCAGTACGGCCACCACCTCGGCCTGGGCAGCGGCTTCACCATCATCGACCGGGGCGACGCCGAGGGCATTATCAACCTGCTCAAGTCGTCGCTCGGCATGAGCGGCGCGGGCAAGCGCTTTCCTTCCAAGCGGGTGGTGCTCAACCTCATCTCCGGGGCGATCAACAAGGCCACCACCATCGACGACCTGGTGTTCCGCGAGTCCATCCACCTGGCCGAGTTCATCCAGGATTTCCACACCATCAGCGACCATTACCGCCAGTTCAAACGGGACCACGGCCTGCTCGACTACGACGACCTGCTCGTCTTCTGGCGCCAGCTGCTGGCCGAATCGGACCGGGCACGGGAGGAACTCTCCTCCCGCTTCCAGCACATCCTGGTGGACGAGTACCAGGACACGAACCAGCTGCAGGCCGAGATCGTCCGCCTGCTCGCCTCCCACCACGGCAACGTCATGGCCGTGGGCGACGACGCCCAGTCCATCTACAGCTTCCGCGGGGCCGACTTCCACAACATCATGCGCTTTGCCGACCAGTTCCCGGGCACGCGCATCGTCAAGCTGGAGGAGAACTACCGCTCCACCCAGCCGATCCTGCAGCTGACCAACGCCATCATCGCCAACGCCGAACAGAAGTACGCCAAGACCCTGTTCACCAGCACCGAGGGCGGCAGCCGGCCGCTCCTGGTGGCCGCGGCCAACGAGGCGGCCGAGGCCCGCTACGTGGCCGACGTGATCGAGGAGCGGCGCCGCGCCGGTGTGGCCCTGGACGAGATCGCGGTACTGTTCCGCTCCGGCTTCCACTCGTTCAAGCTGGAGATCGAGCTGGCCAGCCGCGGGCTGGAGTTCGACAAGCGCGGCGGGCTCAAGCTCACCGAATCGGCCCACATCAAGGATCTGCTCGCCTTTTTCCGGGTGCTCATCAACCCCTGGGACAACCTCAGCTGGAACCGCATCCTGCTGCAGCTGGAGAAGGTCGGGCCCAAGACCGTGCAGAAGATCCTCGCTGCCATCCGCGATGCCGACGACCCTTTGGCCGCGCTGGCCGCCTATCGGCCGGCGCCTGGCTGGAAGGCGCAGTTCGAGCGGCTCACCGACACCCTGCGGAGGCTCGGCCTGCCCGACCAGGCGCCCGCGGACCAGTTCGACCTGGTGATGACCTACTACGAGCCGGTGTTCGAGAAGATGTACTACGACGACTACCCCCGGCGGCGCAAGGAACTCGACCAGGTGCGGGTGCTGATCAGCGGCTACGGCGACCTGCAGGCCTTTGTCGACGACACCGCCCTGGACCCGCCGGACGTTGGCGCGGCAGACGCCATTGGCGGCGAGGACGAGCAACGGCTGATCCTCTCCACCATCCACTCGGCCAAGGGGCTGGAGTGGGACACGGTGCTGGTCATCGGCCTGGCCGACGGCCGCTTCCCCCACCAGAACGCCCAGCCCGGCGAGCAGTACGAGGAGGAGCGCCGCCTGCTCTACGTGGCCGCCACCCGCGCCAAGCGCGAACTCTACCTCACCTACCCCAAGGAACTGGTCACCCCGGACCGGCAGCACCTGCGCTGCGCCATGTCGCCCTTCCTGCGGGAGATCAGCCCGGGCCTGTACAACCGGGTGGAACGCGCCGGCGCCATCACCCAACCGCTCACCAGTGACTACCCGATCGATCTGCCGCCGCCGAAGCCGCGCACATCCGTACCGACCGCCCCGGGTGAGTACGCCGAGGGCATGCGTGTCAGCCACGCCTTTTTCGGGCTGGGGCGGGTGGCCAGCCTGCCCGGGCCGCGGCGGGTGGAGGTGGTGTTTGACCGCCACGGCAGCAAGATCCTCCACCTCGACTACGCCCGGCTGGAGATCGTCGGGTGAGCGGACCGCTTTCCTTTGCCCAAGCCGCGGCCTGGCTGGACGGGCTGCAGCAGTTCACCATCAAACTCGGCCTGGACACCACCCGCGCCCTGCTCGCTGACCTGGGCAGCCCGGAACGCGGCCTGCCGGTCCTGCACATCGCCGGCACCAACGGCAAGGGCTCGGTGGGCGCGACCTTGGCAACCATCCTCACCGCGGCCGGCTATCGCACCGGCTTCTATTCCTCGCCCCACCTGAGCTGCGTGCGCGAGCGGTTCCGCATTGACGGCGCCTGCATCAGCGAGGCGCGCTTCGCCTCGCTGGTCGGGCGACTGCGGGCCGTGCTCGGCGATCGTCAGCCCACCTACTTCGAGACCGCCACCCTGCTGACACTGCTCTGGTTCGCCGAGGAACGAGTTGACGCGGCCATCCTCGAGACCGGCATGGGCGGCCGGCTGGACGCCACCAACGTGGTCACGCCGCAGGTCTGCCTCCTCACCGACATCAGCCGTGACCACGAGCAGCACCTGGGCACCGGGATCGCCGCCATTGCCCGGGAAAAGGCGGGCATCATCAAGGAAGGCGTGCCCGTGGTCTGCTCGGCAAACGATCCCGAGGCGGTCGCGGTGATCGCCGCCCGCTGCCGTGAGTGCGTGAGCCCCCTCTTCCTGCACGGCCGCGACTTTGCCGGCACACTCGAGAAAGACGGCCGTTTCGCCTACCGTCCCATCAGCGGGCCGGTGCGCACCGGGCTCACCCTCCGGCTGGCCGGCGCGCACCAGGCGGTGAACACAGCCCTGGCCCTGGCCGCCCTGGAACTGCTCGCTGACCGCTATCCCCAGGCGGCCGCGGCCGTTCCCGCGGCCCTGGCCCGGGTGCACTGGCCCGGCCGGATGGAATCGTTCACCGCCGAGGTGGACGGCCGCAGCCGCCGCTTCCTGCTCGACGGCGCCCACAACCAGGCCGGGGTCGAGGCCCTGGTCCACTCGCTCACCCGGGGGTACCAGCGCGAGCGCCTGGTGCTCGTCTGGGGCAACATGGCGGACAAGGATCTGCTCCCCGGTCTGCTGTCGCTCCTGCCGCTCAGTGACCGGGTCATTTTCACCCGGGCCGAACCTATCCGATCCGCCGCGCCCGAGGCCCTGCTCGCCCAACTGCCCCGCGAACAACACTGTCGCACCGAGTGCGCCGCCACCGTGGCCGAGGCCCTGGCCCGGGCCGTGGCCGCCACCAGCCCGGACGACCTGATCTGCGTGGCCGGCTCGCTCTACCTGGTGGGCCGGGCGCGGCAGCTGCTGCTCGGCGAGGACTGCGCATGAGTCGCGACTATTTCAGCCTGGACGCCATCGACGAGGCCATCATCCGCCGCGAGAAGAACAAGGCGCGCGAACTGCGGCGCACCCGCTGGTGGCAGCAGAAGACCGCCAGCGGCACCTGCTGGTACTGCGGCCTTCAGGTGGGGTTCAACAACCTGACCATGGACCACGTCATCCCGCTGGCCCGCGGCGGCCGCTCCACCAGGGACAACCTCGTGCCCTGCTGCAAGGAGTGCAACACCCGCAAGAAATCCTCCCTGCCGGTGGAGTGGGAGGACTACATGAACGACCTGGCCCGGCGAACCGAGTAATCGACCCCCATCCGCATCACGGAGCGATCCATGCAACGACCGACCATCCAGGTGGAGGAGCGGGTGCCGCTGCTCTCCGCCATCCCGCTCAGCTTCCAGCACCTGTTCGCCATGTTCGGGGCCTCGGTGCTGGTGCCGACCCTGTTCCGCATCGACCCGGCGGTGGTGCTCCTCATGAACGGCATCGGCACCCTGATCTACCTGGTGCTCTGCAAGGGCAAGGCCCCGGCCTTTCTCGGCTCGAGCTTTGCCTTCCTGGCGCCGGTGTTCGTGGTGCTCGGTGCGGACCAGGCCGGCTGGAGCGCCACCTACCCGCTGGCGTTGGGCGGGTTCATCGTCTCGGGCCTGGTGTTCATCCTGGTCGCCCAGATCATCCGCCGCTTCGGCCCGGGCTGGGTCAACACGGTGCTGCCGCCGGCCACCATGGGGCCGATCGTGGCCCTCATCGGCCTGGAACTGGCGCCGGTGGCCGCCAACATGGCTGGCATCCTGCCCGATGCCAAGACCGGCGCATTCGACCTGCGAGCCGTGGCCGTGTCCATGGCCACCCTCGGGGTGGTGACCTTCGGCTCGGTGCTGTTCCGCGGCTTTTTCGCCATCATCCCGGTGCTCATCGGCATTGTCGCCGGCTATCTGGTGGCCGTGCCGCTGGGTCTGGTCCAGTTCGCCCCCATCGTCCAGGCGCCGCTCTTCGACCTGCCCACCTTCACCGCGCCCCGCTTCGAGCTGAACGCCATGCTCATCATCCTGCCCGCCACCCTGGTGGTCATCTCCGAGCACATCGGCCACCTGGTGGTCACCGGCAAGATCGTCGGCCGCGACCTGGTCCGCGACCCGGGCCTGCACCGCTCCATGCTCGGCGACGGCATCTCCACCACCCTGTCCGGGTTGTGCGGTTCGGTGCCGACCACCACCTACGGCGAGAACATCGGCGTCATGGCCATCACCCGGGTGTACTCGGTGTGGGTGATCGGCGGCGCGGCGGTGATCTCCATCTGCCTGGCCTTTGTCGGCAAGCTGTCCGCGCTCATCCAGTCCATCCCCACGCCGGTTATGGGCGGGGTCTGCCTGCTCCTGTTCGGGGTGATCGCGGCCTCGGGCGTGCGCATGCTGGTCGAGTCCCGGGTCGACTACTCCCGGCCGGCCAACCTGTCGCTCACCGCGGTGGTGCTCATCGTCGGCACCAGCGGCGTGGCGGTCCAACTCGGTTCGGTGCAGCTCAAGGGCATGGCCCTGGCCACGGTGGTCGGCATGCTCCTGTCCCTGGCCTTTCACCTGCTCGACCGGCTGGGGTTGACCAACGAACCGATCGAGCCCTGAGCCGTTCCCTGGCCGGCGGCGCAGGCGCATGTCACATTCGACTGGAAACCGGTTCCGTTCTATGGTATGAAAGGCCGCACTTCCCCATGGACGGGTAGCTCAGCTGGATAGAGTGTTGGCCTCCGAAGCCAAAGGTCGCGGGTTCGAATCCCGCCTCGTTCACCAGTAAAAACAGCCACTTAGCAAGCTTTTTGCTAAGTGGCTTTTTTCGTTTTGTGAAGCTATTGTGAACATAATTGCAAAGGCTTTCACAACCGCCCCTCGATCGCCACAGGATGTCCAGATTCATCCGGATCGATCACGAGGCGCCCGATAGGACAAAAAAAGAGACCTCTCGCACGATCCCCTTCGCAGTTTTTCTCACCCCGAGGTGCTGCCCTCGTGCCGTAGTGACATCCGTATTGTCGGCCTCATTTCCCTGGCCGATGTCCATCTGACGGTTCACTGCGAGTCCTCAGGGAAAAACGACGAATCGCTCGACCCGCACGACCACTCATGGTCCAACTCCGGATCCGGTTATTTCCCCTGGGACGTCAGAGCAGCCTCCGGAAGGCGGAGGCCTTGATCACCACCACCACAGACCTGCCCGCTGCGAGTTCCAACTCCCGCATGGATTCGGGCACGATCTGCGCGATCAGGGTCTCTGTGCCGCACTGCAGTTCCACCCGCACCCGGTTGCCGACCGTGACCAGCTGGCGCACCGTGCAGGGCAGCAGGTTGCGGGCGCTGGTCGCCTCCGGGTGGTGCTTGCACAGCAGGATCTCCCGGGCGTCCAGTTCAAATATGTTCTCGTCGTTGTCCGCCTGCTCGGTGAGCACCAGGTGGACATCACCCCATGGGTAGCGAAAGAGATCGCCCTGCCCCTCCGGCCGCCCCAGGTGGAGCAGGTTGACGTAGCCCTGCCGGGGCGCGGCCCAGGCCGATTGCGCCAGTTCCTCGGTGGCCACCTGGTGGGTCACCTGCCCTTCTGCCACCACCAGCACCTGTTCGGTCATCAGCCGC
>CAZMNU010000077.1:0-11620 GCA_964567725.1 uncultured Desulfobulbus sp. | reverse complement strand
GGCACCCTGGAACTGGTTCAGGAAGGAAGAGGAGAGCGGGCATGCGGTCCCGGTCCACCACAGCGAACGCGGCGGCTACCTGCCGGAGCGCCACTACGCGCCCATGCTGCAGGTCCACCGCGACATCGACCGCATCTTCGACAGCTTTTTCCGCGGCTTTGACCTGCCCTTCCCGGCCTCCATGCGGCCGTTCGAGGTGTTCGGCGAGGGTGGCCTGCTCAAGCCCAGGGCCGACCTGAGCGCCACGGACACCGAGTACCAGCTCACCGTGGAGATCCCCGGGGTGAGCGAAAAGGACGTGAGCCTCGACATCACCGGCGACACCATGACCATCCGCGGCGAGAAACGGCAGGAAAAGGAGGAGAAGGACAAGGACTACTACCGCATCGAACGCAGCTACGGCTCGTTCCAGCGGGTGCTCAGCCTGCCCGACGACGTGGACCAGGACCATATCACGGCGAGCTTCAAAAACGGCGTGCTCACCGTGACCATGCCGCGCCAGGCCGTGAGCGGCGGTAACGAGGTGAAGAAGATCGAGATCACCCCCCTGCCCTGACGGGCGGCTCGGCCGGTCCACGGCCAGGGACGCAAAAGGCCCGCCGGAGTTCGCTCCGGCGGGCCTTTTTGTGTGCGGCGATTGCTGGCCGCGGTGACGGGTTCGGTCAGCGCCGGCTGACGTTGCACGAGCCCACCTGGTCGAGCACCGAGGCGAGCTGCCGGAAAAAGACCTGGGCCGGTTCGTCGTCCGGTCGGGCCGCGCACCGCCCTTCGAAGCGGGCGAACAATTCGATCAGCACCTGCGCGGCCTGCTCCCCTTCCAGTTCGCCGAGTGCAGCCCAGAGGTCGTTGCTGTTCATGCCCCCTCCCCTTCTTGTGTGTCCGCCCCGGAGCCGGATTCCGGGTTCGGTTCGTCCTCCTCGAGCACATAGCCCAGGCCGAAGCAGGCCGGGCATTCCTCGCGGGTGATGAAAAAACGGCTCTCGCCCGCAAAGTAACCGATCTCGCCGCTGCCGCCGCAGGTGTTGCAGACCTTGCGTTCCGTGTCCGCCATGGTGTCGCCCTCCGCTTTCAGTCCAGGCCGGCCGCCTGGCGCGCCGCCTGCACGGTGTTCTTCATGAGCATGGTGATGGTCATCGGCCCCACCCCGCCCGGAACCGGGGTGATGGCCGCAGCCTTGGCCGCCACCGGGGCGAAATCCACGTCGCCGGCAAGAATGGCCTTGCCGCTCTCGGTCCGGCCCACCCGGTTGACGCCCACGTCGATGACCACCGCGCCCTCCTTGACCATGTCCGCGCCGATCATCCGCGCCCGGCCCGCGGCCACGATGAGGATGTCCGCCCGCCGGGTGTGGGCCGCCATGTCGCGGGTGCGGGTGTGGCAGACCGTGACCGTGGCGTTGCCGCCGTCCCGCTTCTGCAGCATCAGGTTGGCCACCGGTTTACCGACGATGTTCGAGCGGCCGACCACCACCACCTCGGCGCCGTCGGTCTGTACCCCGGCCCGCTGGAGCAGTTCGAGGATGCCGTGCGGGGTGCAGGGCAGGAAGCAGGGCTCGCCGAGCAGCATCTTGCCCACGTTCACCGGGTGGAAGCCGTCCACGTCCTTGGCCGGGTCGATGGCGAACAGCACCTTGGCCTCGTCGATGTGGCGCGGCAGGGGCAGCTGCACGAGGATGCCGTGGATGGCCGGGTCATGGTTGTAGCCGTCGATGCGGGTGAGCAGGTCCGCCTCGGCGGTGTCCGCCGGGAGGGTCAGCTGCTCGCTGTGGATGCCGAGCGCGTGGGCAGTGCTGTTTTTGGCCGCCACGTAGGATTGGGAGGCCGGGTCCTCGCCCACCAGGATGGTCACCAGGCCGGGGACGAGGTTGTGCTCCTGTTTGAGGCGGGCGACCTCGTCGGCGAGTTCAATGCGAATGGCGCGGGCGGTTTCAGTACCGCTGATGATCTGTGCGGGCATGGGGTGCGGGTCACTGGTGGAAGGGATGTTCGCGGTCGTTGTCCGGCCGCCCTTTCGGCGAGCCGCAGGCTATCACAGCGGCGTTTTTTTTCAAGGGGAGACTGCGATGCCGGCGTAGTCGCGGATGAGCCGGGCGAGTGCGGTCTGGCGGCGCGAGGTGTCCCGGTTGCGCACCGCCATGGCCAACGCCTGGCGCGAACCGACGAGCACGGCCAGCCGCCGGCCGCGGGTCAGGCCGGTGTAGAGCAGGTTGCGGAAGAGCATGCGGAAGTGCTGGCCGAGCACCGGCAGGATGACCACGTCGAACTCCGAGCCCTGCGCCTTGTGCACGGTGATGGCGTAGGCCAGCTCCAGCTCGGCGATCTGGTCGCGGCTGTAGTCGACCTGTCGGCCGTCCGGAAAAAAGCGCACTTCCATCCGCAGTTCGGTGTTGTCGATGGCCGTGATCCGGCCGATGTCGCCGTTGAACACGTTCAGCTCGTAGTTGTTGCGGCGGTGGATGACCCGGTCGCCGACGCGGTACACCCGCTCGCCCACGGTGAGTTCGGCCCGCTGTGCGGAGGCCGGGTTGAGCGCCTGCTGGAGCAGGGTGTTCAGGTTGTGGGCGCCGAGCGAGCCGCGCAGCATGGGGGTGAGCACCTGGATCTCCACCCCGGCGCCGAAGTAGCGCGGCACCCACTCGCGACAGAGCCGCTCGACCACCTCGGTGGCGGTCAGGCCGTAGTAGAGCGACGACCAGGGGTGGGTGCGCCGGGCCAGGGCGAGCAGTTCGTCCGCGGCCGAGTCGGCCGTGACCAGGGCGCCCAGGTCCACGTGCTGAAACGGCTCGGGCACGCTGAAGGCATAGGCCGGGGCCTGGTCGTCGGGCAGGTCCGGGTTGTAGGGCGTCTGCGCGAACAGCTGCTCGCGCGCCTCGATGTCGCCGCAGTGCTGGCGCACCCGGCGGATGAACTGCAGCTCCCGGCGGGTGGCCTCGGCCGAGTCGATGAAGAAGCAGTCCGTATTCTTCCAGATCCCAGGTGAGCGGAACGGTGAGGGCAACTGCGGCACCTCGCCGCGGTTGATCTGGTGGGCGGCCTGGATGATGGTTGATTCGCTGGCCTGGCGGAACACCGTGGCCAGGCGGAACACGGGCAGCACGCCCGCGTCGATCAGGTCGCGGAGCACGTTGCCCGCGCCCACCGGCGGCAGCTGGTCCGCATCGCCGATGAAGAGCAGTCCGGTTTCCGGGGCCACCGCCTTGAGCAGCGAGGCGGTGAGCGAGATGTCGAGCATGGAGCTCTCGTCCACGATGAGAAAATCCGTGCTCAGCGGATTTTCCTCCGAGCGCTTGAAACCGGTGCCCTGGAATTCGAGCAGCCGGTGGATGGTTTTGGCCTCCAGGCCGATCACCTCGGCCATGCGCTGGGCGGCCCGACCGGTGGGCGCGGCTAGGGTGACCCGCTGGCCGAGCGCCTGCAGCAGCGCCACCAGTACCCGGGTGGCGGTGGTCTTGCCGCAGCCCGGACCGCCGGTGAGCACGGCGCAGCGCTGGTCCGCGGCCGAACACACGGCCCGCATCTGTTCCTCGCTCAGGGTCAGCCCCTGGGAATCGGCGTGACCGGCCACCCAGGCGGCGATCCGCGCCGGGTCCTGGCCGCGACGACCCGCAGCCCCGGCCAGCCGCCGGGCCACGTACTCCTCCTCGTAGTAGAGCGACCTGGCGTAGTAGCAGGGCTCGGCCGGGCTGTCTGCGGATTCGGCGAGCAGGCGCACGCGCAGCTGCCCCTCGGCCTCCATGGCGGCCAGGTGGTCGGCCATGGCGGTCGCCAGCTGCAGGCCGAGCAGTTCCTCGGCCTGGGCCGTGATCTGCGCCCGCCGCAGGTAGCAGTGGCCCTGTTCCCGGGCCGCGGAGAGCAGGTGGCGAATGGCCGCGCGCACGCGCAGCGTTGAGTCCGCGGCAAAGCCCAGCGACAGGGCCACCCGGTCGGCGGAGAAAAAGCCGATGCCGTAGATGTCGCGGGCCAACCGGTAGGGGTCCTCCCGCACCAGGGTGATGGCCCGGTCGCCGTACTGCTTGAAGATGCGTACCGCGAACAGGGTGGAGATACCGTGTTCCTGAAGAAAGAGCATGACCTCGCGCACCGCCCGGTGCTCCTCCCAGGCGGCGCGGATGGCGGCCAGCTTGCGATCGGCAATGCCCGGAACCTGGGTGAGTTGGTCCATGTCCTCCTCGAACACCCGCAGGGTGCGCTCGCCGAAGTGGCGGACGATGCGCCGGGCGATCTTCGGCCCCACCCCGCGGATCAGGCCGGAGCCCAGGTACTTCTCCAGCGCGCCGGCGCTCGCGGGTTTCAGTTCGGTGGCATACCTGGCCTTGAACTGGCGACCGAATTTCGGGTGCTGCACCCAGGCGCCGACAAACTCCATGGTGGCACCGGCAAAGACCCGCGTCTGATGCACGGTAACCGTTGCCAGCCCGTCGTTTGCGCGCAACGGAGCCACCTTGAGCACCGACCAGCCGCTCGTTTCGTCATGATAGGTGACGCGCTCGACTATACCACGAATTTTCTCTTGAATTTCCGACTGTTCCACGTCTGGTCCGGGAAAATTGAAATTGTTTCCTTGTCTGATAGACCTGATTATGCTATCTTGTTGCCCTCTGCAATACAAGAATAGAAGACTTTGAAGGAATCGAACATGGAACAAGTACAGGATAAAGTCCTGAAAGTGCTGGCGCAAATCCGCCCGACCCTGCAGCGGGACGGCGGTGACGTCGAGTTCGCCGGCATGGACGGGGACAGCGTCGTCAGGGTCCGCCTGACCGGCGCCTGTCAGGGCTGCCCGATGTCCCGGGTCACACTCAAGGAGGGTATCGAGAAGTTCGTCAAGAGCGAACTCCCGACCATCCGGGCTGTCGAGGCGGTGGAATAGCGTATGGTGCTCAGTTTTCTCGAAGGATTGCTCTGGCTCACCCTCAACGTCTACCACGAGGCGCGCGGCGAACCCGAGATCGGCCAGCTGGCCGTGGCCCACGTCACCCTCAATCGGGCCATGGAGGAACGCAAAAGCATTGCCGAGGTCGTTCGCGAGCCCTATCAGTTCAGCTGGACCTTCAAAAAGAAGTCCTACGTTCCCCTGGAACTCCATCCCCTGCAGAAGAGTCTGAACGTTGCCCTCAAGGCCATGACCAGCCGGGACTTCACCGGCGGTGCGACCTACTTCCACCGGCACGACATCAAGCCCGACTGGGCGACCACCAAGACCTTCACCGCCCGCTACGGCGCCCACCGGTTCTACCGTGACGGCAAGAAGACCATGCCGGTGTACGCGTTCAACCAGACCGCCCTCTTCCTCCAACCGCTGTCGGTTATCTCCACACCCAAGAGTTGACAAACGGGTTGGCCTCCCGTATACAAAGGCCATCGCTAGGGGTGCATCCTGCTGAGAGGACTTCATCCAACCCTATGAACCTGATCCGGGTAATACCGGCGAAGGGAAGCGGACAAGTCAAAAACCTGGGTTTTTCCGCCAGATTTCCGGCCCCAAAGCCGCTTGCCCCTTCTCTTCGGGCAGGCGGCTTTTTTCTTTTCGGGGCATCACCATGGAACTGATCGTCAACGGAGTCGCGGAACAGGCGCCGCCCTCTACGCTCGCCGAACTGGTGGAGCGCAAGGGCTTGGCGCCCGGGGCGCTGGTCATCGAGTTGAACCAGCGGATCATCAAACAGGAAGAGTGGGCGGCGGTCCGGCTCGAGCCCGGCGACCGCATCGAACTGCTCAGTTTTGTCGGCGGAGGCTGAACCATGCACAACGACGCGCTGCTCCTCGGGGGCAGAACATTCACCAATCGTTTGTTCACCGGCACCGGCAAGTTCGGCGCCCATGCCCAGATCCCGAAAATGCTCGCGGCCAGCGGCTCGCAGATGATCACCGTGGCCCTGCGCCGGGTGGACGCCTCGGCCGGCACCGAGAACATCCTCGAGTTCATCCCGCCGGGCGTGACGCTGTTGCCCAACACCTCGGGCGCGCGCACGGCCGAGCAGGCGGTGCGCATCGCCCGCATCGCCCGCGAGGCGGGCTGCGGCGATTTCATCAAGATCGAGGTGATCACCGACATGCAGTACCTCATGCCGGACAACTGGGAGACCCTCAGGGCCACCGAGATCCTTGCCAGGGAAGGGTTCGTGGTCCTGCCCTACGTGCTGCCCGACCTGCCGCTCGCCCGGCGGCTGGAGGATGCCGGCGCCGCGGCGGTGATGCCGCTGGGTGCACCCATCGGCAGCAACCGCGGCCTGGAGACGCGGCCGCTCATCCGGATGCTCATCGAACATTGCCGGGTGCCGGTGGTGGTGGATGCCGGCATCGGCCGGCCCTCGCAGGCGGCCGAGGCCATGGAGATGGGCGCGGATGCGGTACTCGTCAACACGGCCATTGCCACGGCCCGCGACCCGGAGGCCATGGGCCGGGCCTTTGACCTGGCGGTGCGCGCCGGCCGAGCCGCCTGCCTGGCCGAGCTGGCCGAGCAGTCCGTGACCGCGCGGGCCTCGTCGCCGCTCACCGGCTTTCTTGACGACTGACGCCAGCGCACAGGGGGCAGACCATGAGTTTCTTTGCAATCGTCGAACAGTACCAGGACTTTGATTTTACCGGGTTTTTTGACCGGGTCACGGATGCGGACGTGGCGCGCAGCCTGGGCCGGGAAAAACTCTCGGCCATGGATTTCCTCACCCTGCTCAGCCCGCGGGCCGTCGGCCACCTGGAGCAGATGGCGCAGCGGGCGCACCGGCTGACCCTGCAGTACTTCGGCCGCACGGTACAGATGTTCATGCCGCTCTACATCTCCAACTACTGCACCAACGGCTGCGCCTATTGCGGCTTCAACCACAAAAACCCCATCCTGCGCCGCACCCTGACCCTCGCGGAGATCGAGGCCGAGGCCCGGGCCATGGCCGCCACCGGCATGCGCCACGTGCTCTTCCTTACCGGCGAGGCGCCGCAGGTCACGCCCATGGACTACCTGGTCGAGGCGGCCCGCTGCCTGAAGCGACATTTTGCCTCGGTGGCCATCGAGCTGTATCCGCTCGAGGTGGACGAGTACCGCCAGCTGGCCGAGGCCGGGGTGGATTCCATGACCCTGTTCCAGGAGACCTACGACCAGGAGGTGTACCGCCGCGTGCATCTGGCCGGCCGCAAGCGGGATTATCACTGGCGGCTCGACGCGCCCGAACGGGCCGCCCGGGCCGGGCTGCGCGGGGTCAACCTGGGCGCCCTGCTCGGCCTGGCCGAGCCGCGCCGCGACCTGTTCCACACCGGCCTGCACGCCCGCTACCTGGAGCGCACCTTCCTGGACACCGAGGTGGCGATCTCCCTGCCCCGTTTCAACGAGGCGGAATGCGGCGACTTCCGCCCGGACTTCACGGTGGACGACAAGACCTTCGTCCAGTTCATGACCGCCCTGCGCCTCTTCCTGCCGCGCGCCGGGCTGACCATCTCCACCCGGGAGAGCGCCGAGTTCCGCGACCGCATCCTGCCGCTGGGCGCGACCCGCTACTCGGCCGCCTCGAGCACCGGCGTGGGCGGCTACACGGCAACGCCGGCCGAACAGACGCCCCAGTTCGAGATTACCGACACGCGCAGCGTCGAGGAGGTGGCCGCGGCCATCACCGCCCGCGGCTACCAGCCGGTGTACAAGGACTGGGACGCCATCGCATGAACATCGGCATTGCCGGCGTGGGCGGTATCGGCTCGAACGTGGCCCTCTGCCTTGTGCGCAGCGGCATCGACCACCTGACCCTGGTGGACTTCGACCGGGTCGAGCCCTCCAACCTGAACCGCCAGTTCTACTTCGCGGACCAGGTGGGTCGGCTCAAGGTCGAGGCCCTGGCCGAGAACCTGCGCCGCATACGACCCGGACTGCGCCTCGTGACCCGCGCCGAGCGCATCGAGTCCCACAACTGCCGGGCCCTGTTCGCTGACTGCGAACTGATCGTCGAGGGGCTGGATACAACCGACGACAAGAAGATGCTTCTTGAAACCCTTGGTGCGACCCGGCCCCTGGTCTCGGCCTGCGGCATCGCCGGCATGGACCTGGATCGGATCACCAGCCGGCGACTCGGCACCTGCACGGTCTTCGGCGATTTCGCCACCGACTGCGCCGAGGCGCCGCTCTATGCCCACAAGGTCATCACCGTGGCCAATCACATGAGCGCCCACCTACTTCGTCTCCTGGAGGCTTCCCATGACAACCACACAGGCTAAGCCGGACTTTCCGGCCGGCATCTACGGCATCACCGCCGAGAAATTCTCCAACGGCCGCACCAATGTCGAGGTGGTCCGGCAGATGCTCGCCGGCGGCATCCGCATCATCCAGTACCGCGAAAAGCGGCCGCACAAGAGCTTTGCCGGGATGCTCGCCGAGTGCCGGGCCATCCGCGCCCTCACCCGAGCCGCCGGGGCCGTGTTCATCGTCAACGATTACCCGTCGCTGGCCCTGCTTGCCGATGCGGACGGGGTGCACGTCGGCCAGGATGACCTGCCGGTACCCGAGGTGCGACGACTGGTCGGCCCGCACCGGCTGATTGGCCTGTCCACCCACGACCCGGACCAGGCCGCGGCCGCGGTGACCGCCGGCGCCGACTACATCGGCGTGGGCCCGCTGTTCGCCACCCAAACCAAGGACGACGTGTGCGCGCCGGTGGGCCTCGGCTACCTGGAACACGCGGTGGCCACCTGCCCCCTGCCCTTTGTCGCCATCGGCGGCATCAAGGAACACAACCTGCCCTCGGTGCTGATGCGCGGCGCGCGGACGGTCTGCCTGGTCACCGAGATCGTGGGCGCCACGGACATCACCGCCACCGCCCGGCGACTGCAGGACGCCTGCCTGTCGCGCTGATTCGATCACCCTTTCCCACGGAGCCTCCCATGACCCACCCCACCCAGATGGCCGCCGCCCGCCAGGGCACCCTCACCCCGCAGATGCAGCAGGTGCTCAGCGACGAGCGCATCAGTGAAGCCGACCTGCTCGAGCGCGTGGCCGAAGGCCGCATCGCCATCCCGGCCAACCGCAACCACACGAGCCTGCGCGCCCGTGGCGTGGGCGCCGGCCTGACCACCAAGATCAACGTCAACCTCGGGGTGTCCGAGGACTGCTGCAACGTGGAGCGGGAACTGGACAAGGTGCGCCGGGCCATCGACCTCAAGGCCGACGCCATCATGGACCTGTCCACCTTCGGCGACACCCGCGCCTTCCGCCGCCGGGCGGTCGAGATCAGCCCGGTGATGCTCGGCACGGTGCCGGTGTACGACGCTGTGGCCCGCTACGGCAAGGATGTGGCCGCCATCTCGGTGGATGATTTCTTCCAGGTGGTGCGGATGCACGCCGAGGACGGCATCGACTTCATGACCATCCACGCCGGCCTGACCCGTACCGCGGTGGAGCGGCTGCGCGCCACCCCGCGGCTCACCCACGTGGTCAGCCGGGGCGGCTCGCTCCTGCTCGACTGGATGACCGCAAACGATCGGGAAAACCCCTTTTACGAGCATTTCGACCGGCTGCTGGAGATCTGCCGTGAGTTCGACGTGACGCTCAGCCTGGGCGACGGTCTGCGGCCGGGCAGCCTGCGCGACGCCACCGATGCGGCCCAGATCCAGGAGCTGATCCTGCTGGGTGAGTTGACCAAGCGGTGCTGGCAGGCCGAGGTGCAGGTGATGATCGAGGGGCCGGGGCACGTGCCGCTCAACGAGGTGGCGGCCAACATGCAGCTCGAGAAAAAGCTCTGTCACGGCGCGCCCTTTTACGTGCTCGGGCCGATCGTCACGGACGTGGCCCCGGGCTACGACCACATCACCTCGGCCATCGGCGGCGCGCTGGCGGCGGCCCACGGCGCGGACTTCCTCTGCTACGTGACCCCGGCCGAGCACCTGCGCCTGCCCGACGCAGACGACATGAAGGAGGGCATCGTGGCCGCGCGCATCGCCGCCCACGCCGCCGACATCGCCAAGGGAATCCCCGGGGCCATGGACTGGGACAACGCCATGAGCCGGGCCCGCAGCCAGCTCGACTGGCCGGCCATGCTCGACCTGGCCCTGGACCCGGACAAGGCCCGCGCCTACCGCGCCTCGTCCCTGCCCCAGGACGAACAGGTGTGCACCATGTGCGGCGACCTGTGCGCGGTCAAGCGCAGTCGGGCGATTCTCGAGGAGACGAAGGCGTAGATCAAAAAAATCGGCGGCCGTCAGGGTGACGGCCGCCGGCGATTGCCTGGCCCGGGCAGGGCTGTTCAGGACTGGAGCAGCGCTTCCCTGCTCCGGCCATGACGGCCAACCCGTTACTGCAGGGTAACGATGGCGCTGACCGGGTACAGGGCCGAACCGGCATTACCGTCGATGGACATGTACACAAAATAGGAATATTTGGAGTTATCTACTACTTGGCCACCATTCGCGAAAACATTGCCTGTTTTAGTGAGGGTGGTGGAGCTTGTTTCGGAAGCACCTGTTTGGGTTCCGGCAAGCACCAGGGTATCGGAACGCCTCAAAGACATGGACCCGTAATACTCGGCCGTATTGTCGCATATCAAGGCCGTAAAACCGACAATGGTTGCTCCATCCGGAAGTTGAATCGGCACAGTCAGGATTTCATGTGCTCCTTCTTCCGCATATCTTCCAGCATCTCCACAGTTTACTGATACTCCTGTACGGGTGTCAGAATTCCTGGGAATTCCGCCCAGGGAACTGACCGACACGTGTTTCCAGTCGCCCGGTCCGCCGCTGTCGGCAGCCATTGGAAAAACGACCACCTTGGTGTCCTCGGCCTGAACAGGGAGGGCAACGACTGTCAACGATGCTGCCAGCAGCACTGGAAAGAGTTTCTTCATAGGTCCTCCTTGGCATCAATGTTGAGCAGACACGAAAGTTACGCGGATGCTGTCCATAGTGTTTGTCCCGAAAGTTGGACAGCACCCACCACCACTGTGAAGCAAACGGGGCATTAGCTCTCAACGACAACTCGGCGCTTGCGATAGATCAGGACGCCTGGGATATGCGGGCAAGCCCGGTGCCCGTCTTGCCAGGGTGTCCTGCCTTACGCCCACTTTCCAGGCAAACCTCGAAACGAAACAGTCCCGGGAAAATCCCCGCGGAAAAATCCGAGGAGGTTCAGCCCGTGCTGTTGAGCCGGAATGTGCGCCGGCGCCGATTCTTGCCACCTTTCTCTTCTTTCCTTCACGCCCCGCCGTTGCCGGTAACGCCCTTGTGATTCGGATTAATCTCCGGTCGAGTGGCGTCTATTCCTTTTCGCCCCCTTCCAGGATGGCGGGCAGGAAAGCCGGCCAGGGGAAGTCGTCGAAGCTGATCTTGGCGACAAAAAGATCCCATCCGCCATTGTCACTCAGATCCGGGCCGACCCTGACCGGAAAGGTGTCCTTGGTGGACTGCGTCCCTCCCACGACATAGGCGTTGCCGGCCGCATCCACGGCGATATCACCACCGCCATCGAGCCCGGCGCCGCCGATATAGCCGCAGTAGGCCAAGGTTGCTCCTCCCGCCTGAATCCTGGCGACAAAGGCGTCGGACCCGCCGTTGTGGCTCAGATCCGGGCCGACAAGGACCGGGAAGGTCGCCTCGGTGGAGTAAGAAAGGCCGGTGACAAAGGCGTTGCCGGCCGCATCCACGGCGATACCGCC
>CAZMNU010000076.1:1334-11761 GCA_964567725.1 uncultured Desulfobulbus sp. | reverse complement strand
GCGGTCAGGCCGACCAGGTGCAGGCCGTTGCGGAACACCCGTTTCAGCCCACCGCACAGGCAGAGCCGGGCCAGGGTCAGTTCCCGGTCGTCGGTGAGCACCTTGTGGCGGTTGTAGAACCCGTGGAACTGGGCGGCCAGCTCCATCAGGTAGAAGATCACCCGGTGCGGCGCCAGGTCGGCGGCGGCGCCGGCCACCAGCTGCGGGTAGGCGGCCAGGCTCTTGAGCAGGGCGAACTCCTCGGGCTCGGCGAGCAGGCGCAGGTTTGCCCCTTGCGGGCCGGTGAGCGCCACGCCCTGTTCGCCGGCCGTGCGTTCGATGCTGCACAGGCGGGCATGGGCGTACTGCACATAGTAGACCGGGTTCTCCTGGCTCTGCTTCGTAGCCAGGTCGAGGTCGAACTCGATCAGGCTGTCGGGCTTGCGCATGAGCAGGAAGAAGCGGAAGGCGTCCGCACCGACCTCGTCCACCAGTTCGTCGACGGTGACAAAGGTGGCCTTGCGGGTGGACATCTTCACCTGTTTGCCGTCGCGCAGCAGGGTGACGAACTGGTAGAGGACCACGGTGACCCGGTCCGGGTCGTGGCCCAGGGCGCGCAGCCCGGCGAGCACGTCGGGCACGGTGGCGATGTGGTCCGAGCCGAACACGTCGATCATCCAGTCGTAGCCGCGTTGGAACTTGTCGCAGTGGTAGGCGATGTCCGGCAGGCGGTAGGTGGGCTCGCCGCTGCTCTTGATGATCACCCGGTCCTGGCCCTGGCCGAACTCGGTGGTCCTGAACCAGGTGGCGCCCTCCTTCTCGTAGACCAGGCCGCGGCTGCGCAACGCCTCGACCACGCCGTCCACCCGGCCGTCGGCGTAGAGGGTGTGCTCGTTGAAATAGGTGTCGAAACCGATGCCGATGCGCTTGAGGGTGGCGTCGATGTCGGCGAAGATCGCCTGCTGGGCCCGTTCCTTGAACACGCTCAGGTCCGCGTCGCGGAAACGGTCGCCGCCCTCCTCGACCAGGGTCCGGGCGATGTCGCGGATGTAGTCGCCCTGGTAGCCGTCCTCGGGGAACTCGAACGGCAGGCCGAGCAGTTCCAGGTAGCGTGCCCGGGTCGACTCGCCGAGCACGCGCATCTGCCGGCCGGCGTCGTTGAAGTAGTATTCCCGCTGCACCTGGTAGCCGCAGGCCTCGAGCAGGCGGGCAATGGCGTCGCCGAGCACCGCGTTGCGGCCGTGACCAACGCTCAAGGGGCCGGTGGGGTTGGCGCTGACGAACTCGACCAGCACCCGGCGGCCTGCGCCCTGATCGGAGCGGCCGAACCGTTCGTCCTCGGCCCAGACCGGGCCGAGCACCGTGGCCCAGACGTCCCGGGTGAGGAACAGGTTGATAAACCCTGGCCCGGCGATCTCCACCCGATCGAAAATCGGGTCCGCGGCGAGCAGGTCAGCCAGCCGGGCGGCGAGTTCGCGGGGGTTGCAGCGGTCGGCCTTGGCTGCGACCATGGCGAAGTTGGTGGAAAAATCGCCCTGCTCCTCACGCTTGGGCACCTCCACGGAGTAGCGGCCCTCGGCCTGGCGGCTCCACAGTCCCTGCTCCACCCCCTGGGCGAAGCAGCGGTCGATTGTCTGTTTGACACGTGTTTTGATCATGCATTCCTGAACTGGCAGAATATCGGCGGCATCCCCCCAGGGGAGCCGCGGTGCGGCGGGCAAGGCCCCTTCAGTCGGTCATCTCCCGGTGGTTGAGCCTGCCGAACAGGCAGAGCACCTCGTAGTTGATGGTCTCCATCCACCCGGCGATCTCGTCGGCAGTGATCTCCTCCGCGCCCTGGCACCCGAGCAGCACCGCCTCGTCGCCCACCCGCACCCGGTCGATGTTGGTCGCATCGACGAGCGTCAGGTTCATGGAGATGCGGCCGATCACCGGGGCGCGCCGGCCGTGCAGGAGCACCTCGGCCCGGTTGGAGAGAAGGCGCAGGTAGCCGTCCTCGTAGCCCACCGGCAGCACGGCCACAGTGGTCGGCCGGGTGGTGGTGTACAGGTGGTTGTAGCCGAGTCCGGCGCCGGCGGGCAGCTGTCGCACCTGGATGACGCTGGTGGCAAAGCGCATCACCGGCTGCAGGAGCGGATCGTTCGCCGCCGCGCGGCCGGCCGCACCGTCCGGGTAGTAGCCGTACAGACCGATACCCAGCCGGACCATGTCCAGCCGGGCGCCGGCAACATAGAACAATCCGCCGGAGTTGGCAAGATGCAGGCAGCAGCGGCCATCCACCAGCCCGGCGATGTCGGCCGCGGCCCGGCTGAAGGTGGCCAGCACCTCGGCCGAATTGGCGGACTCCCGGTCCTCGGACATGGGGAAATGGGCCATCATTCCCTCGACCCGCAGCCCGGGCAGGGAGTGCGCGGCCCGGGCCAGATCCATGAACCCGGCCGGCAGGGTGCCCTGGCGGCCCATGCCCGCGTCCACCTTGAGATGGATGGGCAGTTCCACCCCCTGGGCGACAGCTTCGCGCGAGAGTTCCGGCAGGATGGCCGCATCGACCACCACCGGGGTGAGCCGATGTTCGACGATGCCGGCCGCGGTCTGCGGAACCACGCCGGCGAGCACGAAGATGGGCAGGTCGCAGCCGGCCCGGCGCAGGGTCGCACCCTCCACCGCCTCGGCCACGCCGAAGGCAGCGGCGCCGCGGGCGGCGAACAGACGGGCGCATTCGACCATGCCGTGGCCGTAGCCGTCGGCCTTGACCATGGCCATGACCGCGGCCCCGCCCGCCTGCTCCCGGCAGAGATCGAAGTTGTGCGCCAGGGCGGAACGGCTGATTGTCACACGGTTAAGCGATTCCATTGTTTCTCGAAAGGGTACGCCATTGACGCCAGCCGACCCGGCTGGACAGGCAGAGACTCCAGCCCACGGCCAGGTAGAGGGTGCCGAGGAGCGGCCCGGGCAGGGGCGAGCGGCGCAGCAGAGCGCCGGCGGCGATCATGGCCAGCACGAGCAGCCAGGTGCGCCAGGAATAGACCGCGCCGAGACAGGTGCGGTCGCCGAAGCGGGCGATCCGCTCCACGGCCCGTGCCGCCACCCGGTCGAGCACGAGCAGCGACTTGAGCGTGCCGACGAACAGCGCCACCAGGACCAGCAGGCGACCGCGGCCCGGGTCGAGCCAGGCAAAGCCGCGCACCATGAGCACGCAGCCCACCGCGGTCCACAGAAACGGCGCCGCGAACAGGTGCACCGACCGGGAGACCCCGGGTTTGAACGTCGGATTCATCCGCCCGTTCTCCCTGACCGGACCCGGCCGCCGCCGTTTCCGGCCCCAGAAACACAATAAGCCCATCCCCGTGCAGGGATGGGCTTAGTACACGACCGAAAGACAGGCTTAAATCACATCTCGGTAACGGTGATGGCGCCTTCCGGGCAGACTTCGACGCAGGTCTCGCAGCCCAGGCACTCATCGGAGTTCACCGGCTCGGACTTGCCATCCTGCAGCTCGAAAACCTGGGCAGGGCAGGCGTTCACACACTCTTCGCAACCAGAGCACTTGTCTTTGTCGACGACGATCTCATACATGGCACAACCTCCGGAATAAATGAATTATCAGTTAAAACACGGTTCTTTTCAACCTTGCAACAAGGGAAAATTCGACAATAAAACTGTTCTTTCTTAAAGGACGGCCAGTGGTTTGTCAAGTCAAAAGATGGCGGGCCGCACCCCGGCCGCAGCCGGCCGGCCGTTCATTTTTCGCTTTGATCCGCGGGGCAAACAGGGGTATGTAGGAAGCGGTCCGAACAACTCAACCAGGATGGAGAACCCGCATGTCCCGACACGCAGCAAAAAAAAGCAAAACCCCCGTCAGTCCCGAACAGGGTGAACGGGCGATGATCGAGGGCATCCTCGAAGGCAGCCCGGACGCGGTCGGCGTGGCCGTGATCCGGCTCGACTGCGGCTGCCGGAAAATGGCGGCGGTGGATCGCAACGGCGACCCGGCCAGCAAGATCATCATGTACCGGGACAACGCCGAATCGATCTGCGAGCAGTGCCAGGCCGACAACGGCGATTTCTTCCGCGTGGTCAAGCAGTTCATCAGCTGGAAATCGCCCGAGCCGGATGTCCCCACCCAGGAGATGATCGTCGCCAAGGTCCTCGGACCGCAGCACTGACCGCCCTCTATCCCGCCTGCCCCGCCCCTTCCGGAACCCGCCATGCGCCCACCTCTTTTCCTTCTCTCGCTCGTCACCGCCCTGCTCGTCGCGGCCGCGGCCGCCACGGCCGGGGAGGTCCGGCTCGCCTCCCTGGCCCGGCCGGGCACGGCCCAGTACACCCTGGCCTGGAAATTCAAGGAACTGGTCGAGGCCCGGTCCGCGGGCCGGCTCATGGTGACCGTGGACCCGGCCGGCACCCCCGCCCGGGAGAGCGAGGTCCTCGACCAACTGCGCAGCGGCGGGCTGGACATCGCCATCATCGCCGCCGGTTCGCTGGAGGGGTTGGTGCCCACCACCCGGGTGCTGTCGTTCCCGTTCCTGTTCCCCACCGGCGAGGAGGCCGACCGGGTTCTCGACGGGGCGCAGGGCGCGGCGCTCCTGCGCGATGTGGAGACCATCGGCTGCAAGGGGCTCGGCTTCACCGAGGGCGGCTTCCGTCACCTGACCAACTCCATCCGCCCGGTACGCACCGCCAACGACGTCCGCGGCCTGAAGGTCCGCGTGACCGGCTCGCCGGTGCAGACCGCCTTCTGGTCGGCCCTGGGCGCCAGGCCCGCGCCCGGTCCGTGGCCGATCTACGCCGACCTGGAGGCCGGCGTGCTCGATGGCCAAGACAACACCCTGCGCGTAATCGAGGCCTTTGGCTTCGACGAGGTGCAGCCGTACCTGAGCCTGACCCGGCACGCCTACGTCGCCTACCTCAACCTCGCCTCCCTGCACTGGTGGAGCCTGCTCAGTCCCGGGGACCAGCAGCTGGTCCAGGCGGCCATGAGCGAGGCGGCCCGGCTCCAGCGGCAGGACCAGCGGGTCCGCGACGCGGCCCGGGTACCCGTGCTCCTGGGCCGGGGCATGCAGGTCGAAGAGCATCCGGACCTGGCTTCCTTCCGGGCGCTGAGCGCGGGCCTGCGGGAGCATATCTACTTCCGCGACCCCCGCGTGCAGACCCTGCTCGCCCGGATGCAGGAGGCGGTCGCCATGCCCGCACCCCCCGCGGTGACGGAACCGGCGGAGCCGGCCGTGACCACCCCGGCGGTCGTGGACGAAGCGCCCGATGGAACCGGAACCCTCTCCCTGCCGATGACCGCACCGGCCCTGGACCAAGCGGCGCCCGGACCGGTCACGGACGAGCCGCCGGCCGCGCCCGCACCGGTCGAACCGGACCTGCCCGCCACCCCGGACACGCCCCCTGCGGTCGATCCCCTGCCGGTGGCGCCGCCCGCTCCGGCCGCTGTCCCGAGCGCGCCGCAAGCTCCTGCCCCGGTCGCGCCAGATCCGCCCGCTGACGCGGTCGTCCCGCAGGCGCCCGCCCCGGCCCAGGCGCCGGAACGCATCGTCCACCCGGGCCGGGACAGCGAGGGCGGGGAGGCGCCGATCATCGAGGAACGCATTCCGCCATCGCCCGCACCCGCCCCGCCGCCAGCCCTGACGCCGTCACCCGGTGACCCGGCCGCCCCGCCGGAACCACCAACAGCACCGGCCGTCCCTGATGCCACGGGCACGGGGAGCCCACTCCAGCAGCCATGACCACCCCGGACTTCGAACCGCCCTGCGCCGCCGGCGGCGCCCACGCCGACATCCGCCGGCCGGACGCGGCCGTGGACTACCGCGAGCGGCTGAACCGACTGCTGCCACCCTACCCGGACGCCCGCCCGCCGGACCCGGAACTGCGGCCGGCCCTGCACCCGCTCTGCCAGCTGCTGCGCGAGGGCATCTCCGAGTTCACCTTTGCCAACCTCTTCCTGTTCCGCCACGCCCACAACTACGCCCTCTGCCGGCTCGACGACAGCACGCCGGCGGTGCTCGGCCGGGACGGCGACACCCCCTTCTTCATGCTGCCCTTCGGCCTGCCCGAGCGCGCCCTGCTCGACCGGCTGTTCCAGGACCACAAGATGCTCAAGGCGGCCTCCGCCACCCAGGCCGAACGGCTGCGCAGCCTTGGCTACCAGGTCCGCGAGGACCGGGACAACTTCGACTACCTCTACCGCCGGGAGGACCTGGCTGAACTGAGCGGCCGCACCTACAGCAAGAAGCGCAACCTGATCAAGGCCTTTCTCCGGGAACACGAGTACGAGGCACGGCCGTTGCGGGAGGAATACCTGGGGGACGCCCTGCAGGTGCTGGAGGCGTGGCGGGCCGGTGTCGGCCAGGACGGCGACTACCGGGCGGCCCGGGAAGGGCTCGAACGGATGGATGAGCTGCAGCTCTGCGGCGGGGTCTACTACGTCGCCGACCAGCCGGTGGCCTATGTGCTCGGCGAGGAGTTGGCCGGGGCGGCGAGTTTTCTCATTCACTTCGAAAAGGCGGTGGCCGGCTACAAGGGCCTCTACCAGTTCATCAACCAGTCGTTCGCCGCCATTCTGCCCGCGGACTACCGGACCATCAACCGCGAACAGGACCTGGGCGACCCGGGCCTGCGCCAGGCCAAGCTCAGCTACCGCCCCACCGGGTTCGTGGAAAAGTACCGCGTCTGCCCCGCCTGACCCCGCCCGCCGCCCGCCGCCCGGTCCGCGGTCAGACGACCGGCGGCGCGGCCGTTTCCCCCTTCTTGCCCTTTTCCGGGTACAGGGTCGTGAAGTTCTTTTCCGATTCGGCCGTGCCGATCATCACCAGTTCGTCATCGACGCCGAAGGTTTCGGTGGGCTCGGGGTTGATCTGCAGCCTGCCCTCGCGGAACAGGGCGATGACGCTGCAGCCGGTGTTCTCGCGGATACCGCTCTCCATGAGGTTTTTGCCCACCAGGCCGGCAGGCATGGGGCAGCGGAAAATGTTCAGCCCCTCGGTGAGCATGAGCACCCGGTCCGGGGTGAGGATGTTGATGATGATGTTCGCCGCCATGGAGGAATGCGACATCACCAGGTCCGCGCCGGCGGCGTGGAGGATGTTGATGTTGCGGTCCAGGGTGGCCCGGCTGATGATCTGGATGTTCGGCCGCAGGCGACGGCAGTAGATGGTCAGGTAGATGTTGACGTCGTCGTTGTGGGTGGTGATGAACACCGACGGCGCCTCGTCGATGCCGGCCCTGATCAGGGTCTGGCGATCGGCGGCGCTGCCCACGATCCAGTTTTCCGCCTCACCGCCGAGGCGGGCGTTCTTCTCGACGATGCGGTAGGGCACGCCCTGCTCGCGCAGGGTGGCCGCCGCGGCCTGGCCCACCCGGCCGCCACCGAGGATGAGCACCGGCGCGGTGCTGCGTTCCCCGCCCGTCCCGATCCAGTCCGCGTACGAGCCCAGTTGCTGCTCGGAGCCGGCGAGCACGAGCACGGTGCTCGACTCGATCCCGGTGTCCGGGCTGGGCAGGCTGAAGGCCCCCCGGTTCCACAGGCCGACGATGTTGATGCCGGTGGCCTGGCGCAGGCCGACGTCCCTGATCGACTGGCCCACCAGCGGCGTGCGCATGGCCGGCGCCTCGGCGATGACCAGGTCCTCGAAGCGGCCGATGACGTTGGAACGGGTGTTCGCACCGATGGTGCGCCGGGCAAGCGAATGGCCGAGCATGTTCATGAACTGGAACACGTGGCTGCAGCCGGCCAGGTGGAGGATGTCCACCGAGTCCTCTATGTCGGCGTTGGCGACGATGGGCACCTGCGGGACGATCTCGCGCACCGTGTAGACGATATTGGTGTTCTTCATATCGTCGTTCAGGACCACCACCAGGGCCGCCTGCTCGACCCGGGCCCGCCGATAGGTGGCGGCGTCGTCCAGTTCGCCGACCAGCGCGCGAAAGCCCTGGTCCACCAGGTCGAGCGCCTGCTGCACCTCGGGAACGATGAGCACGTAGGCATGGTTGTACTGGCGCAGCCGTTCCACCAGGGCGATGGCGATCGGATCCCAGTTGGTGATGATCACATGGCGAACCACCTCGGGCGGCAGGGTGCGCGGCACCCGCGACTTGTTCTGGGCCTCGAGCCAGGGCGCGTAGAAGAACTGGATGAAGGTGAACGGCAGCATCACCAGCAGGAAGAGGATGCCGCTGACCAGCACAATGAGGGAAAACAGCCGCCCCAGGTCGCTGTTGAAGGTGATGTCGCCGAACCCCAGGGTGGACATCACGGTGAGCGTCCAGTAGACACCCGTGACCATGGAGAAGTCGCGGCCCTCGTGGGCCATGATCACGTGGAAGAGAAAGCTGAAGATCACCACCAGCACCGTCAGAAACAGGGTGAACTCGGCCAGGGCGCGGATGTTGCGGCGCGCCCGCCGGTCCTGGAGCAGGTAGAGCAGCTGCGAGGGCAGAAATTTCATCGGCGCCGTCTCCCGGCCGAAATCAGCACCGTCCCCCGCAGGCAGGTCGGGGACGGTGCAGGCAGGCAACGGTTCATCGCAGGAACAGGTCGTGGTCGAGCACGAGCGCGCTCAGGGTGACCATGCCCACCAGTTCGCCATTCTCTTCCACCGGGGCCCGGCGCATGCCCACCCGGTGGAGCAGGCGGGCGATGTAGCGGATGTCCATGTCCGCGGGCACGGTCAGGGCCGGCTTGGTCATGATCTCGTAGACATTGACCTCCTCGGCCCGCTTGCCCGGGATGAGGACGCCGTTGATGATGTCCTGCACCGAGACGATGCCCCAGGCGTCCTCGGGCGAGCGCTTGTCGACCAGCAGGCTGTGCACCCGCTCCTCCCGCATGCGCACCGCGGCCTCGCGGACGGTGGCCATGCCGTCGATGGAAACGATGCGGGTGCTCATCACATCCCGCCCGCGGACAACAGGTTCTCTTTCTCGTGTCATGGCTCTTTCCTTGAAAATAGGAAACCGGGAAACGGGCCCGTGGTGGCCGGGACCCGTCCCTCCATACCCTAGAAATACTGCTCGCGCACCTCTTGCTTGAACCGTTCGAGCTGGCTCTCCAGGCCGACCACGGATTCCACCGGCAGGACAAAGGCGATGCCCGTGCCCGGCTGATCGAACTTGCCGGCAGCATAGATGGCGGCGAGCACCTGGCGGACGATGTGCTCCTCGAGCACGAGCATGACGATGTCGGTGGGCGCCTCCAGACTGAGGCCGAAGAAGGTCTTGGCCTCCTTCATGCCCGTGCCCCGGGCCGGAATGATGGTCGCGCCGGTGGCGCCGGCGGTCTTGGCCGCATCGACCACGGCATCAGTGATGTCGGTTTTCACCGAGGCGAAAATCACTTTAAATTTCATGGGGTTTCTCCCTGGGTTGGCGTCGCGCCCGGTGGTTCATGAATTGGGCGTACTGGCCGTAGCCGAGCACGGTGATGATCGGAAAGAGGCTGGCAAAGGCGATCAGGCCAAAGCCGTCGATGGCCGGGTTGCGGCCCGGCACGGCCGCGGCCAGCCCCAGGCCGAGGGCGGCGACAATGGGCACGGTGACGGTGGAGGTGGTCACGCCGCCGGAATCGTAGGCGATGGCCATGATCGTCCGCGGCGCGAAACAGGTCTGCACCAGCACCACCAGGTAACCGGCCAGGATGTAGAGGTGCAGCGGCGTGCCGGTGACAATGCGGAAGGTGCCCAGGCCCAGCCCCAGGGCCACGCCCGCGGCCACGGTCACCCTGAGCCCCCAGGGGTTGATGCTGCCGGCCGAGACCTCGCGGGCCTTGAAGGCGATGGCGATGAGCGAGGGCTCGGCAATGGTGGTGGCAAAGCCGGTGAGCGCGGCGAACAGGTAGATCCAGCCGAACCGGGCCCAGGCGGACGGGTCGAAGGCGCTGCCGTGGGGCAGGCTCAGCTCGACCAGCTGCTCGGCCATCACCTTGCCGAGCGGAAACAGCGCCTTTTCCAGGCCGAGCAGGAACAGGGTCAGGCCGATGACCACGTACACCGTGCCCGCCAGGATGGTGCCCAGGTTGGCCACCCTCTGCCTGAGCACAACCAGCTGGAAAAAGCCGAACAGGAGGACGATGGGCAGGATGTCCCGGCAGGTGAGAAGAAAGTCCCGGGCGAGTTCATGCAGCCAGTCCATGCCGTCCGCCCTGATCAGAAGAGGATGATGCCGTAGCCCATGACAAAGAGCATGGGCAGGAGCGAGGCAAAGGCGATCATGCCAAAGCCGTCGGTGAGCGGGTTGCGGCCGCGGATGACCGTGGCCAGGCCCACGCCGAGTGCGGTGACCAGCGGCACGGTGATGGTCGAGGTGGTCACGCCGCCGGAGTCGTAGGCAATGCCGATGATCTCCCGGGGCGCGAACACGGTCATGAGCATGACCGCTGCGTAGCCGCCGATGATGAGCACGTGCAGCGGCCAGTTGCGGAGGATACGCAGCACCCCGAGGAGGATGGA
>CAZMNU010000076.1:0-1234 GCA_964567725.1 uncultured Desulfobulbus sp. | reverse complement strand
AGCACCACGAGCACGGTGCCCAGGAGGATGTCGCCCAGCTCCGGCAGGGGCTTCTGGATGACGACCAGCTGAAAGAAGGCGATGACCAGGACGATGGGCGCCAGGTCCATGCAGGCGGCGCGAATCCTGCCACTCGTGTAGAGGGCGTGGGCCACAACAAGATCGACTGGTTTCATCGCCTCGACAGGGGTGGCGGCAAGGAATCGGCAACGGCCCGGAGCAAACCCCGAAAGCCGGAAAATGATGCTCATTCTACCCGCCGGCGGACCATTTGCAAACACTTCGCATGCACCGGCAAGATATTGACCTTGCAGCCGATCCCTGACAGGGACGGATCCCTCCGAGCCGGCCGTGGAGGCGGTCGGCGGACGGTCCGCGGTACCACCCCGGGCCGGCCGGCTCCCCCCGGCCGACCCGGAAAATGATTGCCTCCGCGACCGATCGCTGCTTTATTCCCCCCTACAGGCCGCCCGCCCCCACTGCGGCGCCCACGGAGGTCCATGGTTTCCATCAACACTGTCCTGTTTCTCACCGCTATTCTGCTGCTGCTCGGCATCGGCTCGAGCAAGTTCTCGGCGCGCATCGGCATGCCCATGCTGGTGTTGTTCCTCGGCGTCGGCATGCTGGCCGGCAGCGAGGGGCTGGGCCGCATCGCCTTCGAGAACTACCATTTGGCCAACAGCATCGGCAGCGTCGCCCTGGCGCTCATCCTGTTCGACGGCGGCCTGCGCACCTCGATGCATTCAGTGCGTGCGGTCTGGCGGCCGGCCTTGAGCCTGGCCACCCTGGGCGTGGCCCTGACCTCGGGCCTGACCGGCCTGGCCGCCGCCCTAGTGCTCGACATCCCGCTGCTGCACGGCCTGCTGCTGGGCGCCATCGTCGGCTCCACCGACGCCGCGGCGGTGTTCTCCATCCTGCGCACCAGCGGCCTGCGGCTACCCCGGCGGCTCTCCGACACCCTGGAGGTGGAGAGCGGCTCCAACGATCCCATGGCCATCTTCCTCACCGTGGGGCTGATCGGTCTGATCACCGGCACGGCCGATTCCCCGGCCGGGCTGGCCATGCTCTTCCTGCTCCAGTTCGGGGTGGGCTCCGTGGTCGGCGTCGCCGTCGGCCTGGTCGCCACCTGGGTGGTGAACCGCATCAACCTCGACTACGCCGGCCTGTACCCGGTGCTGGTGCTCGCCTTCGGCCTGCTCACCTTCGGCCTGGCGGCGGTGCTCGGCGGCAGCGG
>CAZMNU010000075.1:0-12255 GCA_964567725.1 uncultured Desulfobulbus sp. | reverse complement strand
TAATCCCTTCCGCCGCGACCCGCTCCATCTATTGACCAGGCCCCTGCATCGACCGCCAAAAAGACGATCCTTTATTGCCACACCCCGTAACCGTCCGACCCCTCAAACCGATCGCCCGGGGGGCCGGGCTCCTACAACGCCTCTGCCCAGGCTGGCGGATGCTTCTCTGTAGGAGCCCGGCCCCCCGGGCGATTTGGTTCCACTGCCGCCCCACAACCACCAATCCGTCCTTCAGGCACAGGTCATTCCCCGTCCAACCAGACGGCGTCCCAATGGGGGTAGTCGTTGACCCGTTCCACCAGGCCGGCGCGGATGGGGTTGGCGACCAGGTACCGGGCCAGGGCGCGGAGGTCCTCGTCGTCGCGCACCGCGTGGTCGTAAAACCCCCTCTGGAACACCGGCCGGCCGATGCGCCGGCTGACCAGCGATTTCAGGGTGCGCACCGCCTCGCCCAGGTCGCAGATCGTGCCCAGTTCCATCATCCAGTGCACGTGATCCGGCATGACAACGAAACAGAGCGTGCGGGCGACACCGCGCCGGTGGTGCTCCCGCAGGACCCGGACAACCGTGCGGGCACAGGCGAAGTCCCGGAACACCGGCCGGCGGTCACGGGTCACCATGGTGAGCACATACACCTGGCCCGGGAGGGAGATTCGGCCGAGTCGCAGATGGGCCGCGTGGGGCCGTTGCGGTTTGGGCATGGGCAGAGCGTGCGGTTGCTGCGGGAGGAGTGGCGGGCCGTTTCGGCCAGCCGCCCGGTATGGAGAACGGACGGAGCGAGGCGCCCTTGATGCGCCGCGGCCGGTCAGTCCGGCCGTCGGCACCCCCGTTGCTTGTCAGGCCGCTGCGCCAAAAAAAACCGGGGACAGCCGTACGGCCGTCCCCGGTTTCGCTGGTCAGAAGCCTTGATCAGCCCTGAAGCAGCTGCAGGGCGAGCTGCGGGGTCTGGTTGGCCTGGGTGAGGATGGCCACCCCGGCCTGCTGGAGAATGTTCTGCGCGGTCATGCGGCTCGTCTCCTGGGCGATGTCCGCGTCCATGATGCGCGAGCGGGCCGCGCTCAGGTTCTCGGCCACGTTCTGCAGGTTGGAGATGGTTGATTCGAACCGGTTCTGCACCGCGCCCAAATCGCCCCGGCTGGCGTCGATGGCCTCCAGGGCCGAGTCCACCCGCAGCAGGGCCTGGTTGGCGCCGTCCAGGGTGGTGATGTCGATGACATTCACCCCTTTGGTGGTGTCCACCGGGATCTCCGTGGTGGTGAAGCCGAGCGCCGCGGCTGCAGCCGGGTCGCCGCCCAGGGTGATGCTGTCGCCGGCGGTGAGGGTGACGGTGCCGCGCAGCGGGCTGGTGGCGAAATCACCGCTGGTGGCGGCCGGACTCCCCAGGGTCGCGCCGGTGGCGGCCTCACCCGCCAGGGTGATGTTGCGGCCGTCCGCGGAGACGAGTTCCAGGGTGTTGTCCGTGCTGTTGTAGGTGGCGGTGACGCCGGTCTGTTCCGAGGCCCCGTTGATCGCCTCGGCCAGGTCAGCGGCGGTCAGCGTGCCGGGATTCGTGCCGTCGCCAACCGGTACCGCCGCGGTGATGGTCTGGCCGTTGACGGTCAGCGAATAGGTGCCGGCGTCCGTGGTGCTGCTGTTGGAGGCGATCACGCCGCCCGCGGCCAGGGTCGCGCTGGCGCCGCTCGTCTCGGCTTCGACGATCATCCCGAAAATGCCCGCATCGTCGATGGCCCGGGCCTTGGCGTAGGCCGAGCTGGCGTCCCGCGAGCTGTCCCCGTCCACCGCGAATCCGCTGCTGGCGGCGATGGGCTGCGCGGTGCCGTCCGCGCCCAGGGTGATGGTCAGGCCGCTGGCCGGAGCATCGGTCACGGCGGTGTCGCCCGCGGCCGTAGCCAGGTGGCCCATGCTGTCGGCGCGCACGCCCCGGATGCCGAACGAGATGGTGTCGCCGGCATTGGGGCCCACCTGGAACTGCTGGGCCGCGTACGAGCCGTCGAGGATGGTCAGGTTGTTGAAGGTGGTCGAGGTGGCGATGCGGTCCAACTCGCTCAGCAGCTGGCCGACCTCGGCCTGCAGCGAGGCCCGGTCCGAAGCGGAGTTGGTGGCATTGGCGGCCTGCACGGCCAGTTCGCGCACGCGCTGCAGGATGTTGGTCGACTCCTGCATGGCGCCTTCGGCCGTCTGGGCGAGGCTGATGCCGTCGTTGGCGTTGCGGGCCGCCTGGTTGAGGCCGCGGATCTGCGAGGTCATCCGGTCGGAGATGGCCAGGCCGGCGGCATCGTCCTTGGCGGAGTTGATGCGCAGGCCGGAACTCAGCCGCTGCATCGAGGTGGCCAGGTCGCCCTGCGACTTGGCGAGGTTTCTCTGGGCATTCAGGGACGCGACGTTCGTATTGATCGTTAAAGCCATGGTTTCCTCCATGAAATGTTCACCCCGGCCGTCCATTGGCTGGTCAGGGTGTCAACGATGCAAACGCCGCAGCTCTCAGGGTACGCTCTTTTCCGTCTCTCGGCTGCTGTTTCGGCGTGTTTACGGCCGCACTTAAGCAATTTCTGCTGGACAAAGCAAAAAAAAACCGCCGAACCGAGAAGGTCCGACGGTCGGTGCGGTGGTGTTGCCTGGCAATCAGCCGGCGGGGACCGTGGGCAGAGGCGTGCGTGTGCTGTAGCGGGGGTCGTCGAGGATCACCTGCAGGCCCCGGTTGGTGGCTGGCGCGTAGAGGATCGGCCCGCTCAGGTTGAGGGTGATCTCGCGGCTGTCGCTGATCGAGACGATGGCCAGGGCATGGCAGGCGCCGTCCGCGTCGATGCCGAGTTTTTCCCGCTCCCGCTCGTCCGGGGCGAGCAGGTAGTCGCGGAAGAAATGGGTGGGATCGGTGACCACGATGGCGAAGTCCGGGTCGTCGACGCTCTGCATCCAGAACAGCGGCCCTTCCTTGCGGTTGGGCATCACCAGGAAGCGCTGCAGCCGGTCGAGCCCGATCAGGCCTTCGGGAAATTGGAGGATCTGGGCCGCATCGTAGCTCACTTCGCCAAATCGGGTCTGCAGGGTGTTCATTTTTTTGTCCTGTCTGCAAGTTGATCGCTGAGGGCGTCCAGGTCGGTCATATCCCAGCCGGCCGCGGCCTCGATGTTTTCCTGACGGATCCGGTCGTACACCTCCTGGCGGTAGATCCTGGTGTCGCCGGGTGCGTCGATGCCGATGCGGATGGAGCCGCTTTTCACCTCGATGATGCGAATGGTGACCGTGTCACCGATGATGATCCCCTCGCCGGGTTTTCTGGTCAGTACCAGCATACGTCCACCTGTCGTTCATTCGGGCGCAATGTCCCGGGATTGGTGAGATGGGGCGGGTTTGTTCGCCATCCGCCTGGACCCCGGCGCAACTATCCTGCAAACAGGGGGAAAGGGCAAGCGATTTTGCCCGGTTGGTACCTTACAGGTAATCGAGAATGGACAGCTCGGAAACCCGGCCGGTGACACTCAGCGCCGCCTGGAAGGCGGTCTCCTGCTGGAGGATGTCGTTGAACACCTCGATGGCGTCGGCGTCCTCGTAGCGCGAGAGGATGGCCTTGAGGTCGATCTTCAGCCCTTCCTGGTCGTCCATGGCAGTCTCCACCCGGCTGGCGCGCACGCCCAGCTGGGCGCGCAGCTGCCGGTTCTGGTCGGCGGCGCCCTCGAGATCGGTGAGGCTCTGCTGCATGGCCGCCGGGTCGCCTGCGCGCACGGCCTCCTCGGCCCGGGCGAGTTCGGCGAACAGGTCATGGCGGCCCGTATCCACGCTGTTCGTGCCGCTCGGGTCCCAGCCGCGCACGCCGAGGAACAGGTCGCTGCCGGCAAGGCTCACCTGCTCGGTCTGGCCCGTGCCGATCTCCAGCCGGGTGACATTGCCGTCGCCCTGGTAGCTGACCGGCCAGGTGGCCGAGTTGGCCGGGTCGTAGGCGGCCGGATCGTAGGCCGGGTTGGCGGCAAAGGGTTTGATGTTCTCCTGGTAGCCGGCGAACAGGAAGCGGCCGTTCACCGAGGTGTTGGCTGTGTCGATCAGCTGGTCGCGCAGCTGGGCGAGTTCGTCCGCGAGCACCGTGCGGTCCGCCGGGCTGAGCGTACCGTTCCCCGCGCCGGTCATGATCTCCTTGGCCCGCTGCATGATGTTCTCCACCTGGCCGAGCTGCGTGTCCGCGGCTCCCATGGTGTCCGCGGCCCGGCCCAGGGTCTCCAGGTAGCGGTCCACGTTGCTCAGCTGTTTGCGGGTGTTGAGCACCGGCCGCACCGCGGTCGGGTCGTCCGAGGCCACGGTCAGTTTTTTGCCGGAGGCGCCCATGCTGCGCAGCTTTTCCAGCTGCAGGCTCATGTCGCCCAGACGGGTGTTGAGCATCCGGTAGGTGGTCTGCTGGGTGGCTTTCATGGCTTAGCCCCTGAGCTGGAGGATGGCGTTCATCATCTCGTCCACGGTGCTGAGGAACTTGGCCGAGGACTCGAAGCCGCGCTGGTACTGGATGAGGTCGATCATCTCCTCTTCCAGGCTGACGCCGGAGAAGCCGTCGCGCAGGTTCTGCAGCTGCACGGTGGCGTCCCGGGCCCCGGTGAGGGCCAGGTCGTTGCGCGCCGCCTCGATGCCCACCGTGGCCACCAGCTGGCTGAAGAAGGTGTCGAAGGTGTCGCTGCTCGTGCCCACCGTGTGGTTCACCTCGAGCGCGGCGATGCGCAGGGCGTTCTCGTTGTCGCCCGGGGCCGCCGCCGGTTGGCCGGCCGCGGCGATCTGGGCGCCGTCGGTGAGCGCCACCTGCAGGTGACGGGCCTGGTTGGTGGTGATCCCTCCCAGGTCCGCGAAGAAGTTCAGGCCGGTACTGCCGTCGGGCGCATAGCCCTTGGCGTGCTCGGTGTTGACCGCGGCGGCGAGGTCCGCGGCCAGGGTGTCCAGGTCGCCGCGCAGGCCATCGATGAACGAGTCGCGCATCTCGAACATCCCCTGGAAGCGGCCGCCCAGGTTGGCCTGGGTCACCTCCACGGCGCGGCCGCCCACCTGCACCTGCAGCTGCACGTCCGCACCGGTGGTCAGGGCGGTGAGGGTCATGGCCCGGTCGCCCTGCACCAGCGGGATGCCGCCGGGCAGCTGCACCGCGAGCATGCCGCGGTTGTCGGTGTAGGTCTGTACGCCGAGCGTCTCGGAGAGTTCGCGCACCAGCAGGTCACGCTGGTCTCGGGCCGAGTTGGCCGTCTGCCCGGAGATCTCGACCAGGTTGATGCGCTGGTTCAGGTCAGCCAGCGTGGTGAGTTGTTCGTTGAGGCTGACCACCCCGGCGCTGATCTCCTCGTTCAGGTGCTGCGCCACCAGGTCCAGCTCACCGGTGATGGCGCGGAAGGCGTCGCCGAGCTGCTCGCCCCGCTGCAGGACCATGTCGCGCTCCACCGCGCCGCCCGGGTTGGTGGAGAGTTCCTGCCAGGCGTCGAAGAAGCGGTCTATGGAGCCGGCCAGGTTGTTCTCGGTCACGTTGAAGACCCGCTCCAGCTCGGTGAGCGCGTCCGACCGGCCCGCCTCGGCGCCGTAGTCGATGGTCTTGGCCTGCAGCTGGCGGGTGATGAACAGGTTGTAGTCGCGGCTGACATTGGCCACGGTTACGCCCTGGCCGATGAAGAAATCGTTGAAGTTGACCGCCGGCACCGGGCTCAGCTCGGCGTTCTGGCGGGAATAGCCCTCGGTGTTGACGTTGGCGATGTTGTTGCCGACGATCTCGATGGCTTTCTGGTTGGTCAGCAGGCTGGTCTTGCCGGCATTGAGTGCGTTGAGCAGGCTGGTCATGGCGTGGCCCGGAACGTGGTGAAGCTGCGTGGAACTCCGTCGCGGCGGCACAGGGGTGCGCCGCGATCGGCAGGGGGCTGTTTGTACACGTATCGGCGGGCGGGGCGGGGAAGTTTAGCGGAAACGAGGGGTGCGGCGGACAGGCGGGGCGACAAGCCGGGCCGGCGCCGGGCAGGGGCGGCCGGCGCCGGACAGGGGCGGGCGATCAGATGCGGCCGGAGAGCAGGCGGCCGTGCATGGCCGCGTTCTGGGCCACGCCGCGCGGGTTGTAGGTGGCGGGCACGGTCTTGCGGCCGAAGAATTCCATGGTTTCCTGGATCCAGTTCAGGGTGGCGCGGAACAGGTAGGCGTTGCGGCGGTTCTCGCGCTGCACCTCGAGGGCGAAGTGGCGGTCGTCCGGGTGCAGACGCTCCACCGTGCTCAGCTGGCGGAGCAGCTCCTCCTTGCGCTGGACATCGCCGAGCATGGCCTCCATGTCCAGCGCCTTGGCGTGCTCGCGCTCGGCGCGGATGGTGTCGCGCAACTCGACGAGCAGGGCGCGCACGGTCTCCCGTTCCATCTCAGGCGCCCTCGGCCAGGAACTTGAGCAGGCTCGAGGCCACCCGGGTCAGGTCCGGCTGGTACTGGCCGCTGGCCACCTGGGCCTTGAGTTCCTGCACCCGGGCCGCGCGGGCCGCGTCCTCGGGCCGGCCGGCGGCCTGGGCCTGGGTCGCGCCCTGCAGGGCGGCGGAAAACGAGGTGCCCTCGGTTGCGCCGGTTTTCCCCGATGATGGTGTTTCGCCGGGCCGGTTGACGGTGTTGATGGTGCCGATCTGCCCCATGCCGCGTACTCCGAAAAATTCCACGCTCATTGTCTTCACCTTCAAAAAAATGTCAGACCACGACCGCTGTGCCGGTCGCCCACTGGTCGAGTTTTGCCATGACCGCATCGTAGGTGGCGTAGGAGATGTCCGGCAACCAGTCGCCCAACGCCTCCTTGGCCTCGGCAAAACCGCGGTCGATCCCCTCCTTGATGGCGTCCAGGCGGGCCGGGTCACCGCCGGCAACATCCACGGCGAACCGGAAGATGCGATCCGCGGTCTGCTCGACCCCGAAGTAACCGTCCGCGCCGATCAGTTCCTCGGCCTCGGCCGGGGTGATGGCGGCGAGATCGATGGGGGTCTCGCCGGCTGCAATCCTGGTGGCCATGCCCTGCTCGCCGAGCAGGCTGACCACCAGTTGGCGCAGGGTCTCGAAGCGGAGAGTGTCGCCGGTGCCGCCGTGCACCCCGGGTGCGTAGGTGGGGGCTGCCGTCCTGCCGGTACCCAGGCTGACCGTGTCGGCCTGTGCCGGCCGCGCCGGGGGCTCGCTGCTGCGGCCGGTCCGTTCCCGGGCAGCGGCCGGCTGCGGTTCCGGGCGGGTGGTGTGGTTGACGTGAATCTGCATGCTGGTTCCGCCTCCGTGCGGGATGTGCGGGCCGTCCTGGCCCGGCTGGGCAGGAATTTTTTGTTCCTGTTGCCAACTGTATCGGCTGGGGGGAAAAAAAACTTTACCAAAAAAGTGGTGGCTGGCGGTCCACAGGCGCGGCAACGCGGCGGTCCCGGCTATTTGCCGTCGTCCAGGCGTTTTTCCATCTGCCGGTACATCTGTTCGGCCAGGCCGATGGACTGGCGCTCGGCCACCTGTTTGGCCACCTCCTGGTCGAGCAGGTCGCGGTACATCTCGGTGGCCGTGCTGCGCGTGAACAGGCCGCCCTCGGGCACGGTCTTGCGCATCTCCTTGAACAGCGACTGGATGAAGATCGCCTCGAATTCCTGGCAGGATTTTTTCAGGCTGCGCCGGTTAGAGAGGGCGCGGTCTGCATCCGGGGTGGTTCGGGCCGCGGCCAGGGCCTGGGCCGGGTCGATGGTGGTTTTCATACTTCTGTCTCCGTGCTGTGCCGGCGGTAAGGCCGCGTCAGAGGATGATCAGCTCGCCCTGCAGGGCGCCGGCCGCCTTGATCGCCTGGAAGATGGCGATCAGGTCGCGGGGGGTGGCGCCGATGGCGTTCAGGGCCTTGGCGATTTCGCTGATGTTGACACCCATCTCGAGCACCACCAGGTTGCCCTCCTCCTCCATGGTGTTGATGGTCGTGGTCGGCGCCACCACGGTGGTGCCGGCGGCCAGCGGGTTGGGCTGGGACACCTCGATGGATTCGGAAATGACCAGGTTGAGGTTGCCGTGCGACACCGCCACCGTGGAGATGCGCACGTCCTGGCCCATGACGATGGTGCCGGTGCGCTCGTTGACCACGATCCGCGCCGGGCCGTCCGCCTCGATGTCGATGTTCTCCAGGTCGGCGACGAAACTCACCAGCTCGCCCGGGTAGGAGGCGGGTTTCTGGACCCGCACGGAGCGGGAGTCCAGCGACCGGGCGGTGCCGTCGCCGAACTGGCTGTTGATCGCCTCGGTCATGCGCGCGGCGGTGGTGAAATCGGTCTCGCGCAGCTGGTAGAGCAGCTCGCCCGAGGCCGGCAGTTCGTAGCCCACGGCCCGCTCCACCAGGGCCCCGCCGGTGATCCGGCCGGCAGTGGGGAAGTTCTTCTGCACCTTGGCCGCCTTGCCGCCGAAGGCGATGCCGCCCACGGCCAGCGGCCCCTGGGCCACCGCGTAGGTGTTGCCGTCCGGGCCCTTGAGCGGGGTCATGAGCAGGGTGCCGCCGGACAGGCTGCTGGCGTCGCCAATGGAGCTGACCAGGATGTCGATGGTGGTGCCCGGCCGGGCAAAGGCGGGCAGCCGGGCCGTGACCATGACCGCGGCCACGTTCTTGGTCTTCATCTGCCGGAACACGTCCGCGGTCAGGCCCATGCCCATGCGCTTGACCATGTTGGCGATGGCCTGCTTGGTGAACACCGACTTCTTGATGTCGTCGCCGGTGCCGTTCAGGCCGATCACCAGGCCGTAGCCCATGAGCTGGTTCTCGCGCACGCCCTCCAGGCTGGCGAGGTCCTTGATGCGGGTGGCCCGGGCCGGGGCGCAGAAGAGGAGCGAGGCGAGCAGCAGGAGGGCGGTGCACAGGGCGAGGGAGCGTGGTTTCATGGCGATGGTCCGCAGGCTCAGAAGGGCCAGCTGGTGTCGAAGATGCGCATCAGCCAGCCCGGTTTCTGCTTGTCCGAGATGGCGCCCTTGCCGGTGTAGGCGATCTGGGCGTTGAGGATGTTGCCCGAATCCACCGTGTTGTCGGCGGTGACGTCATAGGGCCGGACAATGCCGGTGAGGTAGATGATCTGGTTCTCGTTGTTCACGGTCACCGACTTGCCGCCGCGGATCTTGAGGTTGCCGTTGGGGTAGACCTCGACCACCTGGGTGGTCAGGGTGGCGGCCAGGTCCTCGGAGCGGGTGGTCTTGCCGGAACCGGAAAACTGGTTGTCGAAGTTGGCGTCCACCAGGGCGGTGGTGTCCAGGTTCTCGTTCTTGTCCTCCAGTTCCTTCTCGAAGCCGAACAGGCTGGAGATGCCGGCGGTCATGGAGGTGGAGCGGTCGGTGTCGGTGGTGGCCTGCTTGGAGGCCTTGGCCTTCTCCGCGATGATCACGGTGACGATGTCGCCCACCCGGCCGGCCTTGATGTCCGAGAGCCAGCTGCCCTCGTCGCCGTTCCACAGGGTGCCGGGCGATTGGGGCCTGGGGTCGGCGGCCACCGGCTCCTCGAGCGGCTCGGGCACCACCGCGGTCTCCCGGCCGGCACCGCCGCAGCCGGCAAGGGTCGCCATGAGCAGGAAGAGAACGAACGGGGAGAAACGGGAGGGGTGCATGTCAGAACTCCACGCTGACCGTGCCCGGGCCGTCGACCCGGCAGTGGATCAGCTTGTTCGAGGTGATGTTCTTCACCTGGATGGTCTCGCCCGGGCGGCCATCGGTGCGGGCCAGCCCCTGGGTGGAGATGTTGAGCGCACCCTTGCGGGCGAAGATCCTCACCAGGTCGCCGCCGTGGATCACCGCCGGCGCGCCGACGTTTGCCTGTTCGATGGGCTGACCGGCGCCGACCGCACGGGTGACCTCCTTGCCGAGAAGCTCGGTGGTGGCGAAGAAGGGCCCGTTCAGCCGGTCGATGCGCTGGTTGTCCAGGCGCAGCATCTCCGCCTCGATGATGTCGCCGCGCCTCAGTCCCCTGGCCGCGACCACCACCTCGGCCAGGGCCTCGAGCCGGCCGCGGACCACGCAGTTGCCGGCGGGTTTGCCGTCCACGGTGAAGGCCAAGGTGAAGTTCGAACTGCTGAGGATGTCCGGCCGCGAGGGGGTGATGGTCCAGCCCAGCTCGCCGGGGGGCAGGAGGATCGTTTCCGGGGCGCGGAAGGCGGAGAAGCGGACCTCGGCCCGGGGCAGCCGGTCGGCCTGCTCTTCGAGCCAGGCCTCGACCATGGTCTGCAGCCGCGCCTGGTCGATCCGCTGGCCGGCCCGCTGTACGAGGATGGTCTCGCTGCCCTGCCAGTCCACGTCGCGCACCTCGGGCCGGTGGCGCAGGCTGGTGATCACCGCCACCGTGGACAGCTCTTTCTGCGCCCCGGGCGTGGACAGGGTGGCCACCGGCAGCCGGCCGACGCGGTCGGCCTCGGGGCCGTCGGGCCAGATTTTGGCGATGTCGGCGAGCACCACCCGACTGTCGTTGACCTCGGCCTGCGCCTGGAAGGACACGGCCAGCTGTTCGGCGGCCGCCGGCAGAACCGGGCCGAGCAGGACGAGGAGGAGCAGCAGGAGGCGCACGGTTACACCATGTTGGTGGTGGTCTGCAGCATCTCGTCCGAGGTGGAGACCACGTTGGAATTGATCTCGAAGGCCCGCTGGGTGGTGATCATGTGGGCCATCTCCTCGACCAGGTTGACGTTGGAGTTCTCCACGTAGCCCTGCAACAGCGTGCCGTAGCCGTCGCTGCCCGGCTCGCCCAGGGTGGCCACGCCGGAGGAGTCGGTCTCGCGGAAGAGGTTGCGGCCCAGGGCGATCAGCCCGGCCTCGTTGACAAAGTCGGCCAGCTCGATGTTGCCCAGTTCGGTGGACACGGTGTCCGCGCCGACCAGGGCGCTGACCAGGCCATTCTGGCTGATGGTCACCTCGCGGGCGTCCTCGGGGATGACGATCTCCGGCTGGATGGGGAAGCCGTCCGAGGTGGTCATCCGGCCGTCGCCGTCGAGCTTGAGGTTGCCGGCGCGGGTGAAAGCGGTATTGCCGTCGGGCAGCTCCACCTGGAAGAAGCCGGAGCCCTCGATGGCCACGTCCAGGGGGTTCTCGGTCTGGACGATGTCGCCCTCGGTGAACACCTTGGTCACTGCCGCCGGCTTGACGCCAAGGCCCACCTGGATGCCGGTGGGCGAGCGGGTGTCGGCCGAGGTCGGGCTGCCCGGCACCTTCATGATCTGGTAGAGCAGGTCCTGGAAGTCGGCCCGGCTCTTCTTGAAGCCAGTGGTGGAGACGTTGGCCAGGTTGTTGGCGATCACGTCCATGTTCAGGTTTTGCGCCGACATGCCGGTGGTGGATGTCCAGAGCGATCGCATGTGCAGGTGCCTCGTGAAGGTGCGGCGGCCGCTGCGCGGCCGCGGGTGGTCAGCCGAGCGTGCCGAGTTCGTCCAGCTTTTCGCCCAGCTTGGAATAGCTTTCGATGGCCTTGTGATGGACCTCGAACGACCGCTGGGTGCGGACCATGGCGGTCATTTCCTCCATCATGTTGACATTGGCGGTCTCCAGGCTGCCCTGGAGCACCCGGGTGTTCTCCGCCGGCCGCTCCGCCGCGCCCTCACCGGCCCGGTAGAGGGTGGCGCCGGCCTTGACCAGCTGCTTCGGGTCGTCGATGGTCACCAACTCGATGCGGCTGTCCGTGACCTCGCCGTCCACGCTGATCTCGCCGCTCTCGGCGATGACGATGTCCCGGGCGGTGGTGGTGTCGAGCTGCACGGGCTGGTTGGTCGCGTCGACCAGGTTGAGCCCGTCCGCGGTCCTGACCATGCCGTTCTCGTCGAGCTGCAGGTGGCCGGCGCGGGTGTAGAAAACCTCGCCGCCGCGACGAACCTTGAAGAACCCCTCGCCCTCGATGGCCAGGTCGAGCGGCCGGCCGGTCTCCTGCAGGCCGCCCTGGCTGAAGTCGGCGGCGATCCGCTGGATGCGGGTGTGGTTGATGCCGCGGCCCGCCTCGATCTGGCGCGCGTCCTTGAGCACGGCGGCGAAGCTCACCCGGTCCCGCTTGAAGCCGGTGGTGGTGACGTTCGCCAGGTTGGCGGCAATGTTGGCCATGGCCTGTTCCCTGGCCACGGCCCCGCTGAGTGCGCTGTATTTTCCCGAGCCCATGGTTCTCCGTCGAGTGGGGGTGCGGCTGTTCCGTGCTCTTCTTGTCGGTCGGGGGGAGGTCTTTCTTAAGGGAAGAATGGCCGGCCGACCGTTGTCCGCCGGGGCGGGAGGAGTCAGCGGCCGCGGTCCACGACCCGCATCAGGCTGAGCAGCTGGCCTGCCTCGACC
>CAZMNU010000074.1:0-12965 GCA_964567725.1 uncultured Desulfobulbus sp. | reverse complement strand
ACGGGCGGAGCAAGAATCAGGATGAGGGTGGCGAGGGACATGGCAATCGGGAAAAGAGGGTACGCTCACACCCGATGCGGTGACACCGGCGCGCCCCGGCCCGACCGGGTGCGGAGGGTCAGAGGTCGCGGGTCGTGCCGCATCGCTGGGAACGGTCGGAAACTGTGGATCAGGGGGTCAGCAACAACAGGTTGACGGCCGGCAGCGTGCCGCCGGCTGCGATTTTGCCGGTCACCGCCACATTGGGCACAGACTGCCTGATGAACGCCAGGTGGGCGGAGGTTCGCGTGTACTTGCCGTACCAGCCATAATACAGCTGGCAGGAGACACCGGCGGACACGATGCCCGCATGCACCCAGCGTCCGTCCACCTGCACCACCGCCGGTCCGCCGCTGTCGCCCTCGCAGGCATCCTTGCCCTCGTAATAGCCGGCGCAGAACTGGGCTGGGCTGATGGGGTAGGTATAGATCGCGTTGCAGGTACTGTCGGCAACCACCGGCAGGTTGACCTGGCGGAGAATTTCCGGGTAGTACCAGCTGGTGGCCGAGTCGGCCAGGCCCCAGCCGAGCACGGTGACCAGGCGGCCGAGCAGGGAGGGCGGCGTGTTGTCCCCGGACTCTCCGGAGAACAGGGCGATCGGCGCCACCGGGGAGGGCACGCCCAGTTCCACCAGGGCAATGTCGTTATAGAGGGAGGTGCTGCTGTACTGCGGGTGGATCCTGATCGATTTGACCGGGGTGCGACCGCCGGTGAACCTGGTCAGATCATAGGCGCCCACGGCCACCTGGATTTCCGAGGCGGACATCCCCTGCACACAGTGGGCCGCGGTGAGCACCCAACGCTGGTCGATGAGCACGCCGCTGCAGAATTGCGCGTAAAAGACGCTGGGGTCGTCGGCATAGAGCAGTGCGGCGATCCACGGCCAGGCGCCCGGTGCGGCCTGCACGCCGCCCAGGATCTTGCTCGTCGCGTCGACCGGCGCGACCACCGTTGTTTTGTTGTCCCCGGCGCGCACACCCAGGGGGCAACAGAGCAGCAGGCAGAGAAGAATCCGCAACATGACCGTCCACTCCTTTTTTTGGGCCCGCAACTCCGGAAAACCCGGGCAGGGGACGCAGTGGTCGCGCACCGTTGCCCGGGTGTGCAGCGGGTGCGGGCAACCGACTCCGACATGGGATCGATCGTTGCCGCACAGGGGTTTGCCCCGATCAGCTGCCTGAGAAGATACCTCCTTTTTCCGGTCAACGGAAACAAAGGTCTTTGTTTTTTTTGGGCTTCGGTTCAGGCGGACTGCCGCCCACTGGCGGTACGCGCTCCGTTCCAAGTGCAGTGCCAGTTTGTAGGTGAATCGACAGGAGACCTGGAATCAGGGAGATGGGCGCTGCCTCTCAGGTCGGCTCGGGCGCGCATTGGCCACTTTTGTTGGCACCTGCAAACTCGGGTTGGCAGACATATGTCCACCTGGGTTTGCAGCCTGCCGTCTCCACCGGGACCGCGCCGATGGCCGCGGCGCGAGTGACCGGGGCAATGCCGGATGGCGGTCGTTGCCCTGCGAAACCGGGGAGTTGGGGAAGGGGAGGGGAAGGGCCGGGACGGGGCCGGCGGCCAGCGGTCGCTATGCCGGTGGGTCAGCGGTGGTCCCGATCAGAGGAGAGCAGCCCCTGGCGCTGTCTGACCAGTTTGTCGAGCACGGTGATCAGGTGGCGGCCGGTCTCGGCCATGCGCAGCTCGTCCTTGGACCGGAGCAGGCCGTCCAGGTCGAAGCGCCGGTGCTCCTCGATGCCGGCGAGCGCCATGGCCCACTCGGCGAAGCTGCGCTCGGCAATGGGCTCGAAGTGGAGCACGGTCACCTCGCCGTGCCGGCCGTCCATCTGGATGGATTCGAACAGGTCTTCGAGCACCTCGCGCTCCCCCTCGAGCACCTGGCAGAAGTAGCCGCCCGAGTAGAGCAGGGCGCCGGTCACGTTCAGATCGCGGTTCTTGCGGCGGGCAATGGCGAGGATGTCGGCGATCTCCGCCTCGACCCGGGCCGCGTCACCCTGGATGGTGTTTTTGCTGATGTAGGCCAGGGAAGACAGTTCAGTCATGGGGCAGCTCCTTTGCGGGACGGGTGATGAACGGCGCCACCGCCTCGGGTCGCATCGGCCGGGCGCAGTGGAACCCCTGGACCAGATGGGCGCCAAGCCCGCGGACCCGCTCCAACTGGCCGGCGGTTTCGACCCCCTCGACGATCGGGGTGAGTTCCAGCGTTGCCGCCAGGGCGAGGATGGCCCGGGTGAGCCGTTCGCTGCGCTGGAAGGTTTGTTCGTCGGTACTGGCGAGGTGGCGGACAAAGGAGCGGTCGAGCTTGACGTAGTCCAGCGGCAGTTCGCTCAGCTGGGTGAGCGACGAGTAGCCGGAGCCGAAATCGTCCAGGGCCAGCCGGCAGCCCAGGGCCCGCAGCTGGTGCAGCACCCGCTCCATGTTCGGGGTGAAGGCCGAGGATTCGGTGAGTTCGAGCTTGACCCGGTGCGGGTCGATGCCCGAGTCGGCCAGGGCCAGGCGCACGGTTGCCACGAGCAGGGGAGGTTCGATGAACTGGGTGGGGCTGATGTTGATGCTCACCCCGACCAGGGAGCCGTCCGGGTTGGCCGGCCAGGAGACCGCGTCCCGGCAGGCCCGGCGGACGATCCAGTTGCCGAGCACGTCCATCACCTGGATCTTTTCGGCCATGGGGATGAATTCGTCCGGGGCGATCAGGCCGCGCAGCGGGTGGTGCCAGCGGATAAGGGCCTCGCAGGCGTGTACCCCGCCGCTGTGCAGGTCGATGATCGGCTGGTAGAGCAGGGTGAACTCGTCGTTGCTGATCGCCTGGTGCAGTTCCGCGGACCTGGTGACGAGCGATACGCGCAGGTCGTTCTCCAGCTTGTGGGTCTCGCGCGCCTCCTCTTCCAGCTCGGCCGCGTAGCGGCAGTGCTTGCTCCCGGACCGTTTCGCCCGGTGCAGGGCCACCTCGGCGGCGTGCAGCAGGCGGGAGGGCGAGGCGACCTCGGCCCCGGTCTCGGCAACGCCGATGCGCACACTGAGCACGATGATCTCGCCGTGCACCGCCAGCGGCCGCTGGACAAAGTCCTGCAGGAGGCCCACCTGTTCGTCCAGGTTCTCGCCGCGGGCGAAGACGAGGCAGAAGTGGTCGCCATGGGTGCGGCCGATCAGGGCCGCGTGGCTGAACACCTTGCGCAGTCGCCGGGACACCAGGGCGATGATCCGGTCGGCCAGGACCGAGCCGACGCTGTCGTTGATGGTGCCGAAGCGCGAGAGTTCCACGGCCAGGACCCCCAGGACCGGCGGCGGACTGATCCGCTCCCGGGCGGCCAGGCAGGCCTCCACACCCACCCGGTTGAGCAGCCCGGTGAGGGTGTCGAGGTGTTCCTGCACGAGGCCTGCTCCGTTCGGGTCGATATCTGACATGGAGTGTGCTTCCCAAGGGTTGGGCGCCGGACATCCGTTCCCGGCAATCAGTCCGGGGCGCGGCGCGGGTTGGCCCCGGGCTCGCCGCGGTCAGGATGACGGCCGGCGGGCATCGGGACGGGAACAGGTTGATTGTAGCACATCCGTTCGTCCCGGCAAATTTTCCGTGCGTTTTGTGGCTGGGTCTGCGGTCGTGCGGTTGGCAGCGGGCACGGATGATGATCGCCGCCACCCGTCCCCGCGATGCGGCCGGCGCACCCCTGCCACGGCCGCAACCGTGCAAAGAACTTGTCAATTCCAAGCAAAGAGGGTAGGTGAAAAGCTGCCCCGCCGGCCCCCCGGCCCATCCCTCAATCACACGGGAAACCATTGCCATGGAACAGTTCTTCAACCCGAAAAGCATCGCCGTGATCGGCGCCAGCGACAAGCCGGATTCCATCGGCCACACCCTTGTTCAGAATCTCATCGACGGCGGTTACGACGGCACCATCCTGCCGGTGAACCCCCACCTGGACGAGGTGCACGGGCTCAAGGCCTTTCGCGCCATCACCGACGCGCCACCGTTCACCGACCTGGCCATCGTCGCCGTGCCCATCGCTACGACGCCGGAGGTGGTGCGCCAGTGCGTTCGCGCAGGCACCCGCGGGGTGATCATCATCGCCGCCGGCGGTCGTGAGCTGGGTGAGGAGGGTCGCCTGGTCGAAGAGCAGATCCGCGGCGCCTACGAGGGTTCGGGCCTGCGCATCATCGGCCCCAACTGCCTGGGCGTGATCCGCCCGGCCAAAAAACTCAACGCCAGCTTCATCCCGGGCATGCCGGCGCACGGCATCATCGGCTTCATCTCGCAGAGCGGCGCCATCGGCACCGCCAGCCTGGACCGGGCCGCCATGGGCAACGTCGGCTTCAGCCACTTCATCTCCATCGGCTCCATGCTCGACGTCGACTTCGGCGACATGATCGACTACCTGGGCAACGACGGCAACGTCAAGGCGATCCTCATCTACATGGAGAACCTGACCAACACCCGCAAGTTCATGAGCGCGGCCCGCGCGGTCTCCCGCATCAAGCCGATCCTCGTGCTCAAGGCGGGCCGGAGCGAGGCCGGCGCCCGCGCCGCCACCACCCACATCGGCGCCATGGTCGGCGAGGACGCAGTCTACGATGCGGCCTTCAAACGGGCCGGCATCGTCCGCGTGCCCACGCTCGCCCGACTGTTCGACTGTTCCGAACTGATGGCCAAGCAGCCCCGGCCGGCCGGCTCGCGCCTGGCGATCATCACCAACGGCGGCGGCCCGGGCATCATGGCCGCGGACACCCTGGCCGAGTACGGCCTCGAGCCGGCGCCCATCCCGGACGACCTGATGGCCCAGCTCGACGAGATCCTGCCGCCCCACTGGAGCCGCAACAACCCCATCGACATCCTCGGCAACGCCACCCTGGAGCGGTTCACCCGGGTGATGGAGATCTGCCTGGCCAGCCGCGAGTTCGACGGTGTGCTCATCATCATGGTGAGCGAGCCGCACATCCGCCCCGAGGAGGTGGCCGAGGCCCTTGCCAAACTGGTCAAGCGCAAGCGCTTCCCGGTGTTCGCCTCGTGGATGGGCGGCAGCCGCATGGCCGCGGCCAACGACATCCTCAACCGGGCCAACATCCCCACCTACGAGACGCCGGAGCGGGCGGTGCGCGCCTTCCTCTACATGGTCGAGTACTCGCGCAACCAGGAGCTGCTCTCCCAGGCCCCGGCCAAGCTCTCCGCGGACCTGTTCTTTGACCGCGACTTCGTCTTTCGCACCATCTACGACTCTTTTTATGGCAGCCAGGAGGAGCAGGAGGAAACAGACTACTTCCAGGACGGGCCGATGGAGCGCATGCTCGACGAGATCACCAGCAAGCGGGTGCTCGCCGCCTACGGCATCCCGGTGGCCGAGACCGTGCTCGCCACCACCCTGGACGAGGCCCTCGCCCTGGCCGCGGACATGGAGATGCCGCTGGTGATGAAGCTCGTCTCGCCGGATATCAGCCACAAGTCCGACGCCGGCGGCGTGCAGCTCGACCTGCGCAACGAGGACGACCTGCGCCAGGCCTGGGAGCGGATCATGGACAACGCCCGCGCCTACAACCCCGAGGCGCGCATCACCGGCGTGAGCCTGCAGCCCTACATCGCCAAACCCGACTTCGAACTGCTCATGGGGTGCAAGACCGACGACAACTTCGGCCCGGTGCTGCTGTTCGGCTCGGGCGGGATCTACGCCGAGGTGCTGCACGACCGGGTGCTCGGCCTGCCGCCGCTGAATCGCCTCCTGGCCCGGCGGATGATGGAGGAGACCCGTATCCTGCCGCTGCTCAAGGGCTACCGCAATCACCCGCCGGCCGACCTGGAGAAGCTCGAGGAACTGCTCATTCGCATCAGCCAGCTGGTCATCGACTTCCCGGAGATCGTCGAGATGGACATCAACCCGGTGGTGGTCAAGAACGGCGTACCCTGCGCGGTGGACGCCCGCATCCGCCTGGTGCGCACCGAGGGCGAGCCGCAGCGTCAGCACCTGGTGATCAGCCCCTACCCGCAGCACCTGGAGCGCCACGACCTCACCGACCTGGACATGCCGCTGTTCATCCGGCCGATCAAGCCCGAGGACGCGGCCCTGTTCACCGAGCTGTTCAACACGCTCACGCCCACCTCCATCTACTACCGGTTCTTCAGCGTGGTCAAGACGCTCACCCCGGAGATCCTCGCCCGCTTCACCCAGATCGACTATGACCGCGAGATCAGCTTCGTGGCCCTGGACGACCGGGCCGGCGAGGAGCGCATGCTCGGCATCGCCAACATCATCGGCGAGCCGGACGGCAGGCGCGGCGAGTTCTCGGTGCTCATCGGCGACCCCTGGCAGGGCGTGGGCATCGGCGCCAAGCTGCTGCTCCAGTGTTTGCGCATCGCCCAGGAGCGCGGCATGGAGACGGTCTGGGGCACGGTGCTGTCCGAGAATGTCTACATGCTGGGACTCGGCAAGAAGCTCGGCTTCGCCGTCACGCCGAGCGAGGATGGGTCGGAATTCAAGTTGACCATCGACCTGAAAACCGTCAAGTTGTGACCGCCAGAGCGGCCTGACCGGCGGGCAACCGGTGGCAGGCGCGTCCGGCCCCTCAGGCGTCCACCCCGTGGTGGGTGCCTGATTTTTTTTGACCATCAAACATGATGGCACCGTAAAAAGCCAAAATCCGCAACAGCACGTTTGTAAAAACAGCCTGTTACGAAGCAGGAGACGTCGTTCTCGTGGCTTTTTACGAGAACGACAAACATCAGGCGGCGCACACCCGCGCCGGCGGCCGCGGCCGCAAGGAGAAGACCATGGTGACATCGATCATTCTGATCAACGCGGAACGCAACCGGATCAATGAACTGGCCGAACAGCTGCAGGCCCTGGACGGCGTGTCCGAGGTCTACTCGGTGAGCGGCAAGTACGACCTGGTGGTCATCATCCGGGTCAAGACCAACGACGACCTGGCGGACCTGGTCACCCGCCGCATGGTGGCGCTCGAGGGCATCGTCAAGACCGAGACCATGCTCGCCTTCCAGGCCTTCTCCCGCCATGACCTGGAGGCCATGTTCGCGGTCGGCATGTAGGCGGCCGCACCACACAAAAAAACCGGGGCGCGTTCGCGCCCCGGCTCTCATCCTTTCTCTCTTTTTCGCAGTGCTCAGCCGCGACGCGCGTCCAGGCGTGAACGCACCCATTTTTCCACGGTGATCACCGGCACGATGACAAACGCGGCCAGGGCGGTCAGGCCCAGGTCCTGCAGCCCGAGCGGGGCGGTGCGGAAGATGCGCTGCATGATCGGCAGGTAGACGAACAGTGCCTGCAGGCCGAGAATCACGCCGATCCCCCAGAACACCGTCGGGTTGCTGAAGAAGCCAATTTTTGTGAGGTTGTCCTTCAGCGAACGGCAGTGGACCATGTAGAACACCTGGAAGAAAATGACAAAGGTGACGGCAATGGTCTGCGCCCGGGCCAGGGGGCCGGCCCGGCGCACGCCCTCGGCCAGGGGCTCGTTGTAGGCCATGGTGAACAGGATGATGGTGCCCGCGGTCATGAGGATGGAAACGAGCACCACCCGGAAGACGACAAAGGTGTTGAACAGGGGCGCGTCCGGCCGGCGCGGCGGCCGGTCCATGATGTCCGGCTCCTTGACCTCGAAGGCGAGCGGCAGGGCGAGCGCCACCGCGGCCACCAGGTTGATCCACAGCAGCTGGGTGGGCAGCATGGGCAGGAGCAGCACCTTGCTCACCGGGTCGAAGGGGAAAAACATGATGCCGTAGATGAGGATGAGCGCCAGGCCCAGGTTGGTGGGCAGGAGGAAGGCGAGCGACTTGATCAGGTTGTCGTAGACCCGGCGGCCTTCCTCCACCGCGGCGCTGATGCTGGCGAAGTTGTCGTCGGCAAGGACGATGTCCGCCGATTCCTGCGACACCGCCGTGCCGGTGATGCCCATGGCCACGCCGATGTTCGCCTGCTTGAGCGAGGGCGCGTCATTGACGCCGTCGCCGGTCATGGCGACCACGTGGTTCTCCCCCTGCAGCGCCTTGACGAGCCGCAGCTTGTGCTCCGGTGCCACCCGGGCGAAGATGTTGGTGGTGCGGACGGTTTCCACCAGCGTACCGTCGTCCATGGCGGCCAGTTCCACGCCGGTGACCGCGCCGCCCTCGTCGGCCAGGTTGAGGTCGCGGCCGATGGCCAGGGCGGTGGTGCGGTGGTCGCCGGTGATCATCTTGACGACGATGCCGGCCCGGTGGCAGGCCTCGATGGCCTGGACCGCCTCGGTGCGCGGCGGGTCGATCATGCCGATCAGGCCGAGGAAGGTGCAGCCCTCGGCCACGTCCGCCTCGCTCAGGTCATCCGTGGCCCCGCCGTACGGCCGGCTGGCCACGGCGAGCACACGCATGCCCCGCTCGCCCAATTGGTGCATGGCGTCGATGATCTGCTCGTGCTCGGCCTCGTTTGTGAGGTGGCAGCGACCCACCACCACCTCGGGCGCGCCCTTGAGCAGCACGGTGCGCTCAGGGCCGCCGTGCAGGGTGGCCATGTACTGGTTCTCCGAGGCAAAGGGGATGGCGTCGAGGCGCGGCCGCTCATTCTTGAGCGCGTCCAGGTCCTGGCCGGCCTTGGCCGAAGCCACCAGCAGGGCCGCCTCGGTGGGGTCGCCGGTGATGGTCCACTCGCCGTTCTCCCTGTTCAGGGCCGCATCGTTGCACAGGGCCGCGGCTGCCACCAGTTCGCCGAGCGGCTCGGGCAGATGGTTTACCCTCGCGCCTTCGACGCTGAATTCGCCCTCGGGCGCGTAGCCGATGCCGCTCACCCGGGCCGCGCTCTGCGGGGTCCACAGTTCGGTGACGGTCATCTCGTTGCAGGTGAGGGTACCGGTCTTGTCCGAGCAGATCACCGTGGTCGAGCCGAGTGTCTCCACCGCCGGCAGCTTGCGGATGATGGCGTTGCGCCGGGCCATGCGTTGCACGCCGATGGCCAGGGCGATGGTGACCACCGCCGGCAGACCTTCGGGGATGGCGCCCACGGCCAGGGCAATGGCAAAGATGAGGGTTTCCTTGAGGGCCGGGGCCAGGGCAATACCCTCACCCAGGGCCCGGTACACGCCCACGGTGAGGATCACGGCCGACACCGCGATCACCCCGATGGTGATGTATTTGCCGATCTCGGCGAGCTTCTTGGTGAGCGGCGTGTCCAGGTCCACGGCGCTTTCGAGCATGTCCGAGATGCGGCCCAGTTCGGTGCGCATGCCCGTGCCCACGACTGCGGCCGTGGCCGTGCCCGAGGTGACCAGGGTACCGCTGTAGACCATGCAGGTGCGGTCGCCGAGGACCGCCGACTCTTCGACCGGTCCGGTGCGCTTCTCCACCGGCACGGATTCGCCGGTGAGCGCGGCCTCCTCCACCTGCAGGTTTTTCACGGCCAAAAGGCGCATGTCCGCGGGCACGCTGTCGCCGGCCGCCAGCTGCACCAGGTCGCCGGGCACCAGCTCGGCGGCGGGCACGGTCAGGTTTTTCCCGTCACGGGTGACCGTGGCGTTCTGCGGCACCATGTCGGACAGGGCCTCGATGGCCTGGCCGGCCTTGTATTCCTGGAGAAAGCCGATGATGGCGTTGATCACCACCACGGACAGGACCACCAGCCCGTCGGTCATTTTGCCCAGCGCCACGGCCAGGGTGCCCGAGCCGAGCAGCACCCAGATGAGCGGGTTGTTGATCTGCCGCCAGAGCAGGGTGAGGATGGAATCCGTGCCCTTGCGGCGGATCTGGTTGGGGCCGTACTGGTCGAGTCGCCGCTTGGCCTCGTCGCTCGTCAGGCCGGATTCGCTGCTTTCCAGGAGGGGCAGGGCCTCTTCGCCGGGCAGGGTGTGCCAGGCCGGCGTGGCCGGCTCGGTGGTGCTGGTGGTGGGGGAGGTCATGGGTGCAGGGTATCCGTCAGGTAAGAGAAAAGGAGGGGCCGAAAGCGCGGCCAAAATATGGGCAAAGGTATAACCACTCTTGCGCGGAGTGCAAGGAGGAGAGGCGTATTGACGGCGGTGGCCCGCCACGGGCCGATCTGAGCATCCGCCTTTCCATGGGCGCAAAACCGGCCCATTGGCCGCGCGCGGTATGCAACACCCCCGGCAACTGTTTCTGTGGCGTTTGGCGCTGAGTTGTCGTATCTTTTGCCAAACAACATCCCCGTCCATCGAGCCAGGAGGTGCGCCATGCTGACCGGAAACTATCGAAAGTTTTTTCGCCGGATCAAGACCACCATTGCCGCCGACCGGCTCGTCATTGATCCGCTCAGGACCATCGCCTACGGCTCGGATGCCAGCTTTTACCGGCTGATCCCGAAAATCGTCATCAATGTCGAGAACGAACTCGAGGTGCAGCGCATCCTGCGGGAAGCGGGCAGGCTGGAACTGCCGGTCACCTTCCGGGCCGCCGGCACCAGCCTGTCGGGCCAGGCGATCAGCGATTCCATCCTGGTGCGCCTGGGCAGGGGCTGGACCGACTTCCGGGTCTTTGACCAGGCCAACAGGATCCGCCTGCAGCCGGGTATCATCGGCAGTCACGCCAACCGCATCCTCGCCGAATTCGACCGCAAGATCGGCCCGGACCCGGCCTCCATCGACAGCGCCAAGATCGGCGGCATCCTCGCCAACAACGCCAGTGGCATGTGTTGCGGGGTGGAGCAGAACAGCTACCGCACGCTGGACTCGATGCGGATCATCCTGGCCGACGGCACGGTCGTGGACACCGCCGACGACAAGAGCCGGGCCGCCTTCCGCCGCAGCCACGGCCACCTGCTCGACGGCCTGACCGGGCTGCGTGAGCAGGTGCTGGCCGACGGCGAGTTGGCCGAGCGCATCCGCTACAAGTTCAAGATCAAGAACACCACCGGCTACAGCCTGAACGCCCTGGTCGATTTCGAGGATCCCTTCGAGATCATGCAGCACCTGCTGATCGGTTCCGAGGGCACCCTCGGGTTCATCGCCGAGGTCGTCTACCGCACCGTCATCGAGCATCGCCACAAGGCCAGCGCCCTGATGTACTTCCCCGACATCCGCACGGCCTGCGAGGCGACCATCATCCTCGGCCAACAGCCGGTGGCCGCCGCCGAACTGATGGACCGGGCCAGCCTGGCCTCGGTCACCGGCAAGCCGGGCATGCCCGAGTTCCTGGGCGAACTGGGCCCGAAGGTGACCGCCGTGCTGGTGGAAACCCGAGCCGAGACCGCCGACACCCTGGAAGCGCAGATCGGGCAGATCAGGGCGGCCCTCTCCGGTGTGGAAACGGTCCGGCCCATCGAGTTCACCGCCATCCCCGAGGAATTCAACCAGTTGTGGAAGATCCGCAAGGGGTTGTTCCCGGCGGTGGGCGCGGTCCGCCGGACCGGCACCACGGTCATCATCGAGGATGTGGCCTTCCCCATCGAACACCTGGCCGACGCCACCCTCGACCTCCAGGAACTGCTCCTTCGCTACCAGTACACCGAGGCCATCATCTTCGGCCATGCCCTGGCCGGCAATCTCCACTTCGTCTTTACCCAGGATTTTTCCACCGAGGCCGAGGTGGTGCGCTATCGCGACCTGATGGACGATGTGGTCAAAATGGTGCTGGAGAAATACGACGGCTCCCTCAAAGCGGAACACGGCACCGGCCGCAACATGGCCCCCTTTGTCGAAAAGGAGTGGGGCGAGGCGGCCTTCGGGCTGATGAAAGCAATCAAAAACCTGTTCGATCCCAAGGGGTTGTTGAACCCCGGGGTGATCATCAACAGCGACCTGGAAGCCCACGTCAAGAATCTCAAGCCGCTGCCGCCCACCCACGAGCTGGTGGACAAGTGCATCGAGTGCGGGTTCTGCGAACCGATCTGCCCGTCCAAACACCTGACCTTCACGCCACGGCAGCGGATCGCCGGACGGCGCGAGATCAGCCGGCGGATGGTCGGCGGCCGGGGCGAGGCGCCTCTGAAAAAGCTGGTGCGTTCCTACCGCTACCAGGGCATGAACACCTGCGCCGCCGATGGCCTGTGCTCGACCCTGTGCCCGGTGGGCATCGATACCGGCAAGATGATCAAGGCCCTGCGCGAGGAGGCCCATGGGCAGTTGGCGGATCGCGTGGCCGACTGGACCGCCGACCATTTCAAGCCGGTGGCCGCCACGGCGGCAGGGGTGCTCAACACGGTCGACCGGCTGCACAAGCTGACCGGCACGCCGTTCATGGAGACGGTGACCGCGGCCGCGCACACTGGAACGGCCGGGGTGGTGCCACAGTGGAACCGGGCCATGCCCACCGGTTCGGGCAAGATCAGGGTGCAGGCGGCCTCGACCGCCGACCCGCTCACCGTGGTTTATTTCCCCAGCTGCGCCAGTCGGGCCATGGGCGGTCCGGCCCGGGAGGAGAGCGAACGGCGCCCGCTGCCGCAGCAGACCCTGTCGGTGCTCGAGAAAGTGGGCTGCGCGGTCATCCTGCCGGACAACCTGGGCAGTCTCTGCTGCGGCCAGGCCTTTGAGAGCAAGGGGTTCAGGGAGCAGGCCGACCGCAAGGCCGAGGAGTTGAGCGCTGCCCTGCTGTTGGCTTCAAGGGACGGCGCGCTCCCGATCCTCTGCGACACCAGTCCCTGCCTGATGCGGATGCGCAACACCCTGGACAAGAAACTGCAGCTCTTTGAACCGGTGGAATTTGTGCTGCAGTTCCTCAAGGACCGGCTGCAGTTCACCCGCAAGGACGCCAAAATTGCCCTGCACGCCACCTGCAGCACCCGCAAGATGGGCCTGGACACCAGGCTCAGGGAACTGGCCCTGCTCTGTGCCACCGAGGTGGTGGTGCCGGAGAATATTTTCTGCTGCGGTTTTGCCGGCGACCGGGGCTTCAACTTCCCGGAACTGAACGCGTCGGCCCTGCACGGCCTGGCCGACCAGGTGCACGGCTGCGAGGCGGGCTACTCCACCAGCAAGACCTGCGAGGTCGGGCTGGCCCTCCACGGGCA
>CAZMNU010000073.1:3519-13434 GCA_964567725.1 uncultured Desulfobulbus sp. | reverse complement strand
CGCGGCTCCTCGGCCGCCTGCTCAACGCACTCGCCCCCGGCGGCCTGCTCTTCGTCTCCCTCAAGGAGGGCACGGGCGCCCGGCGCCTCCCGGACGGACGGGTCTGCCACCTGTGGCAACGGACCCGCCTGGAACACTGTCTGCGCCACCTGGGCGGCCATCCGGTCCACCTTTCACGCACCGTCTCGGCCCTGCGCCCGGAGGACATCTGGCTCGGCTGCCTGGTGCGGTCCGGGCCGGGCCTGCCCCCGCACCGGCCTGCCTGATGAGCCTGCGTCCGAAAACAGCCACCGGCGACACAATCCACGGGGACGGCGACCTTCAGCCGCTGCAGGGTTTCTGTTCGGACGAGCTGCCGATGAGCGGATAGGTGCCCTCCGGGCCGATGACGTTCTCGTCGCGACCGAACAGCGGCGGGCTGCACAGGTAGGCGGTGACCAGGGAGGCCACCGCGAGCAGGGAATCCATGTGGGTCCGCTCGTAGCCGTGGGAGGCGTCCAGCCCGAAGCAGATGAGCGCGGTGCGGATATCGTTGCCCGCCTCCAGGGCGGCGGCCGCATCGCTGCGGTAGTGGAGGAAGATGTCGCGGCTGAAGGGAATCCCGCCCTGCAGGCAGAGATTCAGCCGCTGCAGGGTTTCTGTTCGGACGAGCTGCCGATGAGCGGATAGGTGCCCTCCGGGCCGATGACGTTCTCGTCGCGACCGAACAGCGGCGGGCTGCACAGGTAGGCGGTGACCAGGGAGGCCACCGCGAGCAGGGAATCCATGTGGGTCCGCTCGTAGCCGTGGGAGGCGTCCAGCCCGAAGCAGATGAGCGCGGTGCGGATATCGTTGCCCGCCTCCAGGGCGGCGGCCGCATCGCTGCGGTAGTGGAGGAAGATGTCGCGGCTGAAGGGAATCCCGCCCTGCAGGCAGAGATCGATGAGATGGCGGGTCAGGTGGATGTCAAAGGGGCCGCTGGAATCCTTCATGGCCAGGGTGACGCCCCGGTCGATGGTGTTCTGGTCCGGGGCGATGATGCCGTTGTCCACCGAGACCATCTCGGCCACGTCGCCGTGGAGGATGTGCGAGGCGCCCACGCCCACCTCCTCGGAGATGGTGAACAGCAGGAAACTGTCCAGCGCCACCTCCAGGGAACTTTCGCGGATGGCCCGAGCCGCGGTGAGCATGGCCGCCACCCCGGCCTTGTCATCCAGGTGGCGGGCGTTGATGTGGCCGCTTTCGGTGACCACGCAGCGGGGCTCGATGGACACGAAGTCCCCGACCCGCACCCCCAGGTTCCAGAGCGCGTCCTGGCCCGGGCAGAGTTCGTCCAGGCGGATTTCCAGGTTGTCCCAGGTCACGGGCTGACTGTCCACGGCCTCGTTGTAGCGGTGGCCCGAGGCCATGAGCGGCAGGATGGTGCCCTGGAAGATCCGCTCCCGGTCCGAGTGGACGAGCACCCGGGCGCCCTCGGCGAACCGCGGTGACCAGGTGCCAATCGGCACCACATTCAGCCGGCCGTTGGCCTTCAGCCCCTTGACCATGGCGCCCAGGGTGTCCACGTGGGCCACCACCGCCCGGCGCGGCCCCTCCCGCCGCCCTTCGAGCCGGGCGCGGATGGCGCCGCGCCGGGTGAGTTCGTAGGCGATGCCCAGCCGGTCCAGTTCGCTGCAGACCGCGCGCACCACCTCGTCGGTCATGCCAGACGGGCTGGGGATGGCGAGCAGTCGCTGGAGCACGTCGAGCAGGTAGTCCCGGTCCATGGCCGCATCCATCTAGCGCGCCTCCGCCAGGTGCCTGGTCTGCGGGAAGAGCAGGTCCACGAACCGCTCGGCCGTGGGCCGGGGTTCGTGGTTGGCCAGGCCGGGCCGTTCGTTGGCCTCGATGATCACGTAGTCCGGGCCGTCGATGGCGGGCATGAGAAAATCGAAGCCGACCACCGGGATGCGCAGGGTCACGGCTGCCTCCTGCGCGGCCCGGCGGACCGCGGCATGGATGGACCCGGTCACATCGTGGATGGTGCCGCCGGTGTGCAGGTTGGCGGTCTTGCGCACCCGCAGCTCCCGGCCGGCCTCCAGCCGGTCGTCCAGGCCGAGCCCCTCCCGGCCGACGGTGCGGAGCGTCTCCGCGTCCACGGGGATGGTGCTCTCGCCGTGGGTGGCCGCGGCCCGGCGGCGGCTCTGCTTCTCGATCAGCTCGCGCACGGTCAGCTCGCCGTTACCCCGCACCGTGGCCGGCCGGCGCACGGCCGCGGCCACCAGGGTGTAGTCGATGACGATCAGGCGCACGTCCTCGCCCGGCACGAATTCCTCGAGCAGCACCTTGTCGCAGAGCCGGCCCGCCTGTGCCACCGCCTCCTGCACCTCGTCCAGGCTGTCCAGGTCGACGAACACGCCGCTGCCCTGCTCGCCGCGCGCCGGCTTGACCACCACCCGGCCGCAGCGTTCGAGAAAGGCGGCGACCTGCTCCGGCCCGTCGGCCACCTCCTGGACGGGCACGCGCAGACCGGCCCGAAGGAGGAGCTTGCGGGTCACGGCCTTGTCGTCGCAGCAGCTCATGGCCACGGCGCTGGTCAGCTCGGACAGCGACTCGCGGCAGGCGATCCGCCGGCCGCCCAGGCAGAGGTCGAACAGGCCGTGCTCCGCATCGCGCACCTCCACGCCGATGCCGCGCCGCCGGGCCTCGTTGGTGATGATGCGCGCATAGATGTTGAGTCCCTCCTCGGGCTCCGGGCCGACGAACAGCGGCTCGTTGATCGGGTTCTTCTTCTTGATCACGTAGACCGGCACCTGCTCGAAGCCGAGCTTGTCGTACAGGGCGATGGCCTCCTTGTTGGTGTGCAGCACGGACAGGTCGAGGAAGCTGCGGCCCTGCTCCATGAAGCGCAGGACCAGCTCGCGCACCAGGGTCTCGCCCACGCCGGGCAGGGGGCACTGCCGGTCCACGGCCAGGGCCCACAGGCTGGAGCCGTTGTCCGGGTCGGCAAAGGCGCGGAAGTGGTCCACCCCGGTGACCACGCCGACGATCGCGCCCTGCGGGTCCTCGGCCACGAGCACGACGCGGCAGTCGTCTTCGCTGATGGACCGGTAAAACCCGGGGGCACAGGGCAGCATGGCGCAGGACTGGAGGATCCGGTCGAGCATGGCCGTGTCGTCATCCCGCCCCAGCGGCCGGACCCTGAGCCCGCCCTGGTCGGTCCCGCTGTTCGGCGGCTGGCGGTAGTTCTGGAAATCGAGCCGGTAGGTGAGCGACGGGTCGAGGAACAGCTCCTGGGGCGCGTAGCTGAGGACCACGTGCGGGTCGCGCATGTACATGGCGATGTCACGGCGGCCGCGCTCCTCCCGGCAGATGGTGCGCGCCAGCTGTTCGGGGTCGTCGAAGGTCTGCCCGAAAATGAGCCGGCCCCAGCCGCAGTCCACGCTCATGGCCCGGCTCATGTCCGCCGAGCGGTCCTTGACCAGCGGCTCGCCCCAGTGCTTGAGCGAGGCCATGCAGGCCGGGTCCATGGGGTTGCCGCAATCGTCGGTCTTCTTTTTCATGGTCTCACCTCAAAGTCCGTGGGTCTGCAGCCACATTTCCAGGAGCGCCACCTGCCAGAGCTTGGACCCGCGCAGGGGCGTGATGTGCGTGTCCGGCTCGGCCAGCAGCCGGTCGATGTAGGCGGGGTTGTAGAGCTTGCGCCGGCGGGCCGTGTCGCTGGTCAGATAGCCGCGCACGAAGTCCAGGTACGGGCCCTTGATGTACTTGAGCGCCGGCACCGGGAAGTAGCCCTTGGGCCGGTCGATCACCTCGTGCGGAATCACCTGCCGGGCCGCCTCCTTGAGAATCCACTTGCCGTCGCCGCGGACCTTCAGTTCCGCCGGGATACGGCCGGCCAGCTCCACCAGTTCGTGGTCGAGAAACGGCACCCGCGCCTCCAGACCCCAGGCCATGGTCATGTTGTCCACCCGCTTGACCGGGTCGTCGGCGAGCATGACGGTGGTATCCAGGCGCAGGGCCTTGTCGATGGGCCGGCTGGCGCCGGGACGGGCAAAGGCGCTCCCCACGAACTGGCGGCTGTAGTCCGGGCCGATGAAGTCCGGGTGGACCACCTCGGCATACTCGGCCTCGTCCCGATCGAAGAACACCCGGCAGTAGTCTTCCTCCGGGTCCGCGCTGTCCAGGAGCGGCGGATACCAGTGATAGCCGGCGAACACCTCGTCCGCGCCCTGGCCGCTCTGCACCACCTTGACGTGGCGGGCGACCTCCTGGGAGAGCAGGAAAAAGCCCACGTTGTCATAGCTGACCATGGGTTCGCTCATGGCCGCGAAGGTGCGCGGCAGGGTGTCGATGAGCTGTGCCGAGGCCACCTGGATCTTGTGATGGCGGGTGGCGAAATGGGCGGCCACAAGGTCCGAGTACTGGAACTCGTCGCCCTTTTCGCCGCCCGCCGCCTCGAAGCCCACGGAAAAGGTGTTCAGCTCCTGCTGGCCCTGGCCGGCCAGCAGGCCGACCAGCAGGCTGGAATCCAGACCGCCGGACAGGAGCACGCCCACCGGCACGTCGGCGACCATGCGCCGCCGCACCGCGGCCTGCAGGGTCTCGAGCAGTTCGTCCCGCCACTCGGTTGCGCTTTTGGCGCGGTCGTCCGCGTCCTGTTCCACCTTCATCTGCCAGTAGGTCTGATCCTGGAAACTGCCGTCCGCGTCATAGATGCGCAGGGTGGCAGGCGCCAGCTTGCGGATGCCGGTGAGGATGGTGTGCGGCGGCGGCACCACCGCGTGCCAGTGCAGGTAGTGGTGCAGGGCCACCGGGTCGATGGTGGTGTCCACCCCGCCGGTGGCCAAAAGCGCGGGCAGGCTGGAGGCGAACTGCAGGCCATAGGTGCGCGGGCAGAGATAGAGCGGCTTGATGCCCAGCCGGTCCCGGCCGAGGATCACCCGGCCGCTGTCGCGCTCATGGATGGCAAAGGCGAACATGCCGTTGAACCGCTCGACGCAGTCCGGTCCCCAGGCGTGCCAGGCCTTGAGGATGACCTCGGTGTCGCCGCTGGAAAAGAACCGGTAGCCGGCCTGCCGCAGTTTGTCCCTGAGTTCCTGATAATTGTAGATGCAGCCGTTGAAGGCTATGGCCAGGCCGAGTTCGGCGTCGACCATGGGCTGCTGGGCCCGCTCGCTCAGGTCGATGATCTTCAGGCGGCGGTGGCCCAGGGCGACCCGGCCCTGCTGGAAGCTGCCCGCCGCGTCCGGTCCGCGCGGGATCATGCGCTCCATCATCTGTTCGACCACGGCCGGCGATGCCGGGTTACCGTCAAATCGTATCTCGCCGCAAATGCCACACATGGGCTGTTGTCCTCCGAGTTGTTGTCGGCCCTTTACCGGGACCTCGGTGCAGCGCACAAAACGCGCTTCACCCGCCCGCAGCGATGGGGAACAAGGTTGAGAGACCTTGCGGCTCAGGACAGACAGGGGATTGCGGGGCCATCACCTGCCGATATCGGGGCAGGTGATGGCCTCGGACAGGGTACGGGCCCGGTCGCCCCGGAGGGCCGGTCAGGCTGATCGGTCCGACCGAAGTCATGCAGGCTGAAAGCAGAGAACCGGCCGGTCTTCGCAGAAACTGACCGGCCAGGGCGGAAGGTTCGTGGGCGAACCAGGGGGAAATCGTGAGGGACCGATCCGTCTGTTGTCTGTTGCCGCAGGGTGTGCAGGCGGATGATGCCCTTCAGGGTACCTGCCGGGACGTGGCCTGTCAATGCCCCCCGGGTTGATCAGGGGCCTGGCCGGCCTGGTCGGTGCGCGCCGCGGCCGGCCAAAGGTGTACTCCCCGGTTGTGGTACGGGCCGGGGCCAGGCGGCCGATACGCCCCCCCGAACACCGGCCCTGCAGTATTTTCTCTACAAAGGCATCTATCAGGCTGATGTAAAATATTTTTCAAGGGGCAGGCGCCTGCCGGCCCTGCCCGCGTCCTGCTCCCCTCAGCCGACATCGCGGGTGAGGACGTTCAACTGGAAGCTGATGCGGTAGAACCAGGCATCGTTGCCGCGCAGGCTGATGCGCACGTTCAGGCCATAGTCTTCCGGAAAATCGCCGACAGGCTGCCAGGCCGCGAACGAATCCACGGAAAAACCGATCCGGTCCCGGGAGGCGCTCTCGCGGAACTGGACCGAGGCCGGTGCGGCCATGGCCACCGCATCCACCCACTGGTTCGGGCGGATGGCGGGCGCGCCCCGGATGGTGCGCATGGAGATGCCGACGTCCTCGCTGCCCCAGCGGTCCTGGTCGGTGCGGTGCCAGGATTCCAGCACCGCCACGCCCGAGAACAGCCACAACCGCTCGTTGGCGTGGCGGTTCGTGTTCACCTGCACCCACAGGATCTGGCCGTTTTCGATCGAGGCTATTGGCAGGGTCATGGTGTCCTCCAGGGGTATCCACCTGCCGCGGTTCAGGAAAAATGGCCGCCCGCGCCGTGGAACTCGACCCGGCCGCGCGGTTCCCCGGAGAGAAACTGCACATGCACGCACAGCACCAGGCCCGCCCGGGATCCGCCGGTATGGACATCGGGTGTGATGTCATAGGTCTCGTCGACGACCCGACCCACGTAGCTGACCTCCCGGCTCCAGACCAGGCTGGTGCCGCTGCGCAGGTGCAGGGTGTCGATCTTGGCGTTGTCGTTGACCGTGGCCTTGAGGCCGAAGCGCCGCAGGTAGATGGAGGTGTCGTCCTCCAGCACCGTGGGCGTGGTAATGGGGATGTGGAACCAGGCACTGGTGCTGGCGCTCTGTTCCACTGCCGTGCCGATATTGCCCTTGTGTTCCACCCGACGGGCCAACTCCGGCGACTCGAGAATGGTCGCCACCCCGTGTGTCCAGAAGTCAAATCGCTTTGCCATGATGCACCTCCCTCTGTTGGTGTGGAGCCTGGGCGTTGCCGGACCTTGCCGACCACCTTCCGGCCGTCCGCAGGCCCTGTGTGCGGCAACACTACCTCCAGCGAGAGCATTGGCATAGAAAGGTATTTTAAAGATAAAAAGGATATTTTATTTATCCTTTTTAAGGTTTTGTTCTTCTTCGGGGTGGAGGCACTAACAGGAATCGCGGCCACCGGGCAGGGCCAACGCCGCTGCCGGTGCGAACCGACGGCAGCAGCGGGGATGCCCCGGCCGGCAAAAGGTTCTTGTCCTTTTCCCCGGGCTCCCCTACAGTGGCCCGGAACCACCGCGACCCGGATGCGGTTCACCCGGGCGAAGGCCCCGATTTTTCCACCGGTCAAACCCTCGGCAGAAGCAGACGATTGCACCTGACAAGCAGGGAGTTTTCTGCTTTCCCGGGCACAGGTTGATGCCGGGCACCTCCGCGGGATCGTCCCGCTGACCACCCGGGCCGCTTTCCTTCTGCCATCCGTTCCGACTTACCTTCCATCATTCCTCTTTGCCCATGCGTCTTCTCCACACCTCCGACTGGCATCTCGGCCGGGCCCTGTACGGCCGTAAGCGGTACGAGGAGTTCGCCGCCTTTCTCGAATGGCTGGCAGACACCATCGAACGCGAGCGCATCGACGTGCTGCTCGTGGCCGGCGACGTGTTCGACACCGGCACGCCGAGCAACCGCGCCCAGCAGCTCTACTACCGCTTCCTCTGCCGGGTGGCGGATGCCGCCTGCCCCTGCCGGCACGTGGTGGTGGTGGCCGGCAACCACGATTCGCCCTCCTTTCTCGATGCCCCGCGCGAGCTGCTCAAGGCCCTGGACGTGCACGTGATCGGCAGCAGGACCGTGGACCCGGAGGACGAGGTGCTGGTGCTCTGCGACCGAACGGGCCGGGCCGAGCTGATCGTCTGCGCCGTGCCCTACCTGCGCGACCGGGACATCCGCACGGCCGAGGCCGGCGAGAGCATGGAGGACAAGGAACGCAAGCTGACCGAGGGCATCCGTGACCACTACGCCGCGGTGGCCGCCCTGGCCGAGGAGAAGCGCAGCCGGCTCGGGCCCGACCTGCCCATCGTGGCCACGGGCCACCTGTTTGCCGCCGGCGGCCAGACCATGGACGGGGACGGCGTGCGCGAACTCTATATCGGCTCCCTGGCCCGGGTCGCGGCCGGGGTCTTCCCGGCCTCTTTCGATTACCTGGCGCTCGGTCACCTGCACGTGCCGCAGTTGGTGGACCACTCGGCGACCAGGCGCTACAGCGGCTCGCCCCTGGCCATGGGCTTTGGCGAGGCCGGCCAGGCGAAAAGCGTCTGCCGGGTGCGTTTCGCGGCCGGTCAGGTCACGGTGGCCCCCCTGGAGGTGCCGGTGTTCCAGCAGCTCGAGCGCATCCAAGGCGACCTGGCCGGAATCCTCGATCGCCTCCAGCCCCTGGCCGCGGCCGACTCCCGGGCCTGGCTCGAGATCGAGTACACCGGCGACGAGGTGATCGGCGACCTGCGCGACCGGCTGGACCAGGCCATCTCGGGCACAACAATGGAAATCCTGAGGATTCGCAACAGCCGCCTCGTCGACAGCGTGCTCGGGCAGCTGCATGCCGAGGAGACCCTGGACGACCTGGACGTGGAGGAGGTGTTCCTCCGGCGGCTGGCCCGGGCCGCACTGCCGGAGGAGCAGCAACAGGAGCTGCTGGCCACCTACCGGGAAACGCTCTCGTCGCTCCACGACGACGACCTGCGGGCAGAGTAGGAGAATTGCGATGCGAATCCTGCAGATCCGTTTCCTGAACCTGAACTCCCTGGCCGGCGAGTGGCAGATCGACCTGACCGACCCGGCCTATACGGCTGACGGCATCTTCGCCATCACCGGGCCCACCGGCGCAGGCAAGACCACCATCCTCGATGCCGTCTGCCTGGCCCTGTACGGACGCACGCCGCGGCTGAACAGGGTCACCCAGGGCGGCAACGAGATCATGTCCCGCCAGACCGGCGAATGCTTTGCCGAGGTTAGCTTTGCCACGAACACCGGGTCGTACCGCTGCACCTGGAGCCAGCGCCGGGCGCACAAAAAACCGTCCGGCGACCTCCAGGCCCCCAAGCACGAACTGGTCGATGCCGAGACCGATGCAATTCTGGATTCCACCATCCGGGGGGTGGCCAGCCTGGTCGAGTCGATCACCGGCATGGACTTCGACCGGTTCACCCGCTCCATGCTGCTCGCCCAGGGCGGTTTCGCCGCCTTCCTCCAGGCGGCCGCGGACGAACGGGCGCCGATCCTCGAACAGATCACCGGCACCGAAATCTACAGCCGCATCTCCATGCGCGTGCACGAGCGTCACCGGGCCGAGCGGGAACGATTGACGCTCCTCGAGGCGGAAACCGCGGGCATCGTCACCCTGGAGCCGGCAGAGGAAGAGGCCATCGGCCAGGCGCTCAAGGAACAGCAGCAGCAGGAGGCCGACCGCATTGCCAGCTGGGCTCTCACCACCGGGGCCATTGGATGGCGGACCACCATCGATGGTCTGAACAGGGAACTCGTCGCCCTGGCAGCGGAGGCGCACACCCTGCAGGGCGAGGTGGAGGCTTTCCAGCCGGACCGGGACCGGTTCGACCGGGCACTGCGCGCCGCCACCCTGGACGGCGTGTTCGCCACGCTGGCAGCCCTGCGCAAACAACAGGGCGAAGACCGGCACGCCCTGCAGGCAGCGGAGACCGCCCTGCCCGCACTGGAGGAAGAAACCAGGCAACTGGCCGAGTCGCTGCAGGCGGCCGAACAGCGCACCGCCGGGGCCAAAGAGGCGTTTCAGCATGCCGCGCCGGTGCTGCAGGCGGTGCGCGCCCTCGATCAGCATCTTGTTGAACAGGACAAGCTCATTTGCGAAGGGGAGGCAGGGTGCCGCAGCCAGGCAGCCGCCATCGCCACGGAGCAGCAGGCCAGAAGAAAAAAAGAGGAAGAACGAGCTGATGCGCAAAAAACCTTAGATTCTGTCGATGGGTATCTGCAGGAACACGGTCGGGACGCCTGGCTGGTCG
>CAZMNU010000073.1:0-3419 GCA_964567725.1 uncultured Desulfobulbus sp. | reverse complement strand
GCTGCACTCCTGGCAGGCCCGGGTGCACCGCAAGGCCGAGATCGAAAAGCAGCTGGCAGACATCGACAGCGCGTGCAAACAGCTGGACGCGGTTCTCGCAACCCTCGGCAGTGCGCTAACCGAAAAGCGGGCTCACTTGGCGAGCATGCACAGGGAACGGGCCGAGCGCAGCGCCGAGCGCCAGGCCTTGTACGGCGACCGCAATCCCGACATCGAGGAACAGCGCCTGCGCACGGCCGTGACCGAGGCCGAGAAGGCCGAGCAACAGGCCCGGGCAGAGCACACGGCCCGGCAGCAGCACTGGCGCACCGCTCAGGCCCAGGTTGCTCTGCGGCACAAGAGCATCGACCAGCGGGAACCGGAACTGCAGAAGGTAACGGCCGAATTTCTCGCGGCGCTGCCACCGGCGGGCTTTGCCGACGAAGCGGAGTTCCTGGCGGCCAGGCTGCCGGTCGAGCGGCGGGAGGACCTGGCCGCCCGGACCCGGGCGCTGGATGCGCGCCGGACCGACCTCGAGGCCAGGCACAAGGATCGGCAAACCCGCCTGGCCGTGGAACTGGCCAAGGAGGTCACGGACAGATCCCTGGACGAGTTGACCGTGCAGCTGCAGGCTGAGGAGGCCGCCCTGCAAGAGCTGCGGGACGGCATTGCCGGTCTCAAACACAAGCTCGGCGAAAACGCGGCCGCCAGGGAGCGGATCCGGGAAAAGCAGGCGGCCATCCTGGCGCAGACAAAAGAGTGCGCACGCTGGGGAAGTCTGCACGAACTGATCGGTTCAGCCGACGGCAAGAAATTCCGTAACTTTGCCCAGGGGCTGACCTTCGAGCTGATGGTCGGCCATGCCAACCGACAGCTGCGCCGGATGACCGACCGCTACCTGCTGCAGCGCGACCGGGACCAGCCGCTGGAGCTGAACGTGATCGACAGCTACCAGGCGGGCGAGGTCCGCTCCACCAAGAACCTGAGCGGCGGCGAAAGCTTCCTGGTCAGCCTGGCGCTGGCGCTCGGCCTCTCGCACATGGCCAGCCGCAAGGTGCGGGTGGATTCGCTCTTCCTGGACGAGGGGTTCGGCACCCTGGACGACGAGGCCCTGGACACCGCCCTGGAAACGCTGGCCGGGCTGCGCCGGGAGGGCAAGCTCATCGGCGTGATCTCGCACGTGGCCGCGCTCAAGGAGCGCATCGCCGCCCGCATCCAGGTGGAGCCGCACACCGGCGGCCGCAGCCTGCTCTTCGGTCCGGGCTGCGCGCGACTGTAGGCGACCCAACCCAAAAACAGGCGCGGCCCGGACCGCGCGGACCGCGCCCGCAATCTCAGGCGCCGGCCTTGCGCTGGGCCTCGCGGTCCTCTTCGGCGTAGGCCATGTGCTGCCGGTCGCCCCGGCGGAAGCCGGCCAGGTTGTCGGACACCGCGGCAAAGGCGGCCCGGGTGCCGTCGGCGTTGTTGGCGTACTGCAGGGCCTTGTCCCGGGCGATGCCGATCTCCTCGGCCACGTTGCCGGCATCGATGTTGGCGCCGAGGAACACGAACTCCCAGGCGTACTTGTCCTGCTGGTGGCGGATCATGTCCTGCAGGGTGGCGGCGTCGAACTCGCGCGAGGCGTTTTCCATGCCGTCGGTCTGGATGAGGAACACCACCTTGTCCGGCCGGTCCGCCTCGTCCAGGGCGGCCAGCCGCGTGCCGGTGGCCACGATGGCGCGGCCGACTGCGTCGTAGAGCGCGGTCATGCCGCGCGGCACATAGGTGGTCCGGTCCAGGCGACCGACCTTGTTCAGGTCCACCGCGTCCAGGTAGACCTCGTAGCGGTCGTCGAACTGGACGAGGCTGAAGCTGGCCTGGCCCGCGACCTGCTGCTGCTCGTCGACAAAGGTGTTGAAGGCGCCGATCACCTCGTCGACCAGGCAGGCCATGGATCCGGAGCGGTCGAGCACCACGGTGATATCGCTGTAGCCGTTCTTCATTGTTGTCTCCTCGAGTTCTGGGGTTGTGGAGCTTTCCTGACCCCCACTCTACCCCACCTGGTCGGTCAGATAGCGTCCTACCAGAAAATAATTCGACGGGCAGAGACGATTGTGTGTTTCGGTCCGCCTTTTCGGCACGACCGTGCCCATGTGCCGAGCCGCGCGCCCATCGCTTTTCCTTGCCTTGCCGGCCGGGCGCGGGTAAGCCGGACGGCAGAACCACCCTCGGCCAGCCGAGCCTAGTCAAGGGCACCCATGGATCACACTTCCGAGAGGCACGGATGGCGCTTGTCCACTGTCATTTTTTCTCACAGGCCCTCGGCCAGATGACCGCCCTGAGCGCGCTCCTTCCCGAGCCCGGCCCGGATGGCGGCGAGCCCGGCGAACCGGTGCGCTACCCGACCCTGTACCTGCTGCACGGCCTGTCCGACGATCACACCGTGTGGCTGCGGCGCACCAGCCTGGAGCGGTACCTGGAGGGACGACAGCTGGCCGTGGTCCTGCCCGCGGCAGAGCGCAGCTTTTACACCGATGCGCTCCGGGGCCAGCGCTACGGGACCTTTGTCAGCGAGGAACTGCCCCGCCTGGCCCGCCACCTGTTCCCGCTCTCGGCGCGCCGGGAGGAGAACTTCGTGGCCGGACTGTCCATGGGCGGCTACGGCGCCTTCAAGCTGGCCCTGACCCATCCCGGACGGTTCGCTGCCGCGGCCAGCCTGTCCGGCGCCCTGGACGTGGCCCGCCTGGTCAGCGAGGAGGAGGCTGCGGGCGGCAGCGAACTGCAGCAGATCTTCGGCCCGTCCAAACCATTGGCGCACAGCGCCAACGACCTGTTCCACCTGGCCGCGCAGCTGGTCCGCCGACCCGGACCCCGGCCGGCGCTGTACCAGTGGTGCGGCACCGAGGATTTCCTCCACGCCGACAATGTCCGCTTTCGCGACCGGGCGGCCGCCCTCGGCCTGGCACTGACCAGCGAGGAAGGCCCGGGCGGCCACGACTGGGCCTGCTGGGACGCGCAGATCCGGCGGGTGCTCGACTGGCTGCCGCTGCCCGCCGGCCGCTGAAACCGCCGCCGCCTGCGCGGCCAAAGCGTAATCTCAACCCATTCGCCGGCATGCACATCGACATCCGCACGGACAGGGACAGGGTGGACTGGCGCCAGGTGGCCGCCACCCTCAAAGAGGTGGGCATGGGCCACCATGCCCCGGAGGTGCACGAGCAGGCGTTTGCGGCCAGCCACACCACGGTCTTTGCCTGGCAGGGTGGAGCGATGATCGGCTTCGGCCGGGCCATCTCGGATGGCGTCTGCCACGCCGCGCTCTACGATGTGGCGGTGCGGCCGGAGTTCCAGGGCAGGGGTATCGGCAGGCGCATCGTGGCCGCCATCCTCGCCGGCCTGCCGCCGACCTGCACGGTCATTCTCTTTGCCTCGCCCGGCAAGGAGCCCTTCTACCGGACCCT
>CAZMNU010000072.1:6468-13778 GCA_964567725.1 uncultured Desulfobulbus sp. | reverse complement strand
CCCCTTTTTTTGCGTACTCTCCACCCGGCAGGCGCGCCGGCTCCCCTCAGCCGTCGCCTCCCCCCGGCTGATTGACCAGCAGCGCCAGGCCCAGTCGGCCGCGGGTCGAGGTCTTGGCGTAGATGGCGCCCAGGTGGGCCTTGACCGTGCGTTCGGTGATGCCCAGGCGCTCGGCGATCTCCAGGTTGGACAACCCCTCGGCCACCAGGCCGGCGATCTGGTATTCCCGGTTGGACAGGTTGTCCAGGGGCTGGCGGCTCGTGCCGCCGCCGTTTGCTCCGGCCTTGTCCGCGGGCACGGTCTGGGCGATGAGCCGCTGCATGAGCTGCTGGTTGATCCACACCCCGCCCGCGGCTACCGTGCGGGCGGCCTCGCGCAGGCGGGCATCGCTGATGTAGCTGTTGGCGTAGCCGACAATGCCCAGGCGGAGAAAGGCGAGCCCCTCGTCCTCGTCCGGCCGGTCGGAGAGCAGGAACAGCCGGCAGGCCGGGGCGCTGCGGCGGATGTAGGCCACCACCTCCGCATCCACCAGCGGCCGATGGACAAAGAGCAGGTCCAGGGCGATCCGCTGGCGGACGAGAATGGACAGGTCCTGCAGGCCGGCCGCCTGGTAGACGGTGTAGTCGCCCTCCAGGGCGGCGAGCCATCGGGCCCGGAGGGTGGTCTGGGCGCAGCAGAGTATCAGGTTCATGGTCAGCGCTCCCGCAAGGCCATGTGCCGGGCGCGCAGCACCGGCTTGAGCAGGTAGGTGAGGATGGTCTTCTTGCCGGTGAGGATGTCCACGGACACCACCATGCCGGGGATGATGGGCAGGGGCTTGTCCTTGCTGCCCAGGTAGTTCTGGCGGGTGCGCAGGCGCACCAGGTAGTAGTCGTTGTCCTGCTTGTCGGTGATCGAGTCGGCGCTGATGTGCTCGAGATCGGCGTCGAGGCCGCCGTAGATGGTGAAGTCGTAGGCCGTGAACTTGACCACCGCCTGCTGGGCGGGGTGGAGAAAGGCGATGTCCGCCGGCTTGATGCGCGCCTCGACCAGCAGGGTGTCCTCGAGCGGCACGATCTCGATCAGGTCCATGCCCGGCTGGATGGTGCCGCCCACGGTGTTCACCTTGATCTGGTTGATGGTGCCGCGCACCGGCGAGCGCACCGCGGTGCGCTCCAGCCGGTCGGCCAGGGCCACGGCACTGGCGGTGATGCCCTCGAGCCGGCCGTAGGCCTCGTTCAGTTCCTTGCGGGCGGTGTTGTGGAAGATGAGCCGCTCCTCCTCCAGCGCCTTCTTCGCCTCGGCGATCTTGGACTCCACCTTGGGGATGGCGATTTTCGTGGTCTGGATGTTGCCGCTCATCTCGCTCGCCTGGCGCTGCAGCCGCAGCACCTCGACCTCGGACACCGCGCCCTGGGCCACCAGCGGCCGGGTCATGGACAGCTCCCTGTTCAGCAGGCCGTAGGTGCGGTTCAATTCGCCCAGCCGCGCCTTGAGTTCGGCCAGTTCCTGGCGCCGCTGGGCCAGCTGCTCCTCGAGAATCTGCAGCTTGGCGGCCAGCTGCTCCTTGCGGGAGGTGAACAGTTCCTGCTCGCGCGTCCCCAGCTCCGGCTTCTCGGCGGCGACCTCTTCGGGCACGGTAAAGGCGGTGTCGCGTACCTCGGCCTCGAGCCGGGCGATCTGCGCCTTGAGCGCCAGGTAGCCGACCCGACTCTCCATGTAGGGGGCGGCGAAGCGGGTCTTGTCGATTTCGATGAGCAGCTGGTCCTTTTCGACGATGTCGCCCACCTGGACATGCAGCTTGCCGAGGATGCCGCCCTCCAGGTTCTGCACCACCTGGATCTGCTGCGAGGGGATGACCTTGCCGTCGCCGCGGGTGACCTCGTCGATCTCCGAGAGCGAGGCCCAGACCAGGAACACGACCACGAACAGGAGAATCAGCCAGACGATGATGCGGCCGCCCCGCGGGTTCTGGACGAGCAGGGTGGTGCGGATGTCCGTGGCCAGGTCGAGATCGTCGGCGGGCAGACGGCGGAACATGCCGGCCGGTTTGCGGGGGGCTTCGCTTTCAGGGGTGCGTTCGTCCATGGTCCGGTCCGTTCAGAAGGCGATCTGGCCGCTTTTCATGGCGCTGAGCACCTGGTCGCGGGGGCCGTCGGCCACCACGGCGCCGTTGTCGATGATGATGATCCGCTCCACCAGGTCGAGGAGCGAGCCGCGGTGGGTGATGAGCACCAGCGTCTTGCCGGCGAGCAGGTTCTTCAGGTTGGTCTTCATGCGGGTCTCGGTGCGGTTGTCCATGGAACTGCTCGGCTCGTCGAGAACCAGGATGGGCGGGTCGTGCAGCAGGGCCCGGGCCATGGCCACGCTTTGCCGCTGGCCGCCGGACAGCCCCCGGCCCTGCTCGCCGATCTCCATGTCAAAGCCCTTGGGGTGCTTGCCGGCGAACTGGCTGACCCCGGCCAGGTCGGCGGCGCGGAGGATGCGCTCGTCCTCCACCTCGGGCGAGCCGAGGATGATGTTCTCGCGGATGGTGCCGCGGAACAGGGTGATGTCCTGGGGCACGTAACCGATGAAGCGGCGCAGCTCGGCCGGATCGATCTGGCGAATGTCGGTGTCGTCCAGGCAGACCATGCCGCCGGTGGGCTCGTAGAGGCCGAGCAGGAGCTTGCCGAGCGTGGTCTTGCCCGAGCCGATGGGGCCGATGATCGCCACCTTTTCCCCGGGTTCGATGGTCAGGGTGATCTGGCGCAGGGCCAGGCCGCTCTGGCCGGGGTACTGGAAATCGACCTGGGCGAAGCCGAGCCGGCCGCGGCACTCGCTGCGGTGCAGGAAGGATTTGTCCGCCGGCCGTTCCACCGGCAGCTCCATGATGGCGTCGAGCGTGCCCAGCGCCGCCTTGGCGCGGTGGAAGCGGGTGGCCAGGCTGACCACCTGGCTCATCGGCGCGATGGCCTGGCGCGAGAGGATCATCAGGGCGATGATGCCGCCCTGGCTCAGCTGGCCCTCGCTGATGCGGTAGACGCCGGCGATGAGCACGCCCACCACGGTCAGGTTCATGATGAAATCGGAAAAATGGGTCACCGAGGTGGAGAACAGCCGCGAACGGCTGGACCAGGTGGCGATGTAGCTGACCGCCTCCTCCCAGGCGCGCTGGATCTGGCTCTCCGCGCGCAGCATCTTGATGGTCTCGATGCCGGAGAGGCCCTCGACCAGGATGGCGTTCTTCTGCGCCGAGGCGGCGAAGCTTTTTTCCACCGCCTTTTTCAGCGGCGCCTGCACGGCCAGGGCGAACAACCCCATGAGCAGGATGGCCGTCAGGTGGATCCAGACGATGGGCCCGCCCAGGTACCAGATGGCCGCCAGGCCGAGCAGCATGAAGGGCAGGTCGATGAGCGCGGTGATCGAGAACGAGGTGATGAAGTCGCGCACCGCCTCGAACTGCTGCAGGTTCTTGGAGAAGCCGCCGATGGATTTCGGCCGCACCTCGAGGCGCAGGCCGAGCACCTTTTCGAGCAGGGCCGCGGAGATGCGCAGGTTGGCCTTCTTGCCGGCCTCGTCGACGAAATAACCGCGCAGGCCGCGCAGCACCAGGCTGAAACCGTAGACCGTGCCGATGCCGAGCGCCAGCACCCAGAGCGTCTCGAAGGCCAGGTTGGGGATGACCCGGTCGTAGACGATCATGGTGAAGAAGGGGCCGGTCAGGCCGAACAGGTTGATCATCAGCGAGGCGAGCAGCACGTCCCGGTAGATCCGCCAGGAGCGGAACAGGGTGCCCCAGAACCAGTTCCGCTGCTCGCTGGCCACCCCGTGCTCCAGGTGGCCGTCCTGGCGGAACCGGGGCCGGGCGAACAGGGCATGGCCGCTGTAGAGGCGCTCGAGTTCGGCCAGGGCCAGGCGCGACTCGCCCAGGCCGGTCTCGGGCAGCAGCACCGTGGCCTCGCCCTCCTCGTGGTCCAGGGCGGCGAGCACGCAGGCGCGGCCGTCAACAAGGAGCAGCACCGCCGGCAGTTCCAGCCCGGTCATGCGACCGAGCGGCCGCTTGACGAGCCGCGCCGCCAGCCCGGCTCGCTCCGCGGCCCGGGGGAACAGCTCCACGGTCAGGCGGTTGTCCACCAGCGGCAGACCGGCGCGCAGGGCGGTGCGCGTGGCCGGCAGGTTGTACAGCCGGCAGAGCTGGATCAGGCAGTCGGTGAGCGGGTCGTCGATCGCTTCCGCGTCATCGGTCCGGCGCCAGGCATCGGTCGCGGGCGGGGAGGGCTGTTCGGTCATTGGTTCCGGCAAAGGTGCATTGTGAAGGATACTCTTCCTGTGCTATAAAATTGTATCACAGGCCGATCGGCCAAATCAAGGCAGCGCAAGGAGAATCGCCATGCTGTGCATCGAACGGGACCAGGCCGGGGCCATCGTCGCCATCCGCAACAGTGGAGGGAAAAAGGGGCTGGAGCCGGCCTCCCTGCTCGACGAGGAGGTGCTCGCCTTTCTCAGGTCCTCGGGCGAACTCGACGCCCTGGCGCAGCTGCTGGCCCTGTCGGACAACTCCATCGTCCGGGTGCTCGAGGACCTGGTCGACCTGCTGATCGACAAGAAACTCATCCTGTTCACCGAACTGCCCCCCGCGGCCCAGGAAAAACTGCGCGGCCGCAAACAGATCCGCCAGAAGCTGGGCAGCGCCGACCTGATGGTCGACGACGTCCTCTGAAGCGCTCAGGTCCCGGCCCCGACCAGGGGCTCGGGCCTGCCGATCCAGAAACCCTGGACCGCGTCCAGCCGGATTCCGGCCAGGGTCTGCCACTGGACCTCGTTCTCGATCCCCTCGACGATCACCTTGATGTCCAGGCTGTGGGCCACGCTGCACAGCGAGGTGATGTAGAAATAGCTGTCGCTCTGCTCGCCCTGCAGTTCATCGACGATTGCCCGGTCGATCTTGACGTAGTCGGGCAGAAGCGACTTGAGATAGCCGAAGTGGATCAGCCCCAGGCCGAAGTGGTCGATGCCGATGCGGTGGCCGTGCGCCTTCACGGTGGCGGCGAAGTCGCGGATCAGGTCGCTGTGGCGCAGGGTGCGGAACTCGGGGAACTCGAAGTTGACGCGCACGCCGCGGGCCTTGAAGGCGGCCAGCCGCGGCTCGAGCCAGCGGCGGAAGTCGGCGTCGGCCAGCGACACCGGTGAGAGGTTGACGCTCATCCGGGCCGGGACCAGCGCGGCCAGCGGCGCCTCGAGCAGCCGCTCGATGATCAGCCGGTCCAGGGCGGGCATCAGCCCGAGCCGCTCGGCCATGGGCACGAACAGACCCACGGACAGCAGCCGGCCGTCCGGGTCGATCACCCGGGTGAGGATCTCGTGGTAGAGGACCCGCTCGCGGTCCGCGTGGCTGACCGTGGGCTGGTGGTGGAAGACGACCGCGCGACGGGCGAGCACGTGCTCCAGCAGGGCCTTCCATTCGCCCCGGGCCACCGGGGTGGCCCCGTCCGCCTCGGGCAGGGCGAGGAACACGGTGCTGCCGTTGCCGTTGTACAGGGCCTGGCCCAGGGCGCAGTCGGCCCGGGCGAGCAGCTGGCTGAAGGTGGCCGGCCGCTCGTAGAACACCCCGCCGGCGCCGGCGATGATGGCGATCCCGGGCAGGCTGGCCGCCGCATGCCGGCCGATGCCGTCGAGGATGGCCTCGGCGAGGCGGGTGGCGGTCTGCCGGCCGCTGTTCGGCAGGAACAGGGCGAAATCGCCGCCGCCCAGCCGGCCGATGACCGCCTCGGGCAGGTCGTGGCAGGCCTGCTGGATGATGGCGGCGATCTCGCGGATGAGCAGGTCGCCGGCCTGGTAGCCCTTTTTCTGGTTGAGGGTCTGCAGGTCGCCCACCTGGACGAGCAGGAAACTGCCCTTGACCTCGCCTTTCTTCCCTTCCAGCTTGGTCTTCACCTGGCCCTCGACATAGCGCCGGTTGCCGGTGGCGGTGAGTGCGTCCTGGTAGGTGCGCTGCAGGAGGGTGTCGGCCACCGCGCTCTGCTCCTCGAACATCTCGCGGATGCGGGTGGTCATGCGGTTCATGACCAGCACCACCCGGCGCAGTTCGCGGGTGCGGGGGATGGTCTCCTGGATGTGGAAACGCCGATCGCACAGGGCCAGGGCCTGTTCCTCCACCCGGCGCAGCGGCTGGAGCAGGCTGCGCAGGCCGAGCCCGCCGAGCACGGCCACGGCCAGCGCGGTCAGGGCGAAGCCCAGGGCCTGGTCGCGGGCGGCGGTCCACAGGGTGCGGTAGGCGTAGCCGGGGTGACTTTCCACGGTGACCTCGCCGGCCTGGCGCCAGCCGTCCATGACCAGGCTGGTGGCCCGGGGCGCGGTGAGCGGCACCAGGCGGACGAACCAGGCCGGTACCCCGGCGAGACTGATGGGCGCCTGGCGGTCAATGAGCAGGGTGCCCTCGACGTCGCGCAGTTGGATCTGCCGGTAGTAGCCGCGGTCGAACAGGGCGCTGATCATGCTCTCCATGGCCGGCACATCCGCGCCGCTGGTCAGGGTGGTGAGCGACAGACCAAGCGCTGTGGCCGTGTCCTGGGCGTGCGAGGTGAGCTGGTCGACGAGGAAGTCGCGGGTCCGCTTGAGTTCGCCCAGCCACAGGCCGGCGCACAGGCAGGCCAGGGTGAGGCAGGCGTAGAGGAGCAGTTGTCGGAACAGGGTCATGGGGTCTTCTCCTGGTTGAACTCTACAGTCATGCGCGCAAGCATTTCCTGCCAGCGCTGCAGCCGGCTGCTGTCGCCGACCTGCTTGCCGCGGCCGCGCTGCCGGGCGAGCCACAACCCGGAGCCGTTGAGGCTGTACACGGGCACCAGGTCACGCCGCTCGGACGAGGGCAGGATGGCCTCGACCAGGTTGTCGAGAACGAGCGGTTCAGCCCGGGGCGAGGGGTAGTAGGTGAGCACCATGTGCGCCTGGTTGAGCTTGAGCGCCTTGACATAGGTGAGGGTCAGCTTGTGTTCGTCGATGCCGTGGTCGAGCAGGGTGAAATACTTGGCGATGGCGAAATCCTCGCAGTCGCCGCCGCCGCTGGCGAGGAACTCCACCGGCGTGGCCCAGTGATCCGCCTTCTGCCAGTGGATGGCGTCGTCGACGAAGTTGAGCCGGTTGAAGAAGCGGTTGACCCGCTCGATTTTTGCCCGGTCGTCACCGCTCCGGCCGGTGCGGAGCAGTTCCTGCCAGGCCGTCAGGCGCTCGCGGGCGCCGGCGCCGTACTGGCGCTCGGCCCGCGCCAGGGTGCCTTCGGGCAGGATGAGCTGCTCATCGGTGCGCACCGGCGCGGCAGCCAAGAGCGCCAGCAGGCAGGCGCTCAGGAGGGC
>CAZMNU010000072.1:4460-6368 GCA_964567725.1 uncultured Desulfobulbus sp. | reverse complement strand
ATCATCAGGGTATCGGGTGCGCGACCGGGGAAGTGGGCGAAAAGGGCCGGAAACGGGGACAGCAGGTCGGGGCGGCAAGGCCGGGCCGCGGCACCGGGGCGGAGACGAACCGGCCCGACCCCTGGCGTGCACCGGGGGCGGACCGGAAAACCGGGGTGTTGCGATTGGCCCTTACTGGATTTTAATGGAGTTCAGGGAAACGCGGGTCGGTTCGGGCTGCGGCTCCTCGGCCCGGGCGGGTGCCTCCTCCTCGTCCACCGTGCCTTCCTCGGGCCAGGCCAGCTGCAGGGCGGGGATAAGCCGGCCGGTGCCGTTGAGGACCCGGAAGTGGGCGTAGAGGCCCTCGTACTCGGCCGTGGTCAGCTGCCGGGCCGCGTCGATCCGCTCGGCCTCGGCGTCGAGCACGTCGAGCAGGGTGCGCTCGCCGATGTTCCACTGCTTGGTGTAGGCGCTGGCCGTGGCCGCGGCGAACTGCTGCCGCTGGCGGAGGTACTCGACCTTCTTCTTGGCAGCCTCGTGCGCCCGCCAGCTCAGGCGGATGGATTCGATCACCTGGCGATGGGTGTGGTTGCGGATCTCCTGGGCCTCGTTGATGAGTTCAAAGGTCTCCTGCTTGCGGGCCACATCCTTCCAGCCGTTGAACAGGTTGTAGCGCAGCCGCAGGAACAGGCGCAGGTCCTCGCGCTCCTTGTCCTCGTCGTAGTAGGAGCTGTAGTTGGTGTCTTCCTCGTAAAGCTGGTCGACCTCGAAATCGACCGTGGGCATGAACGGGCTTTTCGCCACCTCGTCCTGCTTGCGCCGGGCCTCGATGTCCGCGTTGGCCGAGCGGAGCTGCGGGTGGGCGGCCAGGGCCTGCTCCTCGGCCTCCTCCAGGCTGGCGGGGAGGAGCTGCGCGTCGATTTCCGGCCGGCTCAGCTGGGCGGGCATGTGGCTGACCACGGCCAGGTAGTTGGTCTGGGCGTCGAGCAGGTTCTGCTCGGTGACCACCACGTTGGAGCGGGCCAGGTTGAGGCGGCTCTGGATCTGGTCATTGTCGGCGCGGCGGTCGACGCCCGATTCGCTGCGCAGCCGGATCTGGTCGGCGATCCGCTCGTGCAGAGTCAGGTTTTCGCGGGCCAGGGCGAGGATGGCCTCGTTCTTGAGCACCTCCAGGTAGACCTCGCTGGTCTTGAGGGCGGTATTGTCCGTGGTGCTGCGCACCTCCCAGGCCCCGGATTGGACCCGGGCCTTCTGCCGTTCGACCTCGTTCATGGTGGCGAAGCCGGTGAACAGGTTCTGGCGCAGGCCGAGCCGCACCTGCCAGGGCTCGAGGTCGTCGTCAAAGGGCTTTTCCACGTAGTCCTTGCCGGCGCCGGCCTCCAGGTCGGCGGTGGGGAAGAAGCCGGCGCGGGCCTGCTTCACCTCCTGGTCCCGGGCGAGCCGGTTGTGGGCCACGGCGCGCACGTCCGGGTTGGATTCGATGGTCCGCTGCACCGCCTCCTGCAGGGTTTCGGCCGGGACGGCGGGGCACAGGGCAAAACTGCCCAGCAGGCTGAGCGCGGTGAGCAAATGAAAACGCTTGACAGGCATGATGGGCTTCTCCTCGGATTGTGGGAACGATGGATCCGGTGTATCCTCACATTTTCGCGGCCACAGCGGCGGGAACGGTTGCGGGGCGGACCGGACGACCTGTCGGTTTTTGCGGACACCGGCAGGCAAGCAGAGAGAATTACATAATTACTTTTACGGGAAAAGCAGATCGTTTGCCAAGGTATTTTCGTGAAAAATGATGGCATGGTAAAAAGTAAAGATCCGCAAAGTCACGCTTGGTAAAAACAAAATGTTACAAAGCAAGAAACGTCGTTCTCGTGGCTTTTTACGGGAACGACAAAAATGAAAGGTGGCGCAAGGTTGTCGATTTTTGGCGAC
>CAZMNU010000072.1:0-4360 GCA_964567725.1 uncultured Desulfobulbus sp. | reverse complement strand
CACGTGCAGGATTCGGCGGCCATGCAGCACCTGCAGTACCTCAAGGTCGACCTGCTGGCCCGCGTCAACCAGGCCCTGGCGGACGAACCGGCCAGCGACCTGCGCTGGGCCCTGCAGCCGGTGGCCGAGCCGCGCCGCGCCCGCAACCCGGCCGCAGAGGCCAGGATCGACCCAAAACGCGAGCACGCCTTCCGCGAACTGACCGCCTCCATCCCCGACCCGGCCTGTCGCGAGGCCCTGGTGCGCCTGTGGCGCACCATCGCCGACCACGAGCCGGGCTGAGCGCCTGGTCCGCACCGGTGCTTTTTTTGCCCTTTCCCATGAAATCGGCTATGCTGGCGCCGCCAACCGACAACCGCTTCCCCCTTGCTGCGCACATCCCATGAACATCATCGAACTCATCGGCAACACCCCGCTGGTCGAACTGCGCCGGCTCAACCCGGCGGCGGACCGGGTCCAGCTCTTCGGCAAGCTCGAATCGCGCAACCCGGGCGGTTCGATCAAGGATCGGGTCGCCCTGTCCATGGTCGAGGCCGGGGAACGAAGCGGCGAACTGACCCAGGACAAGATCCTGCTCGAGGCCACCAGCGGCAACACCGGCATCGGCATGGCCATGATGTGCGCGGCCAAGCGCTACCGCTGCCAGCTGATCATGCCCGAGTCGGCCTCCATCGAGCGGCGCCTGATCATGCAGGCTTACGGCGCGGAGATCATCCTCACCCCGGCCAAACGGAAAACCGACGGGGCCATCGAAAAGGCCTACGCGCTCGCCCGCGAGTACCCGGACCGCTATTTTCTCGCCGACCAGTTCAACAACCCGGCCAACTGGCAGGCCCATTACACCACCACCGCCCCGGAGATCTGGGCACAGACCGAAGGACAGGTAACCGACATCATCACCACCCTGGGCACCTCGGGCACGGCCATGGGGCTGTCCCGCTGGTTCCGCGAGCATCACCCGGAGGTGCGGGTGATCGCGGTGGAGCCCTATCCGGGCCACAAGATCCAGGGACTGAAAAACATGAAGGAGTCCTACCGGCCGGGCATCTTCGACAAGACCCTGCCGCACGCCATCGTCAACGTGGCCGACGAGGATGCCTTTGCCACCGCCCGCCGGCTGGCCGCCGAGGAGGGCGTGTTCGCCGGCATGAGCAGCGGCGCGGCCCTGTTCGCGGCCATCGAGCGGGCGCGCGAGCTGGACCGCGGCTGCGTGGTCGCCATCCTGCCCGACGGCGGGGAGCGCTACCTGAGCACCACCCTGTTCAAGCCGCAGCAGCAAATCGAGCCCGAGGCCTCGCAGCTCAAGCTGTTCAATACCATGAGCCGCCGCAAGGAGGTGTTCCGGCCGCTCCACGCCGACCGGGTGACCCTCTACGCCTGCGGGCCGACCGCCTTCGAGTCGCCCAACCTGGCCCACTGCCGGCGGTTCATCGTCGCCGACCTGATCGGCCGCTCGCTGCGCTTCTGCGGCTGGCCGGTGGCCTCGTACATGAATTTCACCGACCTGGACGACAACACCATCGCCGGCGCCATCGCCGCCGGCGAGGAACTGGGCGCATTCACCGGCCGCTACATCAAAGAGTTCAAAGAGGCCATGGAGACGCTGGGGGTGGAGCCGGCCGCCGGCCACCCGCTGGCCAGCGAGCATGTCACCGACATGATCGAGATCGCCCACCGCCTCATTCACAAGGGCTACGCCTACGAGAAGCTCGGCTCGATCTATTTCGATATCTCCAAGTTCAAAAAGTACGGGCAGCTCTCCGGCATCGACCTGCGCAAGATCAAGCTCGGCCAGACGGTGGATCTGGACAACTACGAGAAGGAGAACCCGCGCGACTTCACCCTGCTCAAGCGCTCCACCCTGGCGGAGCTGAAAAAGGGGTTGTTCTGGGAGACCGACTGGGGCAACGCCCGGCCGGGCTGGCACATCGAGTGCAGCGCCATGGCCACCCGCTACCTGGGCGAGACCATCGACATCCACACCGCCAGCCAGGACCTGATGTTCCCGCACCACGAGAACGAGATCGCCATCGCCGAGGCGCTCACCGGCAAGCCGCTGGCCAACTACTGGCTGCACTCCGGCCAGCTGCTCCGCGACGGCCGCAAGATGGCCGGCGACACCGGCAACGTGGTCACGCTGCAGGAGGTGCTCGACCGCGGCTACACCGGTCGCGAGGTGCGCTTCATGCTGCTCGGCGTCTACTACCGCAAGCCGCTGCCCTTTTCCTTCCGGCGGCTGAACGCGGCCCGCACCGCGCTCCGGCGCATCGACGAGTTCACCCGCAAGCTGCTCTGCCTGCCCGCCGGCCTGCCCCACCCGGACATCGCCGCCTACGTCTCGGAGCTGGAAAAGGTGTTCACCGACGCCATCCACGACGACCTGAATATCTCCGGGGCGATCGGCGCGCTGTTCCATTTCATCAAGCATGTCAACCCCATCGTCCAGGATGGGCAGCTCGACAAGGAGCAGAAAAACGACGTGCTCGAGGCCCTGCGGCAGGTGAACATCGTGCTCGGCCTGCTCCGCCTGGAGCAGTGCCCCCTGACCCCGGAAATCGATCGGCTCATCCGGTTGCGCGAACGCGCCCGCCAGCTCAAGGACTGGACCGCGGCCGACTCGGCCCGGGCGGAGCTGCTGCGCAAGGGCGTGACCATCCATGACACCGCCTCCGGCCCGGTCTGGGAACGGAGCGACGACGACGCGAACTGATCGCCGCCATCCCGTGGCCGGGGTCCGATTGGACCCCGGCCGCCGCCGGTCCGCCCTGAATTCGTTGGGGCATTGTCTTCTCCACGTTTTTTTGCCGCCTGCCCGATAGTTGTCCCCAGCCGCTTGTTCTTTTTTTTCAGATGCGTATTATTGGGTAGAAGAACTGTTGACAGGGATCGATTCCCTCCGACAGAACTGAGAACCGCGGAGCAGAACGGGGCGACCGGGAAAGGCAGGCCATAAAAGGAACGAACACAGCCATCCTTCCGATGCAGGTGTGCCAAACGGCACTTTGCAGGGATAAAAAGGCACCATTTCCTTCCGTCAACGTCCCGCAGCGACGGTCAGGTTTACACTCTCAGGAGGAGGGCATGCGCATGAAGAAGATAAATCTGGCCGTATTGGCGGTTTGCGGGAGTTTGCTCGGGGTGGGGAACACCGAGGCCTATACCGTCAACATGACCCCCGTGTATGACGATTCTCAGTATGCTGTAATCAAAATCACCGAATTTCAACCTGAAGCCTTTGCGATGAACGGGATGGAGGTGACCGTCTTTTTCGAGGGACAAGACGGTTCCCCTGTCACGCATACGTGGGGAGCGCTGGCAGAATCGCTGGTCGGGGTGTCCGGATCGGACTGGTCGTTGTCTTTGCCGGAACATCAAGACACCTTCACCGCGTTGTGGACACTGGAGTCGACATCGGCAAAAATTCAAAAGATCGTTTTCGACGCGCTCAAGGGCGAGACGGTTTTTGACACCAGCCATTTGAAAAACAAAAACGGCAAGCCGATCATGGGAACCCCCGGATCCATGCAGGGATGGACGTTCAGCCAAGTTGGCCTGTCGGGCTATGCAGGGGACTACACCGTGACCTACAGCGGTGCTGTCTACCGCACCCACCTGAACGGCAACAGCCGCCGCGATTACCCGGTGAAAGGCGACGTGTACCGCTATCTGACCATTGATTTCTCCTCACCGTTCGCTCCCGACACCTCGGGCGCCCCGGCCATGCTGACTTTCCGGGCCGACACGGACAAAGCGATCGTCCCGGTGCCCGAACCAACCACCCTGCTTCTCTTTTTCACCGGCCTGGCCGGATTGGCCGCCATGGGCCGACGCCGACGATCGTAAACGCTGAATTTTGATGGCATCGTTAAAAGGAAAAATCCGCAAAGTTACGCGTGGCAAAAACAGCCTGTTATGAAGCAAGAGACGTCGTTCTCGTGGCTTTTTACGAAACGACAATTTCCATTGTCGCCTCTGCCGGGGCAGGACCGTCACGGTCCTGCCCCGTTGTGTTTGCCTATTCCCAAACCTCCACCGTCCAGGCCGGCCGGCAGGGCAGGCCGCACGTCCGCAAACCTGTTCGACCATTTTTCTAACCTGCCGATTTTCCAATTTTTTCCTGCCTGCCGCAGGATGCCTCCTCTTTGCATAGCGCTTGCCTTTTCGCCCTGTCCCCGGTATACAGTGCCTGCGAAAAAAGCCGCGCGCCAGTAGCTCAGTTGGATAGAGCAACGGCCTTCTAAGCCGTGGGTCGGGGGTTCGAATCCCTCCTGGCGTGCCAGTCAAAAACAGCCACTTAGCATGATCTGCTGAGTGGCTTTTTTTGTTCTTGTGAAGCTATTGTGCCCCTTCCTTCGAAAAA
>CAZMNU010000071.1:0-13804 GCA_964567725.1 uncultured Desulfobulbus sp. | reverse complement strand
ACTCGAACTCGCACGACCGTGGGCCACTACCCCCTCAAGATAGCGTGTCTACCAATTCCACCACTTCGGCACTGCAGAGTTGTTATTGTTTCGGTTTCTGTTCGGGTTGCGGCAGGCTCGGCGTTTCAGCCTGCTTGTCCGCCGCTGCGGGCAAGGCGACCGCCTGGTCCTTGGCGGGCGCCTGTTGTTCCTGGCCGGCCACCTCACTCATCACCGAGCCCGAACTTTTGTGCGCTGAAATATACGCCAGACTCACCGAGGTGCCCATGAACACGATGGCTGCCAGGGTGGTGATCTTGTTGAGCAGCGGCACCGGTCCTTCCGTCCCGAAAAGCGACTGGCTGGACCCGCCGAACGAGGCGCCGATATCCGCACCTTTCCCGTGCTGCAGCAGGACGATGCAGATCAGGAACAGGCTGACCAGTACATGAATAACAATAAGCAGGGTCGTCATCGAAAACGAACAATCCTTTCAAACGAGGCGGCTTTCAATGCGGCACCGCCGACGAGCGCGCCATCGATATCCGGCTGCGCCATGAGAGCATCGATATTATCAGGTTTAACCGAGCCACCGTACAGTATTCGAACCGATTCGGCAATATTTTTTTCGTACATCTGCGCCAGCAGGTCGCGCAGGAAACGATGCGCCTCCTGCGCCTGCTCCCTGGTGGCCGTTTTGCCGGTGCCGATCGCCCACACCGGTTCATAGGCGAGCACCACCCGGTCGGCCTGCCCCGCGTCCACGCCGTGCAGGCCCCCCCGCAGTTGGGCCTCGAGTACGGCAAAGGTCCGCTCCGCCTCCCGTTCCTCCAGGGTTTCACCGATGCACAGGACCGGCACCAGACCCGCAGCGAGCGCGCCCTGGAGACGGCGGTTGATCATGGCATCATCCTCGCCGAAGATCTGGCGCCGCTCGGAATGCCCGACAATGGCCATGTCCACGCCGATGTCGGTGAGCATGGGCGGAGCGACCTCACCGGTGAAGGCCCCTTCCCTCTCCCAGGCGACATTCTGTGCCCCCACGCGCAGCCCCGATCCTCTGACCGCCTCGGTCACCGCCGCCAGGGCGGTGAAAGCGGGCGCGATCATCACCTCGCGGTCCGTGCAGTGGCCGCAACTGGCCGCCAGGGCACGGGCCAGAGCGACCGCCTCGCCAAGCGACAGGTGCATTTTCCAGTTTCCGGCCAATAATGGTCGCCTGCTCATGGTTTCCTCCTGTTTCCCGTGGGTTGTTCGCTGCCCAGGCCGCGTTGGCTCAGTCGAGCGCCTTGATGCCGGGCAGTTCCTTGCCCTCCATCAGCATGAGAAAGGCGCCCCCGCCGGTGGACATGTAGCTGATATTCTCCGCCTCGCCCGACTGCTTGACCGCGGCATTGGAGTCCCCGCCGCCGGTGACGCTCAGCGCGTGCGAACTGGCCACGGTGTGCGCCAGGGCCATGGTGCCGCGGGCATAGGCGTCCATTTCGAAGGCGCCCATGGGGCCGTTCCAGACAATGGTTTTCGCATCGGCCAGGGCCTCGTTGAAGAGCACCACCGAGGCGGGCCCGATGTCCAGGGCCATCCAGTTGTCGGGAATATCCTGGATCGTCACCTGTTTGCTGACCGCATCGGGGGCGAACCGATCCGCGGCAATCACATCCACCGGCAGATAGACCTTGATACCCTTCTCGCGCGCCTGGACGAGCAGTTGCCGTGCCGTCTCCAGCAGGTCGTCCTCGACCTTGGAGGCGCCGACGCTGTACCCCTGGCTCTTGAGAAAGGTGTTGGCCATGGCGCCGCCGATGATCATCCGGTCGACCCGGCCGAGCATGTTCTGCAGGGCCTCGAGTTTGCCGGAGACCTTGGCCCCGCCGACTATGGCGACCAGGGGCCGCTGCGGCGTGCCGATGGCCCGCTGGAAATATTCCATTTCTTTCTGCAGCAGGAATCCGGCCGCCTTCTCGGGGACATGGGCAGTGACTCCGACCACCGAGGCATGCGCCCGGTGGGAAACGGCAAAGGCATCGTTGACGTACACATCTGCCACCGCCGCGAGTTGCCGCGAAAACGCCGCATCGTTTTTTTCCTCCTCCGGGTGGAACCGGAGATTTTCGAGCATGAGGCAGTCACCGTCCTTGAGCGCCGCCACCGCCGCCGCCACCTCATCGCCGATGCAGTCCGGAGCGAGCGGCACCGGCAGGCCGAGCATTCCGGCGGTCAGGGCCGCCACCGGTGCGAGCGAAAATTTCTCCACCCGCTGGCCCTTCGGCCGCCCCATGTGGGTGCAAATGATCACCCGGGCCCGTTGTTCCACCAGGTAGCGCAGGGTCGGCAGGACGGTGCGGATGCGCAGGTCGTCGGTAATCTCGCCGCTTTCGTTCATGGGCACGTTGAAATCCACCCGCACCAGCACCCGCTTGCCTGCCAGTTCCAGATCTTTCAATGTTTTCATGCCAATTCTCCCTTTGTTCCGGTCAAATCGCGGCAATACTGGACCGCGTCCTCCGCCGGCCGGCAGTAATAGTTTTTGCGCACCCCTGTCCGCACGAAGCCGGACCGCTCATAGAGCCGGCGCGCACCCTCATTGGAACTTCGGACCTCGAGAAAACAGGTGGTGAACCCGTCCCGCTCCAGGTGATCCAGCGCCCGGCGGAGAAGCGCACTGGCGATGCCGGCGCCCCGTGACTCGGGTTCAACCGCCAGGCGCAGCAACTCACACTCCGGTCGGCAGGTGCGGAAAAAGGCGTATCCCTGCACCCGGCCGGCTGCTGTCGCCACCCAGCCGGCGCTGTTGGCGACCTGCAGTTCCGCGGCGACCGCGACCGCGCTCCACGGGTCGGGCATGGATTGGTATTCGATGCGCACCACCTCGTCCAGATCGGCCGGCTGCGTCTGGCGGACCCTCACACCATCCGCTCGGCGATGGAAGTGGTCAACTCACCGAGCATGTTGGTGTAGCTGCCGAGTTCGTTGTCGTACCAGCCGTAAATGACCGCCTGGGTGAGAGGCACCTCGAGAATCGGCGGGGTGGCACCGGCGTCGAACTTGAAGTTCTTCAGGCTCTGCAGATCGACCTTGATGGTGGCGGTGCGTGTGTGGATCTCGGTCGACTCGATGGTCACCGCGGCCCGGGGCACGCCGATGATGTCCGAGGACACGTTCTGCTCGGTCGAATAGATGAGGTACGGGCTGGTCTTGGCATATTCCTCGTAGATCGAGTTGAGCAGGGTGCGCTTGATCGGGTTCTCCAGTTCGTCCTGCAGATTGAGGACCAGCACGATGAGCGAGCCGGTGGTGGTCGGGATGCGCACCGACTCGGCGATGAAGCCGATGGACTTCATTTCCGGGATAACCAGCCCAAGGGCCTTGGCAGCGCCGGTGGTGGTGAGGATGATGTTGTTGAGAATGGAGCGGTTCTTGCGCAGGTCACTGGCGCCGGCGCCGGGAAGCCGATCCAGCACCTCCTGGGAACCGGTGGCGGCATGCACCGTCACCATGGAGGCGGAGAGCATCTTCGCTGCCCCGAAATGGTCGAGCAGCGGCTTGATCATGTAGGAGAGACAGGTGGTGGTGCAGGAGGCGGCGGAGATGATGCTGTGGCGGGCCGGGTCGTAGTCGTCGTCGTTGATGCCCATGACCGTGGTCAGGGCATCCTCCGGCATGTCCAGTCCCTTGGCTTGAATCTTGAACGGGGCGGACACGATAACCTTCTCCGCGCCGGCCTGCAGGTGGCCGCGCACCGAGCCCCTGCCCTCGGCCGGGTCGGCGGTCGGATCCTTGAAGGCACCGGTGGAATCGACCACCAGGCGGACCTGGTTGGCCTGCCATTCGATGTCCTTCGGGTTGCGCGCTTTGCGCAGAAAAGTGACCGGCACACCGTTGATGGTCATGCTGCCCCTGGCTTCATCGAGGTTCTCGATCACCCGTCCGCCCTTGTGGCCGTGCAGGTACATGCTCAAGCGGCCGTAGGTGGAGTCCTTTTCGATGGACGAGGCAATACTTTCGATGCCGGCACCGACGTTTCTTCCCAGGTTGACCACGATCTCCGAAAAAAACTGCCGTGAGACATGGTGCCACAACGATAATTTACCGATTCTGCCAAGGCCGTTTATCCCGAGTTTCATAACGGTGCTCTCCTCTCGTTAAGGTTGGGAAGGTGGTTGAACGCTGGAAAAAGCAGGGTCGCCGCCTGGTACGACATTTTACGAAACATCATTGCTTTTCTGAACAATGATAATAGTGTAGCAAAATTCCGGGTTGACCGGTAGCACAACCTCGGCCGGGCGGCAAAAAGCCGGCCTGGAACGCGGCCCCGGCCTGATCGATATGACTGATTATCATACCTGATCCCGACCAGGAAGGCCACTCCCTCGCGGCGTCCGCAACGTCTTTCAATCACCGGCTGCCGCCAGGACGATGAAAGCCTGTCAGCCACTGTTTTCGTCCTCAACCAGGCTCATGCGATTACCGGAAATCAGACAGCCCGCCGTGCTCATTCGGCGCTACAAGCGCTTTCTTGCCGACGTCCGTTTGACGGACGGCCAGATCCTCACCGTGCACTGCCCCAATTCCGGTTCCATGCTGGGCTGCTCCACCCCGGGCAGCCCGGTGATCATCAGCCGGTCGGACAACCGGGGGCGAAAATACCCGTGGACGCTGGAATTGGTGCAGGAAGATGGCGTGTGGATCGGCGTACACACCGGCCGGACCAACGGCCTGGTGCGGGAGGCGCTGGAAAACGGCGTGATCGACGACTTCGGCGGCATTGTCGCCATCACCCCGGAGGTGGTGGTGTCCGCCAGAAGTCGGCTGGATTTCCTCATTGAAACAGACCGGGGGCAGATCTATGTTGAAGTAAAAAACTGCTCGCTGGCAGAGCAGCGCATGGCCCTGTTCCCGGACGCGGTGACCACCCGCGGGGCAAAACACATCGCCGAACTCGTCCGGTTGCGCGAAGCCGGCTTCGGCGCCGCGGTTGTGTTCTGCGTGCAGCGTGGCGATGCCGACCGCTGCAGGCCGGCGGCACGGATCGATCCGGCCTATGCCCGGGCAGTCACCTCGGCCGCAGCGAGCGGCGTGCGGTTTTTGGCCTACCGGGCCGAGGTCGGTCCTGAATCCATCACCATAACCCGAAAAATTCCCTTTCAACCCGAACCTTCCGATACTGACCATGCATGACCAACAAGCGGTCGTCCTGCTGAGCGGCGGCCTCGATTCGACCACGGTCCTCGCCATTGCCCGGGCGGAGGGGTTTGCCTGCAACTGCCTGAGCTTCCAGTACGGCCAGCGCCAGCGGGTCGAGCTCGACCGCGCCCGGGAGATTGCCGCCCGCAGCGGGGCCCGCCGGCATCTCGTGCTCCGCGTCGACCTGGACGCCATCGGCGGCTCCGCCCTGACCGGCGGCGAACCCGTGCCCAAGGACCGTCTCCCCTCGGCAGACCCGGACGACATCCCGGTCACCTATGTCCCCGGCCGCAACATCATCTTCCTGGCCCACGCCCTCTCCTGGGCCGAGGTCCTGGGCGCCGCCGACATTTTTCTCGGCATCAATGCGGTGGACTACAGCGGCTATCCCGACTGTCGGCCGGAGTTTCTCGCCGCCTTCGAGCGCATGGCCAATCTCGGCACCCGGGCCGGCGCCACCGGCCGCCCCTTCCGCTTGCACGCACCACTCGTGCACCTGAGCAAAAAGGAGATCATTCTCAAGGGAAGGGAGTTGGGCGTGGACTACGCCCTGACGCACAGCTGCTACGATCCGGCGGGAGAACTGGCCTGCGGCCGGTGCGACGCCTGCCGACTGCGACTGCAGGGATTCAGGGATGCTGGCCTGATTGATCCGGCCCGCTATGTGGACAAGGAAGGGTGATGCGGGGGTAAAATTTCTCAACCGGGCAGACGGTACCGGACCTCGCCGCCGACCATGGTCAGCACGGCCCGGCCCTTGAGCCGCCAGCCGAGAAACGGGGTATTGCGGCTCTTGGAGACGACCTGGTCGGCGGTGTAGACGAACTCGCGCTCCGGGTCGATGATGGTCACGTCCGCCAACGCGCCCGGAGCGAGGGTGCCGGCGTCCAGGCCAAGGATAGTGGCCGGGTTCACGGCCATCAGTTCCACCACCCGGCCCGCGTCCAGGACCCCGTCGCGCACCAGGGCCAGGGCCAGGGGTACGGCCGTTTCCAGACCGATGATGCCGTTGGCCGCGGTATCGAACTCGGTCTCCTTCTCGAGAATCGAATGGGGAGCATGGTCCGTGGCGATGGCATCCAGGGTGCCGTCAGCCAGGGCGGCGCGCACCGCCGCGCGGTCGGCCGCCGAGCGCAGTGGTGGATTCATCTTGGCGTTGGTGTCGTAGCCAGTGACCGCCTCGTCCGTCAGGGTGAAATAGTGCGGCGCGGTCTCGGCAGTGACGCGGACGCCGCGCGCCTTGGCGGCACGGATCAGGTCGATGGAGGCACCGGCGCTCACGTGGGCGATGTGCAGTCGCTGGCCGGTGAACTCGGCCAGGGCGATCTCCCGGTAGACCATGATCGACTCGGCCGCGGTGGGGATGCCCTTCAGCCCGAGTCGGGTGGAGACCACGCCCTCGTTCATGACCCCGCTGGCCAGGGCGAGGTCCTCGCTGTGGCTGATCACCACCAGACCGAAGTCGCCGGCATATTCCAGCGCCCGGCGCATCAGTTGGCTGTGCTCCACCGGCCGGCCGTCATCGGTCACGGCGACCGCACCGGCCGCCCGCAACTCCCCGAACTCGGCCAGTTGGTGCCCCTCGCTGCCCTTGCTCACCGCGCCCACCGGGTACACCCGCACCGCTGCCTGCGCGGCCCGCGCGCGGATCATGGCGGTCACCGCGGCGCAGTCGTTCACCGGTGAGGTGTTGGGCATGCAGGCGATGCCGGTGAACCCTCCCGCCGCCGCGGCCTGCGCGCCGGAAAGGATGTCTTCCTTGTATTCCTGGCCGGGCTCACGCAGATGGACATGCATGTCGGTCAGCCCGGGCACCACCCAGCAGCCTGCGGCGTCGATCTCGGCCGTGTCCGGCGGCGCCTCCTCTCCGGAAGAAGCGATTCGCCCGCTGATGATGAGCAGGTCGCCGGTCTGATCGATTCCGTTGGCCGGGTCGATGATGCGGCCGTTTGTTATGCGCCAGTTCGTCTGCATCGCTCGTTCGCCTTCAGGAAAAAAGGGGACACAAAAAATAGCCGGCCCGCTCCTGTCAGGAGTTGCCCATCACCAGGTAGAGCAGGGCCATGCGCACGGCCACGCCGTTGGTCACCTGGTCGAGGATGACGGACTGCGGTCCGTCGGCGACCTCGGGGTTCAGTTCCACCCCGCGGTTCACCGGTCCGGGATGCATGACCACCGCGTCCGGCCGTGCCAGGGCGAGAATCTCCCGGGAAATGCCGAAGCGCTGCGCGTATTCACGCAGGGACGGCAGCAGCGGGTCGTTCTGCCGCTCCCGCTGGATACGCAGGGTCATGACTACATCCGCGTCGCGCACCGCCTCCTCCAGGGAGGAACAGACCCTCGCGCCCAGTTGGTCGATCCCCTTGGGCACCAGGGTCGATGGCCCGTACACGTGTACCTTGGAACCCATCCGGGTGAAACCGATGATGTCGGAATGCGCCACCCGGCTGTGGGCGATATCGCCGATGATGGCGATTTTCAGGCCATCCAGCCGCCCCTTGTGCTCGAGCACGGTCATCAGGTCGAGCAGTCCCTGGGAGGGGTGTTCGTGGGCGCCGTCACCGGCGTTGATCACCGCCGCCTTGACGTACCGGCTCAAAAGGTGCGGGGCCCCGGAAAAGGAATGGCGGATAATGATGATATCCGGATGCATGGCCGAGATGTTCCGAGCCGTGTCGATGAGGGTCTCGCCCTTGGTGGTGCTGCTGGTCGAGGCGGCGATGTTGAAGGTGTCGGCGCTCATCCGCTTGGCGGCGATCTCGAAGGAGAGGCGCGTCCGCGTGGAGGGTTCGAAAAACAGGTTGATGATGGTATGGCCACGCAGGGTGGGCACCTTCTTGATCGGCCGGGCGGAAATCTCCTTGAAGGAGTCGGCGGTGGCGAGGATGTGGGCGATGTCTTCCCGGGAGAACTGCTCGATGCCGAGAATGTGGCGGTGCAGAAAGGAATAGCCGGTAGCCATGACGCCTCCGGAAGTCAGTGGACCACATCTCCCAGACGGTTCCAGCGGATGGAGCGGAACCGTTCCAGCGAGAACAGCGGCTGTTGCACATCCCAGGACCAGTAGATGATCCACGCCTTGCCGCGGACCGCCCGGTAGTCGACAAACCCCCAGAAGCGGCCGTCAAAGGAGTTGTCGCGGTTGTCCCCCATGACGAAGAGTTTGTCCGCGGGAACGGTCACCGGCCCGTAGTTGTCGCGCGGGTCGACCGCGGCCGGATGGATCAGGGGATCCTTGTATATACCGTGCCGGTCCGCAAAGGGTTTGCCGTTGATGCTGATTTTCTTGTCCCGGATCTCAACTATATCGCCGGGGACGCCGATAACCCTTTTAATATAGTCCAGTTTGGGATCCTTGGGAAACTGGAACACGATGATGTCGTCGGTCCTGGGCTGGGCAACGGGGATGAGCGTCGTGCCGGTGAACGGCATCTTCACCCCGTAGATGAACTTGCTGACCAGGATATGATCGCCAATCTGCAGGGTCGGCAGCATGGACCCGGAGGGAATCTTGAAGGCCTGGACGATGAAGGTGCGGATGATCAGGGCAAGGACGACAGCAATGCAGACCGCCTCGAGGTTCTCGCGGAGGACCGATTTTTTCGGTGCAAGTTTTTTGTCTGCCAAAATATTCCCTGAATTCGAAGGATGATGAAATTTTTCGGCAACCTACCCCAAGGGTAGGCAAAATTCAAGGTCCTTTTGTGGAGCCGAAGGAAATGGAATTATTTCAGATTATTGAAATGACAAGCCATCTTTCGAAAGAGTAATCGAAACAGGATGCACCAAATTTTTGCATACGCGAATTAAAAAAATTGTACTCCCTGCTTGACAAAGACCGCAAAGTATGCCCTAAATAGGGCAACGTGGCGAAAAACCTGCTTATTTTCAATGCCCTCTCCAGCCTGCAGCGCATGCAAAGAGAAATGACGACATGGCCAAGAAAGAGAGCCTGATCACAGGCGTCGATATCGGCTCCCACGCCGTGAAGATCTGTCAACTGCAGAAGACCGGCAAAGGGTACAAGGTGCTGGCCGTGGGTACGGCCGCGATCCCCGCCGGCGCGGTGGAAGACGGTGTCCTCCAGGACCCCGAAGCGGTCGGCAAGGCCCTTGCCGCCCTCCTGAAAAACCTCAGGATCAAGAACCACAAAATCGGCATCTCCATCTCCGGCTACTCGGTGATCGTCAAGAAAATCAGCCTGGAGGTGATGGATGACGCTGCCCTCGGCGAGTATCTCAGGGCCGAGGCGGAGCAGTACATCCCCTTCGACATAGACGAAGTCTATCTCGATTTTCAAAAGCTTCCCAGCCGAAAAGAGGGGGCGGACCGGAACGACGTGATGCTGGTTGCGGCAAAAAAAGAGGTGGTGAACGACTATCTCGACATGCTGGGCCAACTCAAGCTCAAAACGGTCCTTGTCGACGTCGACGGTTTCGCCCTGGAAAACATCTGGGAGACCACGACCCGCCAGGTGGACAACGTGGCGCTCATCGACATCGGTGCCTCGAAAATGAATATCAACATCATCTCCGACGGCGTTTCCGTGCTCGCCCGGGATGTGGTGGTCGGCAGCGAGCAACTGACCGAGCAATTGGCCAACGCCCTGAACATCGACTACGACGAGGCGGAAAAGGTCAAACTGGGCATCCTGCCGGTCGAAGAGGCCAACCGCCAGAAAGTGGAGGCGGTGTTCACCAAGACCTGCACCCAGTGGGTCCTGGAAATCAAGAAGGCCATCGACCTGTACCATGCCAACAATCCGGACAAGGGACTGCACGCCCTCATCCTCAGCGGAGGCGGTTCCAAGGTCAACGGCCTGCTCGACTACATTGCCCGGGAAACCGGCCTGGAGGTCGTGCATTTCAACCCGTTTGCCAACATGCAGTGTGATGACAAGACCTTCGACCGTCGATATCTCGACTCCATAGCGCCGGAAATGGCCATAGCCGCCGGCCTGGCCATCCGCCCGGCCGCATTTTAAGACGCCATGATACATATCAACCTGCTGCCTGTCCGGGAAATCACCCAGCGCCTCAAGCTGAAACGGCAGATCCTGCTGTCGGCCCTTGTTCTTCTCTGCTTTCTCGGCTGTCTGGGTCTGGTCGCCTTCTATCAGATCGGCGAGCGGAAAGGTCTGGAGCAGGCACACCAGAAGCTCCAGCAGGAGAAGCAGCAGTACACAAAAATTCTGAACGAGATCAAAAAGCTGGAGGAAGACAAAAAGGTGCTCGAGACGCGCATCGCGGTCATCCGGCAACTCAAGAATTCCGCCTCGTTGACCGTGCACCTGCTCGACGAGGTCGCCGCGCTCACCCCGCCCAAACGCATGTGGCTGACCGGACTCACCCAGAGCGGCAGCAGCCTGAAGGTTTCGGGAATGGCGCTCGACAACCAGACCGTGGCCAAATACATGGACGACCTGGAAGGGTCCCAATACATCCAGAACGTCAGCCTGGCGAACGCTTCGATGAAGCAGTTCGCCGAGCGGAACCTGAAATCCTTCTCCCTGTCCGCCACGGCCACCGCCCCCGGCGAAGAGAAAAAGCAGGAAGAACCCACCAAACAATGACAGGACGCTAGCGCATGGCTTCTGCTACCGGCAAATCGAAATTCGATGTGTTCATCGACGAGAAATACCGCACGCTCGACGCGAAGGTCAAATGGGCCGTTTTTGTTGCCGCCTTGCTGGTCCCAGCCCTGCTGTTCTATTTTTTCTTCTTCAAACCCCAGTCCGAAAAGATCATTGCCCTGGAAAAGCAGGTGGCAACCGCCACCGCGGAACTGAACAAGGTCAAGCAGGCCGCCCGGGACCTGCCCCGGCACAAACAGGAATTCGAGGCCATTCAGCAGGAATTCGAGGCCATGGCGGTCCTGTTGCCGAAAAGCCAGGAAATTCCCGACCTGCTGCGCAACATCTCCGATCTCGGCAAGGGCGCGGGCCTCGATTTTCTCACCTTCGTGCCCGGACAGGAAACGCCGAAGGATTTCTATGCAGAGATCCCCATCGACATCACCATCGTCGGCCCCTATCACAACCTGGGGACGTTTCTCGACAATGTCTCGAAACTGGAACGGATCGTGACTGTCAACAATATCACCATGGACAAGCCGAAAGAGGAAGGCACGGAAATGCTGCTCAATTCCTCCTGCCGGCTCATCACCTACCGCTTCACCAACACCAAGGTTGAACCCAAAGACGACAAATCCAAGCCGAAGGCCGCCAGAAAGTGAACGCCATGAAGAGACAGTGGCGACCGCTTTGTCCCGACTTCGCACAGGAACGTTCTGCCATGCGCAAACTGCCGAACATTTTCACAGCACTTTTGCCTGCAGGGATGATCTGCCTGCTGCTCGTCTTCCTTTTCAGCGGAGGGGACGGCCTGTGTCAGGAAGGACCGAGTCAGGAAGGACAGGGTCCGGAAGGGGTCGAATCGATCCAGGATGTCGCCGGCGAACCCTATTCCTACCAGACGGAAGGGAGACCCGATCCGTTCCGACCCTTCATCACGGCCAGGGCAACGACGCCGATCGGCATGAATCCGGATGAAATCGTCGACGAGGAGACCGAACTGACCGGCATGCAACTCTTCGAACCCGGACAGTTGACCCTGGTCGGCGTCCTCACCTCGGCAAGCGGACCGGTGGCCATGGTCGAGGACCAGACGAAAAAAGGGTATCTGCTCAAACTGGGAACCCCGATCGGCAAACGGGGCGTGGTGGCGCAGATCGACCAGCAGCAGGTGGTGGTCATGGAAACCGCCCGCACACGTGCAGGAAAAGAGATCACCAGCACGGTCATCATGAGAATGAACAAAGAGGGAGACAAGTGAATATGGTTCGATTTTTTAAGGGCGCACAACGCACGCCCCTCCTTTTTTCCTGCATGGTTGTCCTGTTCTGCGCTGGCGTCTTCTCCTCCGGCCCGCTCAGGGCCGAAGAGGCTGCCACGCCTCCCCCTCCGGCCGCAGCAAAGGAGGCCGCACCGGCCGAGATCGTTGCCGTCGAGGCGATCGAAGCGGGCGCCGGCCTGGAAATTCGCGTCAAGGGCTCCAAGCCGCTCATTTCCACGGTCTATGAACTTCCCAACCCGCCCCGGATCATCGTTGACGTGGCCGAGGCGAAACTGGCGCAGGCATTCACCACCCGTCTGCCGGACAACAAGCAGGTGACCCTGGCGACCAGCGAGGTGGCCGACGCCAAGCCGCCCATCACCAGGCTCGAGTTCACCCTCGGCGGCGCGGCGCCCTACACCTCGACCCAGGAGGGCAACGATGTGGTCCTCGCCATCACCAACCGCGACGCGTCGGCACCTCCGCCAAAAGAGGCGGCCGCCGCTGCACCGAGCGATCAGGGGGACAAGGACCAGGTGGGCAGCCTGATCAGCCAGAAGAAGAGTATCGACAGCCAATTGCCCGTGGTCAACCCCCTGGACACGCAGGCTGCGGCCAGGGGCGCGGGCCGCTCCTCCCGGGACACCTTCAACTTCTCAGGCTACAACAAGGAGCGCATCACCGTGGAGTTCCAGAAAATGGATCTCCACAACGTGTTCAACTTCCTGCGCCAGATCAGCGGGGTCAATATCGTGGTCGACGAGGCGGTCAAGGGCTCGCTCACCCTGGTCCTCGACGACGTCCCCTGGGATTTCGCCCTGGACATCATCCTCAATCTGAAAGACCTGGAAAAGGAAGAACGGTTCAACACCCTGGTCATCTATCCCAAGGGCAAGGGATTCAACTGGCCGGAGCAGGCCACGAACAACCTCAGTTTCGAAGCGGACGAGGACCTCGTCGAAAAAGAAACCCTGGTCATTCAGCAGCAGGAAAACCTGCCGGTCGGGGTAATGGAGGCCAAGCAGCAGATGGGCGTCGCCCGTGAGGCCGAGAAGCGCGAAGATTTCGAGACCGCGGTCCGGGTGTACGAGCAGGCACTCGACAAGTGGCCGGACAACAGCAAATTGGCCAACAAAATCGCCTCGATCTACCTCGTCCACCTCCGCCAGAACGCCAAGGCGCTCCATTTCGCCCAAAAAGCGCTGCAGGCTGCCCCGGACAACGATTCCGCCGCCCTGAACGCAGCCATCGCCTCCGCCAACATGCAGGACAGGAAGAGCGCCCGCCGGTACTTCGAACAGAGTGTCAACGCGTTGAAACCCTCGCGGGAAGCCCTGTTGAGTTTTGCCGTGTTCAATGAGGAACAGCGGGATTTTGCGGCCGCGATCACGGTCCTGGAGCAACACGATCGACTCTATGGCAAGGACCTGAACGGCATGGTCGCAACAGCCCGCATCTATGACAAAATGGGGCAACCGGCCAAGGCGACCCAGACCTACCAGGCCATTCAGCGCTCGGGTTTCAGCATCCCGCCGGACCTCGAGAAGTATATCAAAGGCCGGATCGCCATGAAGCACTCTCTGTGAACTCCGCGTTTGACACCGTATCAGAGGATAACTGTATGAAGAAGACAAATTGGTGCATGGTACTTTCCCTGCTGCTGCTGCTGGCGGTGCTCAGTGCCTGCGGCGCGAAAAAACGCACCGCCGAACAGGGAAACAAGGAGGCCCAGGCTGCAGCGACCGCCGCAGCAATGGCCGCGGCCCCCGCTCAACCGGCGCAGTTGCCGGCGCGCTACCAGTCGCCCG